>CAYJPR010000163.1:0-3527 GCA_964372075.1 uncultured Desulfovibrionaceae bacterium | reverse complement strand
TAGCCTGCGCCATATTTTGTAATGTATTGTCTACCCTTATTCCTAAAATCCAAACGCCCATGCTTATAGTGGGCGCATCCTATATTCTTTATCTTGCCTATATGACATGGAAAAGTGATGGAAATATTGAAGAGAAAAAAGGCAATGCCACTTTTATGACGGGCTTTATTTTGCAATTCGTTAACCCTAAAATCTATGTCTACGGCATTGTTTCCATGCAAGTGTATATATTGCCCTTTTACAAAGAAGAACCCCTATGGCTCTTTACCTTTGCCTTGCTCTTGGCCTTTATTGGCTTTGCTTGCACCTTGCTTTGGTCGGGTTTTGGCTCCCTCTTTACCAAGCTTTTTTCGCAACATGCCAAGGTTACTAATGGCATTATGTCCTTGCTTTTGGTTTATTGCGCTGTGAGCTTTTTTGTATAGCATTGTCTCAAAAGGGTATGGTCTCTTCCATACCCTTTCCTTCTAAACTCTTACAAGCCTAACTCTTCCTTTACAATAAGCACTTCCAGCACCTTAATACTGCCGGGTTTTCTTTCTGTAATACTGGTCATATTACAAATACGCTCAGGGCTATTACAGTCATAACATTTATCGGCCTTCACCGCACAAGGGGTTTTTCTGCCAAGCCTTTTAGCATTCAGTGGCGAGGCAATATTCTTGGCTCTGTGCATGGCCTCTTCACGATTGGTAGAAATTTTATTTTGGCCAATAACATAAATAAGGCGCTCTTTGCCATAACTTGTGGCGGCAATACGATTGGCCGTAGCGTCTATATTTATAAGCTCACCGGACTCTGTAACGCCATTGGCGCTGGTCAAATACACAGGCGCCATGACCGCGGCATTATTTTCTTGCTCGCTCTTGCACTTTGAACGCCAATATACGGTATTCTTAGCGCATAGAGCATCATAGATATTAAGTGCTTCTAAAGTCATACTTCCGCCACTGCCTATGGTAGTATCAACAATGCTGTTTGTTAAGTAATTGGCCGCTTCTTGCGTATTTTCAAAAATAGAAACGGTATAGCCTCTTTTTTCCATATTACTTTTAACTAGTTCTAAGTTCATGACTCTTCCTCCTAAACGTTGTATACATTTACTACAAAGAAAAAGTGAACGCAATGACGCTCACTCAGCTAGGACATGGCGAGTTGGAGCAGGTTGTATGATAAAAAATCCTCGAAAGAAAGTTTTATAAGGAATATGGTTTTAAGATGTATTGAAAATATATTGTGCGCGATTTTGACTTACTTCATGTCATTGAGGTTGTGCGAGACTTCGCGTAGTCTTAGTTATGCAATATGGAGGCTATGCATGGAAAAAATAAAAAAAGAATACCCTTGTGCATTGTTGCTTACTATGGATTTGCTTGGTGGTAAGTGGAAGATGCGTATTTTGTGGCATGTTTTACACGGGGATAACCGATTTTCCTTGTTGCAAAAAGCTATTCCCGATATTACGCATAAGATGTTGATTACACAGTTAAAAGAGTTGGAAAAAAGCGGTATTTTATTGCGACATGATTTTCAAACGCTGCCCCTGCGCGTTGAATATTCACTTTCTGAACAATATTCCATGCTTATTCCCATAGTGAATAGTTTTTGCGACTTTGCAAAAGACTATGCTCAGCAAAATAATATCCATCTTTTAGATTAAAAAGTAAAAAAATTAGATAGGTACAAAAAAGTACGTTATTGCTAAATCTTTTGGTGAGTATATATTTCACTCACATTACACAAGGAGGATTAAGCAATGACTTATCCAAGAGCGTTTTCACACATCGGACTTTCTGTACCTAATTTAGAAGAAGCCGTAAAATTTTATCAAGAAGTTATGGGCTGGTATGTTGTTATGCAGCCGTCCTTGGTAAAGGAAGAAAAAGAATCTGCCATAGGCATAATGTGTCACGATGTTTTTGGTGCTGACCATGGCGATTTTAAGATTGCCCATATGGTAACATCGAACAATATAGGCATAGAGCTTTTTGAATTTGAAAAGAATACCAAGCAAAGAGAAGAGTTCAAATTTATCAATACAGGTCTTTTTCACTTTTCTGTACAAGACCCAGATATAGAAGGCCTTGTGGCAAAAATTGTTTCCCATGGCGGTAAGCAACGTATGCCTATTCGTGAATACTACCCCAACGATAAACCTTACCGCATGTGTTATGTGGAAGATCCCTTTGGCATTGTTTTTGAGGTGTATAGTCACAGTTACGAAGTGACGTATTCTAAGGGTGCTTATTAATAGCGTGGGTGTAAACTCTACGAACAAAAGAGCCTAGCTCTATACAAAAGTTAAGCCCCGCACGGTTTTATTTCCATGCGGGGCTTAGTATTAAAAAAATAAGACTAGTTTTTTTCAATACTGCATATGTAAAATAGGGTAGGGATTGCCTTGTTCATCCAGCTCAGAGCGCTCTGTAGTACTAAAGCCCATGTGTTGATAAAATTTCACGGCCTCAGGATTTTGCTCGTTGACACATACTTTTGTACAGCCATGCTCTTGTATGGCTAGTTCTATGAGTTTTTTTCCTATACCTTGACGCAGCTTGTTATGGTTCACAAAAAGCATTTCAATCTTCTCACCGTCAATGCCCATAAAAGCGATAGGAGCTTGCTCTTCATCAAAAGTAACAAAGAGCTGTGGTATTCCTTTCAAGCCTTGTGGCACATAGGGCGCAATGTTTTCTATTTCCCTTTGTGACAAAAAAGTGTGCGTAGCTTTTACACTGCCTTTCCAAAGATGAAAAAGCTGTTCCAAAAGTGTGTCCCTACGTTCAAAAATTTCTTGAATATCCATTTTTATCCTTTAAAGAAGCGTGAATGAGACCTATGCGTACAAAAAAAGCCCCGTAAGAAATCTTACAGGGCGAATAGTTATTGGTAGCTAGGAGAAGACTTGAACTTCCGACACCACGGGTATGAACCGTGTGCTCTGACCAACTGAGCTACCTAGCCTTGTGGGTAGTTTGCGCTACCAACGAGAGATGCTTTTATCCAATGTCGAGGCATTTGGCAAGCTTTTTTTTGAAAAAAAGTCTAATTTTTTTTCTAAGCCTTTAGGCTATCATGAAATACCATACCAGCGGTGCCATGATAAGTCTGTAAATGGCAAAAGGAATCAAGGTGATGCGAGAAAGTAAGCGTACAAAGCCCTTAATGGCTAAAAGAGCCGCCACAAAGGAAGCCACAATGCCAAGAGCAAAGAAGCCAAGGTCATCACTGCTTAAAATATGCCAGCTTTTCAGTAAATCATAGCCCGTGGCCGCCACCATAATGGGCACTGCGGCAATAAAGGAATATTCCGCCGCCAATTGCCTACCGGCGCCCATGAGCATACCGCCCATAATGGTAGATGCCGAGCGCGAAAAACCGGGCCAGAGCGCTAAACACTGAAAGCAACCAATGGTAAAGGCTTCTTTGGGGCCTAAATCGTCCAAAGTAGCATATCGAATGGGCGGTGCTGTTCTGCGCTCCACAATAATCATAAAGAGCGCTCCCACCACCAAGGCCATGAGCAC
>CAYJPR010000162.1:951-3529 GCA_964372075.1 uncultured Desulfovibrionaceae bacterium | reverse complement strand
TAACAAGGCTCCAAAATGCGAAAACAGCGTAAACTACTTTTTCATTTTTCATAATTTTTCCCCTTTATTTTTTTGCAGATAAGTGGACATTTTTATCTGTCCATAGCTCTGTTAAAGAGACCCTATCAAAGGCCACAGAATAAAATCAAGCAAAAAAGTTCTTTGTGAAAACAAACATTTGGTTTTTTATTTTCCAACAAAATAAGCGCGTTACCAAAGTCTTTTACTTTTTTTCACAAACAAAACAAGCTCAAAACTAGGTTTTGGGCCATTTTACTCATATACAAAAAGTTCTACTTTTCAAATTGACAATACAGACTAAAAGGTCATGCCCAGCAGATGTATTAGCGCCAAAAAAAGCTCTGCTTCTTTTCAAAAGCAGAGCTCTCATTTTACATTTACGTAAGCTTATTTTTCGCACAACCAGTGATGCAATACTAACATAAGATTACGGGGGTCCACGGGCTTGGTTAAGTAGTCATTTAATCCCACAGCAAAACCCTTGTCCTTATCTTCCTTCATGGCATTGGCAGTAACAGCGATGATGGGCAGTTGCTCCGCATCAAATTGCTCGCGAATTATTTTGGTGGCCTGAATACCGTCCATAACTGGCATTTGCATATCCATAAGAATAAGGTCATAGCTCTCTTTTTGCGTCATATCAACGGCAATTTGACCATTATCAGCCATGGACACATCTGCATCAGTTTTCATGAGCAGTTCTTCCATAATGAGCTGATTAATCATATTATCTTCCACCACCAAGATGCGCTTACCCTTAAGATTTACATGCAAAGCTACATCTTCATCACTTTCACCTTCTTGGCCCAGTGTAAGCTTAGTATCCTTCCCCATTTCTAAGAATACATACATGGTAAAGGCACTGCCTTCATTAACCACGCTTTCCACGCACATAACGCCGCCCATAAGCTCAATTATTTGCTTACTAATGGCAAGCCCAAGACCTGTACCACCAAAGCGGCGGGTAATGGAAGAATCTGCCTGCGCAAAAGGTTTAAACAACTGCTCGCCTTGCTCTTTAGAAAAGCCTATGCCGGTATCTTTTACTTCAATCCCCACAGGCACGTGCCCTTCAGGGCATTCATGACCAGCAGCAAGCTGTGCACCGTCAAACACACGCACAGATACACAACCCTTTTCCGTAAATTTAATGGCGTTGCCCACTAAGTTATTAAGCACTTGTCCTAAACGTACAGGGTCCCCCACATAACTGGTCCTAAGGCCTTGCTCCACTTCAAAGCTCAGATCCACGCCTTTTACATGGGCCACTTCCTGATAAATACTGGTCAACTGCTTACCCACTTCGTGAATATCAAAGTGTGTATGATCCAATTCAAACATGCCAGCTTCAATTTTAGAGGTATCGAGCACATTATTAATAATGCCCAGCAAACTTTTACCTGAAAGCTCAATTTTCTCTACATAGTCACGCTTTTTACCTGTATCTTCTTCAGAGGTAAGGTACAAATGCGCAAGGCCAATAACAGCGTTCAAGGGAGTGCGAATTTCATGGCTCATATTAGCAAGAAATTCACTCTTCATACGGCTGGCATCATCGGCTTTTTTCACCATGGAGCGCATAGAGCCCACCATTACCTGCAAAGCATGATATAGAGTGCCAAGCTCGTCATCGCGTTTTAATTGGTCTAGATTATACACTTTTTGGGCATTAACCGCGGCCATCTCTTGGCCACGAATACTGGCCTTCCATACAGCTAGCTTAAATTTAATGCGGTCAGTATAACTTAGCTCATAGTCACCTAAGTCTAAATCTTTATCCAAAACACCTTGGGAAATTTGATCTGCATATTGAACGGCCTTAAGCAAAGCATCCACAATATTTTTTACAAAAAGATAAATAATACAAGCAAGTATTAAAAGAATGATAATGGTTATAAAGGTAACATCCAAACGCACCTTTTCACCAGTGGCGGCCATTTCACCAAGGTCCACAACAGCAGCAGCAACCCATTGAGCTTCAGGTAAAACGTCATAATAAGCTAATTTTGAACTTTCACCGTCCGTAAAAGTAATACTTCCTGTGCCTTCCACAAGAATTTCACGACCCCAATCGCTTTCAAAAAGAGATTTCTTCAAGACTTGAGTGCTATCTTTATGAATAAAGACTGTTCCCATCTTGTCAGCCACAAAAAGATAGCCTTTTTCACCAAGATGCATACGCTCACTCATGGTGTCCGTAAGCTTAGTAACATTATACACAACACCAATAATACTGTTATCTTCTAAGGAATACACGGGAGAGGCTACAGCATACACTACCATGCCATCATGCCTGTAAGGTGCAGAGATAGAAACTTTGCCTGTCATGGCTTGCTGAAAGAAAGGATCTTTAGCTATATCTTGGCCAATGAAAGACTCATTGGTGTGATCTAAAATAAAGCCTAGAGGACTAACAATACCTATATCTACATAATAATACGTATTTTTCATATTCACAATGCGGCTTCGAGCATCATCTGCATAGGCATTGCGTAAAACTAAATCTCGGGAAAGATAGGGTTGTAAAATACCAGTTTGAGCGAGGGATATAGCATTT
>CAYJPR010000162.1:0-796 GCA_964372075.1 uncultured Desulfovibrionaceae bacterium | reverse complement strand
ACAGGCAACAAAATCTTAAATAAAATTTTCAATCAAAATCCCACCATTGTAACAATATTCACTACAAGCTAACTATTTCTTAGAGTTAAGACAAGTTTTTTTTCTCTTTACTCTAAAAATAGTCATTTAGTAGTAATTCCCCTCTCCTAATAAACCATGCACAGCACTTGTTGTACCAGTCAACTATTACAACACTTTTTGCTCCTACCATATACTTTCTACAAAGCCAAACTATTTTAATGAAAATATCTTACTATGAGTACATTAT
Organism: uncultured Desulfovibrionaceae bacterium; assembly: GCA_964372075.1. Lineage (GTDB taxonomy): Bacteria > Desulfobacterota > Desulfovibrionia > Desulfovibrionales > Desulfovibrionaceae > CAYJAD01. Next base: position 528 of record CAYJPR010000162.1, on the reverse strand, counting down.
GCTCTAGTAAATTTCTTGGGGAGAAACTTTTTATGACTGCTGAGATAGATTTTTTAATGATTTTCACGAGGAAATTGAGGGTGATTTTTTAACTCTGTGTAGGTATTCTGAAGAGATTTCCCCACCATTCATTACGAAAAACGTAGTGACGGAGCAATTCACACCCTGAAGATCTTTATGTAAGCAGATGGGTTTGGATGAACTTGAGGGCTGTTGTCCGCCTTTTCGCTACAGCGCTACCGCGCGTGCCTTCGGCGGTCTAAGGTGGGAAAGTAGGCTATGTTATTACATAAAAGAAGAGGCCCTCGCGCTTTAGCAGCAAGGGCCTCAAGGAAAAATTTGGCGGCGGCCTACTTTCCCACAATAAAGACTGCAGTATCATCGGCGATGAAGTGCTTAACTACTGAGTTCGGAATGGAATCAGGTGTACCCACTTCTCTATGGCCACCAAAATTTTTAGAAATTTTGGTATATTTAATTGAAGGGCGGAAAGGAAATAGAGCTTTTTGAGAAACAAGGCACACGGAC
>CAYJPR010000161.1:0-3554 GCA_964372075.1 uncultured Desulfovibrionaceae bacterium | reverse complement strand
GCGTAGCAAATATAGCCCTACCCGAAAATTATACAGAGTACACACCGTTGCCCTACCTTGCTTGGAATACCCACAAAGATAAAGCCGCCCACCAAGCTTGGGCTAAACTTTTCGCCGCCAATATTATCCAACACGAAAAACTCCCTCATCCCGATGAAATAGAGGATGAAGGCTTAACGGCACTCTACCCTAACGAAGCATCTCCCAGCACAGCCAAGCCGTCCATAGCTGAAATCCATGCCGAACTTGCCGCCAAACCCGGCCCTGCTTGGTCACGCCCACCGGCCTTGGATACGGCCCAACGCGCTCTGGGCCTCTTAGTGGAAAATGCCGTATTGGACGGCGTGGAAATGCGCCATGAGGCTTCTCTTTCCCCCATTGCTCTCTTACGTCCTTGGGCCATTGATATGCAGGTGGAAAACGGACGCAATGCCTTTCGTTTACAGGGCCAAGCCAATACCTATGGGCGCGGCCTTTCGGTGGCAGATGCTAGAGCTTCTTACTCCATGGAAATGATTGAACGCGCCTCTGCCTATGCCGGCGCCACAAACAACGCCATCACAGGCCGTGCGGGAAACATTCCTTTATTTAAAGCAAGCTACAGCGAACTTGTAAACGCCGGACACGCGGCTTTAGATCCCAACACCTTACCGCTGGAAGCGCCGTATAATGACGCACCACTGTACTGGCTAGAAGCACGCGAAGCCACCTTGGATGGCAGTGATAAAAGCCAATTTGTACCGGCACAATGCGTCTTTCTCTTTAGTAATTTAGACGAAATCACCCTCATGATGAACCCAGGCTCTACGGGCCTTGCTTCGGGCAATAGCCTTGCAGAGGCCAAGGTGGCGGCGCTCACAGAAATACTGGAGCGCGATGCCGAGGCCACCATGCCCTACGATAGAGCGCGTTGCTTTGTACTGCGCTCCCGTGACGAGCGTCTTTCTGCTTTATTGGAAGATTACGAAGCGCGCGGCATTCATATTCATTTTATGGATATTACCACAGATTTTGGCGTACCTTGCTATCAAGCCTTTGTGCTGGATACTAAAGGCAAAGTCACACGCGCCACAGGAGCAAGCCTTTCGGGGCAAAGAGCAGCTCTTTCTGCCTTAACAGAAGTGCCCTATCCTTATCCTAACGGTCCGGCTTCCGGCCCTGCCATTAAAGGCCTACCAGAAAAGTATTTAGAAGACTTACCCGACTATAGCTTAGAATCCCCCACACGTCATGTGGCCCTGCTGGAACGTGTTTTACTTTCCCGCGGTTATACGCCTTTATATGTGGATATAAGCAGCGAGGATTTGGAAATGCCTGTGGTACGCGCCATTATTCCCGGATTGGAATTAGGGGCAGAGCTTGATGAATTTTCACGCATTAGCCCAAGGTTGTACAAGAATTACCAAACTATTTTTAACAAATAAGTCAAAACGTGGTAAAAGACCGTCTATACCTTGCAAGCCCGGTGACAAAAGTGTATACAAAGCAAGGTACAGAATTGTGGAAGAAGTTCACGCCCTGTGCAAAAATCATTTTGAGGAGTTTTCAATGAAACTAGCTAAATGCGCGCTTTTACTAGCCCTTGGCCTCATGACCTTTGGCGCTGCCCCTGCCATGGCTGCAGAAGAACCCGTTAAAATTGGGGTTTACTTACCCTTAACAGGCCAAAATGCCTTTGGTGGCCAATTGGAATTGGAAGGCGTTCAGCTTGCACACAAGCAAATGCCCACCGTTTTGGGTCGCCCTGTAGAATTGGTAGTTGTGGACAATAAGTCTGACAAAGTAGAAGCTGCCAACGCAGTAAAACGCTTAACCGAGCGTGATAACGTTAATGCCATCATCGGCACCTATGGCTCTTCCTTGGCCATGGCCGGCGGCGAAGTGGCTGAAAAAGCAAAAACTCCTGTAGTGGGCACCTCTTGCACCAGCCCGCTGGTAACACAAGGTAAAAAGTACTACTTCCGTGCTTGCTTTATCGATCCTTACCAAGGTCTTGGCGCAGCTCAATACGCCATTGAAAGCCTTGGCGCTAAAAAAGCCGGTATCCTCATGGACGTATCTAACGACTACGCTGTAGGCCTTTCCGTATTCTTCAAGCGCGCTTTCAACAAGCTTGGCGGTGAAGTAGTAAGCGAAATGAAGTACAATTCCGGTGACCAAGACTTTACTGCTCAGCTCACCGAACTTATTGCACAAAAGCCTGACGTTGTATTCATGCCTGCTTACTTTGCAGAAGGTGCTATCATCATGAAGCAAGCTCGCGAGCTTGGCGCTACCTTCCGTCTTATGGGCGCAGACGCCATGGACAACCCTGACACCGTGAAAATTGCCGGTAAAGCTGCTGAAGGCTTCATCAACACTGGCTTCCCTTATGCTGCCTCCATGCCCAATATGAGCGCTGAAGCCAAGAAGTTCACCGACGCTTGGAATGCTGCTTACCCTAACAAAGAACCTAATGTGAACGCCACCCTTGGCTACACCACCTATATGATGATTATGGACGCTATCAAGCGTTCCGGTAAGGCTGACCCTGAGTCCATCACAGCCGCTCTTGCCACCATTAAAGATCTGCCTACACCTCTTGGCGTATTGACCATCAATGCTACTCATGACGCAGAAATGCCCATTGGTATCGTTGAAATCAAAGACGGTAAGCGCGTGTACATTGGCGAAGTACAACCTAAATAAGTTGTAATTTCTCAGTATATGCAAGGGAGGGTCGCAAGGCTCTCCCTTTTTTTGTATAGAAGAATCTGCAAAACAGCCAGCATGGTACAAAATGGGCATTTTGCTGTACTTTTAGAGCTTTTTGGCGTATATGACAGCCACACCTTGAGGCTCCCCATGCCGCAAAGTGTAACACAGGTCGGAAGTTTCCTCAGTAAATGAGGTACTTCATTCACAGTAACAACTCTTTACTCTTTAGGTGGCCGCATGAGCTTTGAAATGTTCCTGCAACATTTTTTTAATGCCCTCACACTCGGTTCGCTCTATGCCCTCATAGCCATTGGTTACACCATGGTTTACGGCATTTTGCGTCTCATTAACTTCGCCCATGGCGATGTGCTGATGCTGGGCGCGTATTTTGTTTTCTTTGGCACTTTTGCCTTTGGCTTGCCTTGGGCCTTTGCCGCTGTACTTGCCATAGCTATGGCCAGCGCCTTTGGTATGCTGGTAGAAAGGGTGGCCTATCGCCCCTTGCGTGAAGCGCCGCGTATTTCGGCTCTTATTTCAGCCATTGCCGTGTCTTTTCTCATAGAAAGCCTTGCGGTGGTTATTTTTACCGGCCTTCCCCGTCCTGTACTACAGCCAGAATGGCTCGTGACCAAATGGACCTTTGGCAATGTGCATATTCTTCCCCTCACAGCCTTTGTGCCCGGTGTTACCATTATTTTGGTAAGCCTCTTGCTTTGGGTGGTCTACCGCACAAAGCCCGGCCTTGCCATGCGCGCCATATCTAAAGATATTGAAACCACACGTCTTTTAGGCGTAAAAGTGAATACCATCATTGCCTTAACCTTCTGCATAGGCTCAGCCCTAGCCGCAGCTTCCGG
>CAYJPR010000160.1:0-3557 GCA_964372075.1 uncultured Desulfovibrionaceae bacterium | reverse complement strand
ATAAGCGCGCTTTAGGTGTTGTAGCGATAACGAAATTCAAAGTCAATAATTGATTATAAAATTTTCTCAAACATTATGTTTACACCTATTGTTTTATGTTAACGTCGTGCTATGTGTTAATAAAAGATTACGATATTAAATGGTTATGTTGGTAAAAAATTTTAAACTTCATATTGACAATGATTTTTATTTTCTATAATTAGGTGCAAGTTCACTGTATGAAAAGAATTGTTTTATGTGGCAAGCTTGTTTTGTCTGTACAAAGCAAGATGTTTTGGTTCAAAATTTTTTAGGAAAAGGAAGTATGTCATGAAGAAAAAACTTATGACATTGCTCTTGGTAGCAGGTCTTGTAGTAACTTGCACCTATGAAGCAAAAGCTATTGATTTTAAAGCCTCTGGTGAGTGGCTTTTTGGTTTTGGTGTATCTAATTCTTCTTTAGTAAAAGATAGCACCGGCACCGATACCTTTAAGGCTGAGCAACGTTTGCGCTTACAGATTGAAGCTGTAGCTTCTGAAAGCCTTTCAGGTACAGTACAATTTGAAATTGGCGAAACTAACTGGGGTAAATCTGATGAAGGCGGCGCCCTTGGAACTGATCAAACCATTGTAACTGTGCGCCAAGCGTATCTTGATTGGTTTGTTCCCAATACCGAATTGCAATTCCGCATGGGGCTACAAGCCTTAGCTTTGCCCAACGTAGCTGGCGGCGCTGCTATTATGGATGACCAAGTGGCTGCCATTGTAGCTAATTATGCTTTCAACGAAAACGTAAGCCTTACAGCAGCTTGGCTTCGTCCTTATAATGATAACTATGGCAACGATACAGGCATAGGCGATAGCTCCAATTATTTGGATAATATGGATATGTTCCTCTTAAGCTTGCCTGTGGCTTTTGACAATTTTAGCATTAATCCATGGATTGCTTACGGTATGATTGGCCGTAATGCCGTACATGCTGGCCCCAGTGGCAGTGGTGATTTTGAATTTGGCGCTGATGTGATGCCCGTGGGCTTCAATGGAGGTGCAGCCAATGAAAATGCCTATGGAACCTTGTGGTATGTGGGCTTACCCATGACCTATGCCATGGACAATTGGAACTTTGAACTTGATTTGAACTACGGCGCAGCTTCCGGCTTTAATGACTATATGTCCGGCACCACCAAGGTAGACGCTTTCCGTAGCGGTTTTGTTATCAAAGGTTTAGCTGAATACACCATGGATTGGGGTACTCCCGGTATCTTTGCTTGGTACGGCTCTGGCGATGATGGCGACTTTAGCGATGGTTCTGAACGTATGCCTGTGATTTCTCCTTCCTCTAACTTCACCAGCTTCATGCAAGATGGCGCCAATGGCTACTCTGTATCTGATGGTTATGACATCATGCTTTCCTACAGCGGCACTTGGGGCATAGGCTTGCAAGTACGTGACATGTCCTTCATGGAAGACTTAAGCCATACTTTGCGCATCACCTACTGGGGCGGTACCAACGATGCTGACATGATGAAGCATATGGATGATCCTCGCGGCTGGCGCCAAGACGGCGGTTTGTACCTAACGCATAATGACCACTTGGTGGAAATTAACTTAGACAGCACCTATCAAATTTACGAAAACCTGCAAGCAGTTGTAGAGCTTGGTTACATCTTTAATGGTGTAGACACTGAAGCTTGGAATAATAGCACCACCAGCGGTGGTACTGTCAATGGGCAAGATGCGTGGAAAGCCACCTTGCTCATGATGTACAGCTTCTAAAAAATATTGACCTTTGAAAAACCCACAAGGCAAGAGATTTTCTCTTGCCTTTTTTGTGGAAAATAAAAAGCCGAAATGAGGCGTGAGCTTCATTTCGGCAGAGATTTTTGCTAAGAAGGCTTTAAGCCTTGCCGCAAGTGAAATTATTTTACAGAAATAACTTCAATGTCAAAAGTTAAGGTTTGACCGGCAAGGGGATGGTTAGCATTAAGCATAATGCTGGTTTCTGTAACATCATCAATGGTCACATTCATGATGCCTTCTTCATTGGAAAGTTGTAACTGTAGGCCGGGCTCAGGGGTGATGTGTTCGGGCACATCTGCCAAGGGCACTTCAAAAATAAGCTCTGGGTCCACTTCGCCATAGGCTTCTTCAGGAACTATAGTTACATTTACCTTGTCGCCCACTTCTTTACCAATAAGGGCATTTTCAAAGCCGGCAATAAGCATTTGTTGACCAACGGTGAATTCTAAAGGCTCGCGATCAAGGGAAGAATCAAATACAGAGCCGTCGGTTAAGGTGCCGGTGTAATGTACTTGTACGGTGTCATCAGTTTTAATGGGCATGGTTTTTCTCCAAAATTTGAAATCATAGTTATAAGCTGTCCTAAGGTAAACAAATTTGCGTAAATAGCAAGTAAATTACCGCTAAGAAGAAAAAAAATTAGCAGAGAAAGGCGCCTTGTAGGGCTAGGCAAAGAGTCATAAATACGCTATGGTAAAGCACTTAAGCTGCATTCCATATACGAGCGTAAAACTTGACTATGGGGTGAAAATGCTTATCTCTTCCAAGTAAAACGTAGGCTTTAGGCCGTGCTTTTGCCTTTTTTGTGAAATGTCCTAAAATAGACTGTTCAACCAAACAGTTTTATGTTAGGTCTGTTGCATATTGGCGCGCAGTGTAGGTTGTGCGTTTGAACAATAGGTTTTTTTTGCGTGTAAAAAAGCCTAAAACCTGTAATAGTACTTGGAATATGTGGAGCCTTTCCACATACGAAAAATATATGTTTTACGATGCAACATTTTTAAGGAGTGTGTTATGGCAAAGATGAAAACAATGGACGGCAATACCGCCACCGCGCATATTGCTTATGCCCTTTCTGACACCGCAGCCATTTACCCTATTACCCCTTCTTCGGTAATGGGTGAACTTGCTGACGATTGGTCCGCTGCTGGGCGTAAAAACCTTATGGGCCAAAAGCTTGTGGTGCGTGAAATGCAATCTGAAGCTGGCGCTGCCGGTGCTGTACACGGCTCTTTGGCCGCTGGCGCGCTTACCTCTACCTTCACCGCTTCGCAAGGCCTCTTGCTCATGGTGCCCAATATGTACAAAATCGCCGGTGAATTGCTTCCCGGTGTTTTTCACGTATCAGCCCGTGCCTTAGCTAGCCATGCCCTTTCTATTTTTGGTGACCATCAAGACGTTATGGCTTGCCGTCAAACTGGTTTTTCCATGCTAGCTTCTGCTTCCGTACAAGAATGTATGGACTTAGCCTTAGTGGCACACCTATCTGCCATTGATTCTTCTGTGCCTTTCTGTCACTTCTTTGATGGTTTCCGCACCTCTCACGAAGTGCAAAAAATCGAAGCCATTGAGTACGAAGATATTTTGCCCTTGGTAAATTGGGAAAAAGTGGAAGAGTTCCGCGCTAACGCCATGAACCCTGAGCATCCACATATTCGTGGTACTGCCCAAAACCCTGATATTTACTTCCAAAACCGCGAAGCTTGTAATCCTTATTACGAAGCCGTAGCCGGTATTGTGCAAGAAAATATGAAAAAAGTTTCTGCTCTCACCGGTCG
>CAYJPR010000159.1:0-3581 GCA_964372075.1 uncultured Desulfovibrionaceae bacterium | reverse complement strand
TGGAAAAAGGTTCTTTCCCTCCCCCAAACCCCCACCCTTTTCCAAAAACTTTTCATTACGTCATTATAGTAAGCTACTTTGTTACATAGTTGATGCTTCAAAACGTATTCTATAATTAATTTCTGGCAAATTTTATTGTGGATTCTTGCTATCTACATGTGGGCACAAGCATATTTTTATGACATATTTTCGCCGCCATAAAAAGTTTTTGGAAAGGGAGAGGGGAAGGCTTTTTTCAAAAAGCATCCCCTCTCCCCCTCAATAAAAAAATCTAACGCCCTTGCTCTTTCAAAGCTTTTTGGCGGAAATTTAAACCCTCTGTATCCATGCCGCGACCGGCGTCATATATACCCACCACATCTTCAATGCTACGTGTACTATGGGCGCGACGCGAATAGCGCAACATATTTTCATAATCGGCTTCGTATTTATGCCCTAGCCAGCCTTTGCAGCGTGTAAAAACCAATTCTCGTGAAAGGCAAAGACAAAGTGGATCAATATTACAAGGGCGCACTAAGGGCTTACCTTCTTCTTCTTGAGGTAAGTAAGGAATGTCGTGGGCGTGAGATACGTCAATGCGAGCTATGAGCATTTCCACATCATGGTGGGCTTCGTAAATGCTTATGGCTTCCTTGGTGAGCCTGTTATCATCGTCATGAAAGATAATGCGCGGCGCACGAGCAGCTTTGAGCAAGGTATGGCGTAAGGCATTACCAAAGTCATTATTGCTGGGCAAATCGTAATAGCGTACACAAGGATAGGGGCGTACTCTTTCTCCGCGTACGCCATCAAAACCTACTAATATTTCTATGGAGTGGCTTTCTAGGTTGGCGTAGGTGACAGACTCCATAATACCATCTATGGCATAGCCTAGGGCTAAGGGCCTGTCTCCACGACTGGGAATGATAAAGGAATACTTTAACATTTTTTTGCCTTACTTGGAGTTTTATTGGCGTACTTGACCAGAACCAAAAACCACAAATTTAGTGGTGGTAAGCTCTTCCACACCCATGGGACCATAGGAATGCAATTTAGAAGTGGAGATGCCAATTTCAGCACCAAGACCTAGCTGTCCACCATCGTTAAAACGGGTAGAAGCATTGACGGCTGTCATGGAGGCATCTACTTCACGCATGAAGCGCATGGCATGACTGTGATTGTTGGTGCAAATGATTTCCGTATGTTGCGAACCGTATTGCGCTATATGGTCAAGGGCGGCATCTAAGGAAGGCACTACGCAAACAGCGAGTATAAGGGAATGAAATTCTTGCCCTAAATCACTAGCTTGCTGTGCTGTTGCGCTTTTTCCAAGAAGAGGGAAGGAAGCGGGACAAGCGCGAAATTCTACGCCGGCAGAGCCTAATTTTTCTGCCATGAGGGGCAGGAGTTCTTGAGCTTTAGCCTCATGAATGAGCACGCATTCAAGGGCGTTACATACGCCAGGGCGCTGTACTTTACCATTGTAGATAATTTCCAGCGCTTGCTCTATGTTGGCATCCTCATCAATATAGGCATGACACACACCCATATAATGCTTAAGCACGGGCATGGTGGCTTCTTGTGCCACAGCGCGTACGAGGGCTTCACCACCGCGTGGAATAATTACATCAATATAGCTGTCTAATTTGCAAAGCAAGGGCACTGCGGCTCTGTCTGTGGTGGAAAGGATTTGCGCGGCTTCTTTGGGAAGTCCTGCTTTTTCTAGGGCTTCGTGTAAGAGGGTCGCCAAAGCAAGGTTAGAATGCACAGCCTCAGAACCACCGCGTAAAATCACCGCATTACCGGCTTTAAGGCATAATATGGCGGCGTCTATGGTGACATTGGGACGCGCTTCATAAATCATGGCAATAACGCCCAAAGGAATGCGCATTTTTCCCACTAAAATACCATTGGGTCTTTGCCATTGTGTGGTCATGGCACCCACAGGGTCTGGGAGATGGGCCACATGATGGCAAGCGGCAATCATATCGTCCAAGGTGGCGTTATGTAGGCGCAAGCGATCTAGTCTTGCTTCATCCATACCTTTTTCTTGCGCGGCTTGAATGTCTTTGGCATTGGCCTCTTGCAAGGCTTCACGCTTACTGTCAAGTAAGTCTGCTAAGTACGTGAGGGCAGCCACTTTTTGCTCAGGGCTGGCAGCCATAAGCTTGCGGGCGGCTTGTTTGGCTTCTTTGCCAATGTTTTCTATGTAGAGTGCTAAATCTTGCATGATATATCCTTTAAATGGCTGCATCTAAAAGTAAATTGTCTCTATGTATAACTTCTTGATAGTGGGCATTGCCAAGTATGGCCGCCACTTCATGTCGTTTTAGGCCCATAATACGTTTTATTTCCGGCGCGGAATAATTGGAAAGCCCCACGCCCACGCTATGAGGAAGGTTGTCGTCTTTGCTATGCGCCATAATACGTACAAGGCTGCCTTGCTGGAAATTGCCTTCCACAGCACAAATACCACCGGGCAATAAACTGCTTCCTTTATTTTCTAGGGCATTTACAGCGCCAGCATCTACGAAAATAGTACCGGAAGGTTCTGACTGATAAGCTAGCCAGAATTTGCGGCGTGAAATGCTTTGTGCATCGGCGCAAACAAAGGTTCCGCGATGTATGTCTTTATCTTCATCTTCTGTGAAAACACGGCGTACAATATCATGCTCACGTCCGGGGAGTATAAGTGTGGGAACTCCCAATTGGGCCACACGCCTTGCCGCTAGTAGCTTAGAATACATGCCGCCGGTGCCCACAGAAGTTTTGCCGCCACATAAGTCGTTTAAGTCAAGCTTATGCACCTTTTCAATGCAGGGCATAATGGCAGCATCTTCATATTTATCGGGATTTTTATCCAGTACGCCAGAGGCTGATGTGAGGTTAATGAATAAATCAGCGCCCACAAGGTTAACGAGCAGGCTTGAGAGGCAGTCATTGTCGCCAAATTTTAGCTCTTGTACAGAAATGGTGTCGTTTTCATTAACCACGGGCACCACACCCCAAGAGAGAAGCTCTGCAAAGGTATTGCGCGCATTTAGAAAACGTTGGCGCGAACGTAAATCATCACGAGTTAGGAGTACTTGAGCTGTACCAAGACCGTGATGAGCAAAGGCGGTATCGTACTGTTGCATAAGGCGACTTTGGCCCACGGCAGCAGCGGCTTGTTTGGCGGCAAGTCCGGAAATTTCTGTATGAGATTGCTGTGAACAGCATTGGCGCAAGGCCGCACGCCCCGCAGCCACAGCGCCGGAAGATACTAAAATAATTTTTCTTTCTTGCACTTTAGATGTGGCGAGAGAGCGAATAAATGCTAATTGTGCCACAAGATTTTGTAAAATAGGCACATCAAGGCCTTGGCTATGGGTCAGGACGGCAGAGCCTACCTTAACCACAATACATTGAGCTTCTTTTAGGCTGTGCCATTTTATATCTTGCCATTTCATAGATGCACTCGATTTGTAGAGAAAGTGTTTTTTGTCACGGGCTATTTTGTATACATAGGAAGTTTTGCCTTGAGTGACAAGAAAAATAACGTTTATAAACAAAAAAAGCCCTGTAAAAATACAGGGCAAAATTTGTGGGGCGAATGATGGGGT
>CAYJPR010000158.1:0-3610 GCA_964372075.1 uncultured Desulfovibrionaceae bacterium | reverse complement strand
CAGTCAATTATTACCGAGTATGCTAAGCTGGAAGATTCTGTGAAGCACGGAGATTTGCTGGCTAAAATAGATAGTAAAGATTTAAAAGGCGAGTTTGCCAGCCTTGTGAACGGCTCCAATGCCATCATTGCTAACTATACAACAGTGCTGGATAATATTCCTTCGCCGGTGGTGGTTTTAGACCGCACACTAAAAGCAAAGTATGTGAATAAAGCCGGTGTGGCTTTGGCGGGCGAAGCCTATTACGACAAGGCCTGTAAGGCGCTCTTTAACCGTGAAGACGATTCCACGCCGAAGGATGGCTTGCAAAAAGCTTTCAGCACCAAAATGCCTCAAGGCGGTGAAACCGTTGCGCATCCGCAAAGCAAAAGCTTGGATATTGTGTATACAGCCATACCTTTGCTGGATGAAAAAACACGTGAAGTCAATGCCATGTTGCAGCTTATTACCGATGTAACCGCCTTTAAGGCCACGCAACAAACCATTTTACACGTGGCTGAGCAAGCTACGCAAATTTCTTCACAGGTGGCGAACTCCTCGCAAGAGCTAAGTTCTCAGTTGACCTATTCCGAAGAAGCCGCTGCCGATCAAGCTCAACGTGCGGCTGAGGCCAGCGGCATTATGGACACCATGAACGAAGATGTAAGCGTTATGGCTACCATGGCTCAAGAAGCTTCGGAAGCTTCTGAACAAGCCAAAATGGAAGCAGAAAATGGCGCCGTGGTGGTGGGAAGAGCTGTAAAGAGCATTACCTCTGTGGAAGCACAGTCGCAAAAGCTTAAAGAAGGCATGGAAAAGCTTAATGAAAATGCCAATGCCATTAATGAAGTTATCATTACCATTGGCGATATTGCTGACCAAACCAACTTGCTTGCGCTTAATGCCGCCATCGAAGCCGCCCGCGCCGGCGAATCCGGCAGAGGCTTTGCCGTGGTAGCTGATGAAGTGCGTAAGCTGGCAGAAAAAACCATGGCCTCGACCACGCAAGTTCAGGCCGCCATTACCAATATTCAAAATAGTGTGCGTGTGAGCGTGGAGCAAGTGAATCAATCAGCCACAGAAGTGCAAAAAACCAGTCAACTTGTAAATGAAACGGGCGCAGTGTTTGAAAGTATCATGAGTATGGTGGAGCAAACTTCCTCCAAAGCCAAGAATATTGCTGCAACCAGTGTTCAGCAAGCTGATAATAGCCAGCATGTGACCTCACAGCTTACAGAAGTGAACCAACTTGCGGCGCAAACAGCCACCAGTATGCAAGAATCTCTCAATGCCATTGAGGCCCTGACTTTACAAAGTAAGGCCTTAAGTGAGCTCATTATCACCATGCAAAAGCAATAAAGCATGTAACCTTGTGGTAAAAACGCAAAAGCCTCGGTATATTTTTGTACCGAGGCTTTCTTTTATCTCTACTGCTTGAGCTTGCAAGTGAATATCCTCTGTCTTTCAGAGAGGGGATTTATGAGAAAAATATTTTTTTAGTAGGAATTCTGTATAAAACGCCCTCTGGGAATAAAAATATATGTATCTTTGCAATGTAAACGTAAATAAGTGTCGAAAATGCCTTGACATAGGGCATATAGTTGTTTACTCAACTTTCTATGTCAAACACTACAGTAGATTCAGAATTAAACCAATTTGTGGCACAGTCTTTAGGTCGCAATGTGGGGGTGAGCCATTTTTCCATGGCGCGAGCCTTTGCAAGAGAACTAGAAAAAAAGAATATTAATCTTACCTTAGAGCAGGCGCGTGTTCTTTTTACGCTTTTTATAGGCGATGGTAGGCCGCAACAGGAAATTTCTGACTTGCTATTCCAAGAAAAGTCCAGCACCAGTCGTTTAGTAGATTCGCTAGAACGCAAAGGCTATGTGCAAAGAAGGCACTCTGAACAGGATGAAAGGCAAAAACTTGTTTTTCTCACCCAAGAAGGAGCAGCCCTGCAAGACCCCTGCACGCAAGTGGCCCGTGAGGTGCAAGAAAGCCTCAAAGAGCACTTTAGCCCCGAAGAATGGTCCCAACTTATGAATTTGACCCAAAAGCTATCCATAGTCACTCGGGCTTTATAATTAAGTAACATATATACAATGTCTATATTTAAAACGGAATTCGTTCCACAGGAGAACCCCATGTTATCACGTAAAGTTTTAGCTCTAACCATGGTGCTTGGTACCATGTTTTTTGCCCTTGGTTGTGAAGATAAAAAACAAGGCTCAGCCGCTGGACCCGGCGCCATGCCTCCGCCACTGGTTTCCGTCATGACGGTGGAAGCTAAAGATCATCCTCTGCCCATGAATTTTCAAGCCGTGACCCAAGGCTCACGCGCAGTAGAAGTGGTGGCCCGCGTGCAAGCGCTTATCACAGAGAAAAAATATGTGGAAGGCTCCTATGTGGAAGAAGGGCAAATTCTCTTTCAATTAGAGCGCGACCAATACGAAGCTCGCATGAATCAAGCTCAAGCGCAATTTGATCAAGCAGAGCGTGAGTGGAATCGTATCCGTCCTTTATATGCCAAAAATGCCGTGAGCCAAAAAGAGCGAGATCTTGCCTTGGCAGCCTTTTCTTCTGCTGAAGCAGATTTACGCCTTGCCCAAATTAATTTGGATTATTGCCAAGTAACGGCGCCTGTGTCCGGCTATTCCGGTAAAGAAGCTGTTACCGTAGGTAACTTGGTGAATAATGGCACACTTATGACTTCCATTAACCAAACCAATCCTTTATTTGTGAACTTTTCCTTCCCCGGCACCACCTATTTGCGTAATAATCAATTGGCCGCCGCAGGCCGTTTAGAGCTTCCTGAAGGCAATGCTTACACCGCCACTATTCGTTTAGTAGATGGTAATATGTACCCTGTAAAGGGCAAGGTGACCTTTGTGGATTCACAAGTGGATCAATCCACCGGCGTGGTAAAGGCTAGAGCCACTTTTGAAAACAAAGACGATGCTGTGTACCCAGGTCAATACGCTCGTATTTTCTTGGAAGGTGCAGTTCTTAAAAATGCCATACTTCTTCCCCAGCGCGCTGTGCTCAATACCCAAATGGGTTCTGTGGTCATGGTGGTGGGTGAAAATAATATGGTACAAATGCGCCCCGTAAAGGTGACCATGAACGTGGAACAAAGCTACCTTTTGGAAGCTAGTATGCAGGCTGGTGAACAAACCATAGGCTTAAAGCCCGGTGAGCGCATCATTATTGACGGCCTTGTAAAAGCAAGACCCGGCGCCCCTGTGACCATTGCTCCTCCTGCCGGTCAGGCTCCTGCCGGTCAAGCTCCAGCTGGTGCACAAGGCCAAGCTGGACAGGCTGGTAAGGCTCCTGCCAAACCTGACACTGACGCAAAAAAATAAGGTGGTCTGCATATGAGTCATTCTCAAGACACAGGCCAACAGGCCAACTTTTTCTTACGTAGACCTATTTTGTCTACGGTTATATCCTTACTTATTACATTAGTGGGCGGCCTTGCTATTTTTGCCTTGCCCATTGCTCAATATCCTGACCTTATCCCTCCGCAAGTATCCGTAAGCGCCTCTTACCCCGGTGCTTCGGCGGAAACCATTTCTGCCACCGTTATCTCTCCTCTTGAAGATGCCATTAACGGTGTGGAAGGCATGCTGTA
>CAYJPR010000157.1:0-3641 GCA_964372075.1 uncultured Desulfovibrionaceae bacterium | reverse complement strand
TCATTCGCTGCTTTGACTTCTTAAACCATGTGGAAAATATGCTTCCCTTGGCAGAAGTTATCATGTCCCGCAAGGATGTTATCTTCCAACCAGCTCTTTCTCTTTCCTATGCTAAAGGCTTTGATGTGCACCACTATATGGGTGTAACCGAGTCCATTTTGCGCATGGTAGCAAGCACTATGGGCGGCTCCTTGGAAGAAGCTTCGCGTAATATTATTCTGGGCCTCAAAGACATGGCCGGAGTATGCCCCCCACGCTTCATGACAGAGTTGGTAACGGCTTTACGCAAACGCTGGCCTGATCTTGTATTACATTATCATAGACATTACACCGACGGTCTCTTTGTACCAGCTTGCGGCGCCGCAGCTAAAGCCGGTGCACATATTCTGGACGTAGGTTTAGGTTCTGCTGTGCGCTCTTATGGCCAAGGCGATGTGCTGTCCATGGCTGCTTACCTTGAAGATGAGTTAGGTCTGAAAACTCAGCTCAATAAGGCCGCCATTCGCGATGCTAACTTTGTGTGCAAGCAAGTTATGCCTTATTACGACCGCTATTGCGCACCGTATTTCCAAGGTATAGATTATGATGTGGTAGAACATGCCATGCCTGGCGGCGCTACGTCTTCTTCACAAGAAGGCGCGGTAAAGCAAGGTTATATTCACCTATTGCCTTATATGCTGAAATTCCTTGCTGGTACACGCAAGATAGTGCGCTATCATGACGTTACCCCCGGCTCGCAAATTACATGGAATACGGCCTTCCTTGCCGTAACCAATGCATGGAAGCGCGGCGGTGAAGATGAAGTACGCTATCTCTTACAAGTTATTGAAGAAATAACCACGCACGAAGATAGTGAACTCACTCCAGAAATGCATGCCGCACGTCTGAATATTTATAAAGATTGTAACGATGCCTTCCGCAATTTACTGCTTGGTAAATTTGGTAAATTACCTTTGGGCTTCCCTCCAGATTGGGTCTATGAAAGCGCCTTTGGTAACACATGGAAAACTGCCATTGCTGAGCGCGTAGAAGTATCACCTTTGGAAGTATTAAAAGATGTAAATCTTGCTGCCGAAGAGCAAGCCTTCATTGATATTATGCGCCGTAAACCTACCGATGAAGAATTTGCCCTGTATTTGAATCACCCAGGTGATGCTATTAATACTGTGAAGTTCAAGATAGAGTATGGCGATCCTAATAATTTGCCCTTACACGTTTGGTTTGAAGGGCTTAATATTGGACAAGATTTGTACTTTGAAGATAGCCAAGGCAAACCGCATCACCTTGTGTTCTTATCCTTCTCTGAGCCCAATGCCGCCGGTATATCTGTATGCCGCTATGTGCTTGACTCAGAAATTATGGTGACAGATGTACAAGTAAAAGAACCTATTACCGGTGGCGCTAAGGGTGTAGCTAAGGCTGATCCTAATAATCCACAACATGTGGCTGCTCCAAGTAATGGTGACCTGTGGGTTATGTATGTACACCCCGGCGATATGGTGAAAAAGGGTGAAGAGCTCTTTAACGTTTCCATTATGAAACAAGAAAAAGCTGTGCTGGCCCCCATGGACGGCATGGTTACCAGAGTACTAAAAACTGCTGACTATAAAGAAAGCAAGCAAATGGTCTCCGTAGTGGAAGGAGAGCTCATTGTGGAGCTTGGGCCCGTACCTAAGGTCTGCCCCAATGAAGCCTGCGCGCATCCCATACCCATGGATAATATAGCCTTCTGCCCCTATTGCGGCGACGCCATAGCATAAATATAAAAAGCCTTTCTGAGTAAAACTTAGAAAGGCTTTTTTTTGAGCTTTTGGAGGACATATGTCTCGACACATTCCTTACATTGACGGTCTTAAAGGATTTTGTGCTCTTTGCGTAGTCATCTTTCATTATCTTCTAGCCTTTGATGTGCAAGGTTATATAGGGTGGAATAGTGGCATTGCACCTGCAGAGAAGTGGAGTCATTTTTGGGAGTATTTTCCATTATCTTTTTTCTCCAATGCTTCGTATGTGCTTTACATGTTCTTTGCCATCATTGCCTTTTTGCCGGCATACAGATTTTTTCATGAGCAAGATATGCAATGGATACAAAAACAGGCCTTTATTCGTTATTTTCGTTTTGTGCCTTATACTTTTTTTACCATTATGCTTTCTTATGTTTTCTTTACCCAAGGCTGGTATTATCAAGATGTTTTAGGGCATGTACTACAAGAGCCCTGGAATATAGCTACACTGGCAAAAGAAATGCATTTGGGTAGTGCCCTTTGGTCAGGTCTTTTTGGTGCCATGATGGTGGGGGCCAGCGACTATATAAGTTCACTTTGGTGTATGCATATTATTTTTTTGGGTTCTTATTTATCCTACACCACGCTTTTTTTCTTTGGCAAAATCAAGCATCGTTATGTCTTATATTTTTTCTTATGGCTTTTGCTGTATAATGCTCCGCTCTATGTTTTCTTTATTGTAGGCATAGCAGTAGCAGATATATTGCATAGAAAAACACTTAACCTGTCTATAAGACAAAGTATATGTGTACTAGCTTTGGGTTTTCTGAGTGTCTGCTTAGCGGAAGCTCCTTGGAGCACATTGGCAGGGCAGAGTGCGTATAATTATGGCAGTATTCTACAATATATATTACAAAGCTTAGGTATTTTAGCTATTTTACTGGCTATTTGTCATGATAAAAGCATACAAAACTTCTTTATGCATAAGGTCTTTTTGCACTGTGGGCGCTATGGTTTTGAGTATATTTTAGCGCATATATTTGTTCTCTTTAGTATTTCATCTTGGATGTTTGTGCAAATTCATGCGACGCTAGGCTATGCCTTTGCTTTTATCCTAAGCGCTATCTTAGCCATTCCGCTCAATATACTTGCTGCAGTAGCATTAGGAAAACTTTTGCAGCCCATGGCTTACTGGTTGTCTAAACAGGTTTATGAACACTGTTTTACTCTTGAAAAATAGCTAGTTATAGATTATGTTATGTTTTTCTCAAAGTGCACAAAAACATAAATAGGCTAGACAGTATACAAAAAACTTGCTACATATAAAAAGCTTTAGACAGAACAAGGGTATCGTCTTTTATGAAGAGATAGTTTTTGTATGAGGCAAAAGAAAAGCTCATTATGTAGCTAAATACAGATGTATGTTTTAAGTGTTATATTTGTTTAACAGTACTATCACTTTATGGAGGACGGAATGGAAAAGAAGCAGCCTGCAACAAAGTCTGCCCCTGCAACTGCAACAAAACAAGTACAAAAACTTATTCTCACAGGTGCCGATATTGTGGCCATGGGAGAAAGTGCAGAGTTACTTGTGGGTGGTAAGAACTATAATACTGCGCTGATTTCTGAAATTCCAGGAATTCAAGCCCCGCACTTTCGCGCCATATCTTCTGATGCTTTTCATAAACTTTTAGATGAAACCAGCGTTATTGGTTCTGTTATTCGCTCTGTGGTGGATAAAGAATACAAACGTATTGACTGGTTAGATTCTGAAATCAACCAAGACCCTGAATTTTTACAAAAATTTGTGCGCAGTCTTGGTCGTATGGCCCGCGAAGCTTCTGCATCTTTAAGCGATGTGCGTATTCCCTTACGTACTTTTATCAATAATGTGGTGGATGGCTTTGCCACTTCCCC
>CAYJPR010000156.1:0-3668 GCA_964372075.1 uncultured Desulfovibrionaceae bacterium | reverse complement strand
TATCCTTGGGCGGGGTAAAGTGATCCATAACAAAAACCACTTTGTCCTTATCAAAAACTTTCTTGGCGCCCATGCCTTCAAAAGATTTGATGGCTAAGGGGGCGGTGATGTCATTGGCTAAAACCAAGGACAATTTGCAGCGGACAATTTGTCCCACAGAGCTAACTTCTTGCTCTGTATGCTTTTGTAAAATTTTTTGTGCTAATGTATGTGCCATAATAACAATCCTTTACTTGCAGTCGCTTTCTTTTTTGGTCAAACGGTTCAAAGCATTCACATAGGCTCTTGCAGAAGCCACGGTAATATCGGGGTGCGCACCACGACCCACAGCGGCAGTGCCGGTGGCTGTGTCGCATACGCGTACGGTCACTTCGCCTTGGGCATCGGTGCCGCCGGTGATACCGTTCACTATATATTGCTGTAATTCCGGCTTAATACCGGCAATATCACTAATGGTATTGAGCAAAGCATCCACAGGGCCCACGCCAAAACCTGCACCGCGCTTTTCTACGCCGTCCACTTCCAATACCACCGCCGCCGTGGGGGGAATATCTTGGGTGGAAGAAGAGTTAATGCTAGCATGCACCAAGCGATAGCGGTCAGGTATGCGATAAATTTCTTCCAATACCAAGGCTACAAGGTCTTCGTCATGCACGGTTTTCTTCATGTCAGCCAAATTTTTCACGGCGGTGAACACTTGGTCCACTTGCTCTTCATTAAGGCTATAGCCCAAACTTTCCAGCTTGCTCTTTACAGCATTGCGGCCCGAGTGTTTACCCAACACCAAATCACTGGTGGCGCGGCCTACGGATTCCGGCGTCATGATTTCATAGGTTTCACGGTTTTTCAACATGCCGTCTTGATGAATACCGGACTCATGGGCAAAAGCATTGCCACCGGTAATGGCCTTATTGGGCGGGATAGGCGTGCCAATGGTCATGGCAAGCATACGGCAAGAAGGATATAATTGCTCGGTTTTAATATTGCATTCAAGACCAAAATAGTCTTTGCGCACGCGTAAAGCCATGGCAATTTCTTCTAAAGCAGCATTGCCTGCGCGTTCACCAATACCGCCAAGGGTCACTTCCACCTGACGAGCACCGGCGCGTAAAGCCGCCAAGGAGCTAGCCACACCTACACCTAAATCATTATGAGCGTGCGTGCTAAAGATAGCTTTGTCACTATTGGGGGTATTTGCAATAACATAGCTAAACATCTCAGCATATTCTTCCGGCATGGCATAGCCTACGGTATCGGGCAAGTTAATGGTACGCGCACCGGCATTGATAACAGCTTCGGTAACACGGCACAAAAAATCCCAATTGGAGCGCGAAGCGTCTTCGCAAGAAAATTCCACATTGGAAGTATACGAAGCGGCGCGTTTTACCCCTTCCACAGCCATGGCTAGCACGGTGTCGGGGTCTTTGCGCAATTTATACTTCATGTGCAAATCAGAGGTAGATAAAAAGGTATGAATGCGCGGGGCTTCGGCTTCTTTAATGGCTTCCCAGCAACGGTCAATATCATTGGGCAAAGCACGGCAAAGGCCGGCCACTTGTACATTGCGTGTTTGAGAAGCAATGGCCTGAACAGCTTCAAAATCACCTTGGCTAGAGGCAGGAAAGCCAGCTTCCATAATATCCACGCCTAAAATTTCCAATTGTCTTGCCAAGCGTAATTTTTCTGCAAGGTTCATGGTGGCGCCGGGAGATTGTTCTCCATCGCGCAAAGTTGTATCAAAAAAATAAACACGATTTGACATTATATTTCCTCTATCTTGTTAAATCTAAAAAAATTCCACACAATTTTCCCAAAAAGTTCTGTCCCACAAAGGAACAAAGGCTCATGATGAGCCCTTATTTTTGGTATTCTTATGAAGAATATTTACTGCCATAACAAAGAGCTCATGACCTCACTTAGTCATCTTGTAGCACAGGGCCACGGAGTAGCTCGCGGTTACGACGGGGAAGAATAATATAGGTGTAGACAAGGCCTGCAACAATATATACCAAGGCCACCGCAAAAGCTAAAAGCTTAGGCTGCGAGGCCAAAAGTGCAAAAAGTAAAATAACCGTCACCATGGAGCTAAAGGGATGCGCACGCACAAAGGCGTATTCTTTAAAAGAATAATAGCGCACTCTGCTCACCATAAGCATACCTAAGAGCAAGGTTAAGCCAAGACTAAAGGGAGCTACGGCTCCTTGCAAAAAGTCCGGCAAAAAAGCGGCAAAGAGCACAAAACTGGCAATGGTGCATCCGCCGGCCGGTGAAGGCAAGCCAATGAAGAACTTCTTATTGGTAATGGCTGTGGACACATTAAAGCGGGCCAAGCGCAAAGCCGCACAAGCCGTAAAAATAAAGCATATGGCCACGCCAAAGCGTCCATAGGCATGCAAATGCCAATGCCACATGAGCAAAGATGGCGTCACGCCAAAGGCCACCAAGTCCGCCAAGGAATCGTATTGTATGCCAAATTCGCTGGCTGTGTTGGTTAATCTGGCAACTTTACCATCTAAACCATCCATGAGCGCAGAAAAGAATATGGCCAAAGCCGCATGTTCATAGCGCCCGGCAGAAGCCCATATAATTGCCATAAAGCCGGAAAAAAGGCTTAGGGAGGTAATCATATTAGGCAATAAATAAATGGCCTTACGCCTTGGCTTTTTCGCTTCCATGCTCATTCCATATGCCCCACATTAACCCTTGCGAGCCACAATGCTTTGACCGGCAAAAACTTGCTCGCCAATGCTTACCGCAGGCATGTAATTGTCGGGGATATATAAATCCACGCGAGAGCCAAAACGAATCATGCCAAAACGCTCACCCTTTTGTAAGGTATCGCCCACATCAGTGCGGCACACAATGCGTCTGGCAATAAGTCCGGCAATTTGCACCATGGTCCAAGCTTGACCTTCACCATCACGCAAAGCATAGGCGCAGCGCTCATTGTCGGTGGCGGCTTTATCCCAAGCGGCATTGAAAAACTTTCCGGCATGGTAGTGAATATCTGTCACTTCACCGGCCACAGGGGCGCGGTTTACGTGCACGCTAAACACATTCATAAAAATGCAAATACAATTGACATTTTCGCCCGTAATGGGATCTGTACGTCTGTCAATACGAATAACTTTTCCATCAGCTGGGCTTACGGCAATATCTTTTTGCTGTGGCACCACTCGCTCAGGATCGCGGAAAAAGTGTGCGGAAAACCACGTTAATATGACAAAAACCAAGGCCATAGGCCAGCAAAAAAAGGCAAAAATCAGCGCTGTGAACGCACAAAGAAAAATGCAAGGCCAGCCTTCTGGCGTAATACCCATAGATGCTTTACGCATAAAATACCTCAAGTATATTTTTAACTTATTATGTGAATGCAACCTTATACTAGAGAGCTAGGACAAAGGTCAAGGAAATTACAGCGCATTAGGCGCTTTTTTCACGAGTGTAAGGCATATATAAGGCTTAATTATACGTCCTGTGGGAGATTTACCCAAAGGGCGCACAAAGTGCATTTATGTTAGCTTGCATAAATCGAGAGCAACGCAAAAAAAAAGTTTGAGGCAGTAGACGCTGCTTTTTAACCGACAGCCCTGTTTCAAGCATCTATTTAAACAGGCTGTTCAAAAAGGGTTGGATGCGAGGCAAGCGAAGCTTTTTGCGGAGGGAGT
>CAYJPR010000155.1:0-3675 GCA_964372075.1 uncultured Desulfovibrionaceae bacterium | reverse complement strand
GCCACAGGCTTAGCTAGCACTATACCTTGGCTATGTTGCGGAGCTAAGGAAATTTCACACGCGCCGTAATGGGCCTCTACACCCTTAAATATTTTTTCTTCGGTACTTTCTAGGCTCAGCTGTGCACAAGCGTGGCTACCATCCAGCACCAAGGCCAATTGCTCTTGCTGTAAAAGTTGTTGTAAAAAAGCCTGTTCTTGCTCTTCCACTTGCGCGCGAACGCGAGCCGCTCTTTCCAATTTCAAAGCATGCGGCACTTGATTGGGAAATTTTTCTGCCGCGGTACCCGGGCGTATGGAATAAGGAAAAACATGAGCATAGCTTAATCCAAGGGCAGCAATACATTCCAATGTGGCCTGCACATCTTCTTCGCGCTCACCGGCAAAACCCATGAGAATATCTGCCCCAAGGCCCATACAAGACCAAGATTGGCGCAAGAGCTGTACCCTTTGCAGTAAAACATCTACCTTATAATGCCCGCGCCCCATGCGCTTTAGCACCGAAGGCGCGCCATGCTGTAAAGAAAGATGTATATGCGGACACAATAGCGTAGAAGACAATAAAATATCTAAACCCTTTTCTGTCAATTGGCTGGGCTCTAAAGAAGATATGCGTAAGCGCGCTTTGCCCTGCCAAGACGGGGCAAGATGCTTTTCTAAAAGAGCCACCAAATCCCAAAAATCATTTACACCATTATTGGCAAATGCATTAGCAAGAAAATCACGTCCATAATGGTGCAAATTTATGCCGGAAAGCATAATTTCGCTATGGCCTGCTTCTAAAAGACGCTGAGCCTCGTGCACAATATCCATGGCAGGGCGCGAAACACTTTTGCCACGCATAAGCGGTACTATACAGTAGGTACACCCATGGGAGCATCCATCTTGCACTTTGAGCACAGGGCGTGAGCGGCGAAAAGACGTTATAGAAAAACCGTCATCTCCGAAGGGAGACACTGTTTCTGGGATGCTAAGATGAGAGAGATCTTTACCGGAGAAAAAAGCCTCAAGCCCCCACAAGGCCGGATTTTGCATAAGCAAAGCTTTAGCCTTGGGGGGAATGAGAACATCAAAATATGCGTGCTGGTCTTGAGATTTTTTGTTTTGTGTAGCCCAAGTTTTAGCTACCAAGGTAGCGGCGCAACCTGTTACTATGCGTAAACAAGGTTCTTCCTGTTTTGCTTGCAAACGATACAAAGCATGCCTTGTGTCTCTTTCTCCTCGTGCTGTAATAGCGCAAGAATTAACTAAAAAGACTTGAGGCGCTGCATCAAGCTCCACTTCTTGACCGCCAAGGGCCGTCCAAGCTTCGCGAATGGCTTGACTTTCGTATTGATTTATCTTGCAACCAAGGGTGGCAATATGAAAAGTCCAATGAGCAGGAAGTACCATATAGTATGCGTTTTTAGCCAGCTACTCTTTTGCT
Source organism: uncultured Desulfovibrionaceae bacterium (assembly GCA_964372075.1). Lineage (GTDB taxonomy): Bacteria > Desulfobacterota > Desulfovibrionia > Desulfovibrionales > Desulfovibrionaceae > CAYJAD01. The sequence continues at coordinate 2,250 of CAYJPR010000155.1, read as the reverse complement.
ACCCAAAAACTTCACTGAAACAACTTCATAGGTAACACGACCGCGGGGAATTTCTACTGTGACTTCATCGCCTTCTTCTTTGCCAAGTAAAGCCTTGCCCACAGGAGAAAGTACAGAGATGGAACCGTTGGAAAAATTAGCTTCATCGGGGCCTAACAAAGTAAAATTCTTTACTTCGCCCGTATCCACATCTTCCACTTCTACCGTGGCACCAAAGATAACTTTGTCACTTTCCAGATCATCCAAATCAATAATTTGGAATAAACCCATGCGCGATTCAATATAGGTAATACGCGCTTCGGTCATGCCCTGGCGTTCACGCGCAGCATCATAGCCGGCATTTTCCTTAAGGTCACCCTCTTCGCGAGCTTCCTTAATGGCCTGAATAATTTGAGGTCTTTCGCTCTTTAAGCGCTCCAGCTCACTTTCAAGCTGTGCATAGCCCTCTTTGGAAATAGGGATATTCATGCTTTTCCTTCCTTATTATGAAAAAAAGTACGCCTCTTGCCACAACAAGAAAGCGTACGCACCACATTCATGGATACAGAACTTTATGTATAAAATCTGCCTACGTCAAGAGAAATTTACCATTGCAATATAGCTCTAATACGCGTACAAAGGTAGGGATTCACTGTATTGCAAAATAACGCATTTTGCCCCTTAGACCCCTTAATGATACGCTTGCACAGCTGGATATACTCTCTATGAAAAAATACCTTCGTCACCTTGGGCCCCTTGTTATTTCCTGTATTTTTGCAGGTGCCATGTACCTGCTTTATCAAAAATTACAAGCCTATAGCCTAGAACAAGTGCGCGAAGCTTTAAGCCAAATCCCTCACTGGCGCCTTTTTGCCTCTGTGGGGCTTATGCTACTTAATTATGCCATTTTGGTAGGTTACGATTGGTTAGCCCTTGTGGCCATCCATAAGCCTCTTTCTCTAAAGCGTGTTTCCTTAGTTTCTTTCATAGGCCAAACGGTAAGTTATAATTTTGGCGCCCTCCTTGGTGGCACCACGGTACGGTATAGATTTTATGCCACATGGGGTTTTTCTGTGGCAGACATTGTACGTTTGGTACTTATGCTGGCTGTGACCTTTTGGGTGGGAGCGCTGGGCCTTTGTGGCCTTGTCTTTATGATTTCGCCTCCTGTCATTCCAGAAGAATTTCTCCATGCTTTCCCCATTCATAATATTCGCCTCTTAGGCGCCGCTTTATTTGCCTTTGCCATTCTTTACTTCGTAGCCTGTCATTTCATTCGTAAGCCCATTACCATTATGGGAAAAGAATTTGCCTTCCCTCCCCTCAAAGTGGCTCTTATGCAGGGCTTTGTGGCCGGCGTTGACCTTATTGTGGCCGCAGGCTGTATGTATGTGCTCTTCTCTCCTGAGCTTGGCATTAGCTTTGGGCAATTCTTACCAAGCTATCTCATGGCTCAAGTAGCTGTAGTACTTACACATATACCTGGTGGCGTAGGTGTTTTTGAGCTGGTTATTTTGCACCTTACCAATACCCCCAACGAGCAAATGGTTGTGGCTGTGGTACTGTGTTTTCGTATTATTTACTTTATCCTTCCCTTACTTATGGCGGCTATGGTGCTTGCCACCTATGAAATACGTCAAAATAAAGGTATTTTGCGCGATGCTGGGCGCTGGTTATCTGCTTTATCCCATAGCATCAATGCGCGCATCACCTTTGGCGTGGGTTCCTTATTCCTTCTTTTTACAGCCCTGCCCGTATGGCAAAAAGGCAGTATTTTCCTGTCCATAAATTGGTCACACCCCATGGCTGTTATATTACACACTCTTTGTGCTCTTTCCGGCATTATGTTGCTTTTCTTAGCTTACGGCTTAGAAATACGTCAAAATAAAGCTTGGCGTTATACCCTCTTTTTTGCCGTCCTTGGCCTTGTATGCGCCATTTTAAAAGGCATACACCTGTATGCTGCCATCATGCTTTGCCTGCTCATTTTCTCCATTTTTGCAGGGAGAAAACGCTTTTACCGTAAATCTTTCTTCTGGGAAAATCCCTTCCCCATGTCTTGGCTAGCACCCACATGGCTGGTGCTAGGAGGCGGCTTATTGCTGGCCTATTTATTGGGCCAAGGGCAACCGTATTTTTGGTCTTGGGGAGAACACGTGGGAGCTGACGGTAATTTACATACCCTTGTCTTTATTTATGCAGCTTTATGCTTACTTTGGGTTTGGCGTATCTTACGCCGTCGTAAAGCCTAACAGGCTGTTGAAAAAGGGC
>CAYJPR010000154.1:0-3694 GCA_964372075.1 uncultured Desulfovibrionaceae bacterium | reverse complement strand
TGCACAGGCAAGTTCTTTTCTTAAAGTTTTGCGTTATGCCGCAATGGTTCTTATTGGGATTTTTTGCTTGTCTAATGACTGTACCTGTGCTTATTTCTTGCCTTGCTCTTTTGGGGGGGCTGTTTAATGCACTTCCTCTAGAGGGAGCTTGGGCTGTCTTTTTTGCCCTAGGGCATCTTACAGTGCTTAGCTCCATTGCTTTGTGCTGGCAAGAATGCAGCGCTCATAAAAACCCTGCTTGGTCTTGGCTTAAAGCTTTTTACTTAAGCTCAGCCATGTTTTTAAAGGTGTATATACGCACACTTAATGCATGGCATATTGACTGGCACGGTATCCGTTATTATGTTAAGAAAGGTGGCATAGTTCATCGTATGGAAAAAAATAAATAAGGTTTTTTATGATTTCACGTGCAGATCTTATTCGTGTCAGTGTGCGCCAAGTTATACGCCAACGTGGCTTTGGAGTTATTTTTTCCATCGCTCTTGGCATCACAGCCTTCATTGCTCTTGCCGTACTGGGACAAGAAATTCGCTATAATATTGGGCAAGATATGGTGCTCATGGGCGGAGTTAACATTGTTCAAGTCAGTATGGATGACCAATCATATATTGGCCAACCTCAAAGAGAATTTTACCCTCAAACCATTGCAGAATTAAGAAAAATAGCTGGCGTTGGCACAGTAAGCACCACGTTAGCCAATGTGGAAGGCTTCTCTTTTCGCCAAGCAGATACAACCATAAGCACGGCATTTTATGGCGTTGACCAATATTATTGGGATACCTATGCCGCTAATATTGTGGCCGGACGCCTTCTCAATACCAACGATGTGGAAAAGCGAAGCCGCGTTTGCGTGCTTGGCTGGGAACTGGCTACGCAACTTTTTGGTTCTCCTCAGGCCTCCCTTGGCAAAATGCTCAATTTAAAAAATGATCTTTTTGAAGTTGTGGGTGTTGTGGGCGGTATTATGATTGGTACAAAAATCCGCAATGGTTTTTTACCCTACACCACCATGAAGGATAGACAATGGGGACGCGGAAAAGTAGGCCATCTGCATATTCGCGCCATAGGCTGGGAAGATGTCAGTAAAATTGTAGAAGAAATACCTGCAATCATCAGCAAAAATCAAGACGCGCCGCATATACTTATACGCACACGAGACGAACAGCTTACCCGCATTCAAAATACCTTTGTTTTTGTAGAAGCCCTTTTATGGCTTGGCATCGCCGCTTCACTCATGCTGGGCGGTTTTGGTATTTGGTATGGCACCTTTGCTGCTGTACGCGCACGTACACGTGAAGTGGGCCTGAAAAAAGCCATGGGCGGCTCTGATAGAGATATTTTAGCCCAATTTTTGGCCGAAGCCCTGTGTAAATCTGTGGCAGGCGGTATAGTGGGTATTGCCCTAGGCACCCTTTCTGTAGAGTTTGGAAGCTACTTACTCGACAGTTCTATTTCCTATTGGTTACTGCTACTAAGTAGTATAGGCAGTATTATTTTCTCTGCAGTCATTGGTGTAGGCGGCGGTCTTTACCCTGCACTACAAGCCAGCCGCATGGACGTTGTTACAGCATTGCGCTTTGAGTAGGTTTCCTATGACACCCATTATAGATGCACAAAATCTCTATAAATGTTATCCTGGTTTTCCACCTGTCTTGCGTGGTGTGAATATTTCTGTACTTCCCGGTGAAATGGTGGCCATCATGGGCCCCTCTGGGTGCGGTAAGTCCACCATGCTCCATGTGCTTGGCATGCTCCACGCGCCAGACAGTGGCTCCTTGAAAATTTTAGATACCGATGTTCTTACTTTTACCAGTGATGAAACAGCCTCCTTCAGGCGCGGAAATATGGGCTTTGTTATGCAAAGTTCTAACCTTTTTGATCACTCTACCGTGTTTGAAAATGTAGAGTTTCCACTTATATACGAAAGTGTGCCTCCAGAAGAACGCTGGGAACGCGTGGTTCGTGCGCTGGAATTGGTGCGCCTTTCGCACCGCATAAGCTACAGAAGCAATAGACTTTCGGGTGGCGAACAGCAACGCGTGGCCATTGCCAGAGCCATGGTAAATAGTCCCAAAATTCTTTTGGCAGACGAACCTACCGGTGCCTTAGATTCGCGCACCTCTAAAGTGGTTATGGAAAACTTCTGTACCCTTGCCCATGAGGGGCGCATTGCCATGGTTATCGTAACACACGACCCTGGCGTGGCTGATTATTGCGATTCTGTGTATACCCTAGAAGAGGGCATTCTCGTTTGCCAGCGCAAAACGCCTGTACCTGATGCCAGCGGAAAGAATACCTTATTACACACGGCTCAAAAACGTATTAATGGCATTTGTGTGGTGGATAATTTCCCCCAAGCCTATGGCACTGCGCAAACACAAAGCGTACTGAATCTTTATCAAGCACAGCTTTTAACACGCTTATATTCCTTACAAGGGACAGGCATCTCTTCCATTGTAAATGGAGACTACACCCTTCCTGTGGCCACAAAAAGGCAAGGAAAGCTGAGCACCTTTGGCAATATATTTACCTTATTGTTCCAAAGACACGATAATCCTAAAGTTCCGCGCAGCTATTGGAAAGACATGCCCAGTGGCCAAAAAATACACCCTGTAAAACGCTTACGTAATCTTTGCCATTTTGCCAAGGGTGTACACATGACCACATGGTGTCAAGATGATGGGGCTGAACATATTCACGCCATTGACGCACACAGCACCGCCACGGCGGCTTGGGTTACAGCTGGCATCAAAAACATTCCCTTCTCTTTTACCTTACACGCAAAAGACATGAGGGATATGAAATTTGTGGCCACAAAGGCACGTCATGCGGCTTTTGTGCGCTGTGATACTAAACTTACCCAAAATGCCTTATTACAAGCATGTCGTGCATTGGATGCAAATTTCCCTGAAGAAAAAATCCTGTGCATATATGATAATCCTGCCATTTGGCCCAGCAATGACGATCTTGAATTGCCACCCACCGCTCGACACGGGCAAATCCACATTCTTACTGCAGGCCATATGACTGCCCATAAAGGTCTTAAAAACATTCTTAAAGCCTGTCATAAGCTCAAGAAAGCACAAATCCCCTTTGAGCTTTCCATTGCAGGAAAAGGCCCTTGCCTTTTGCGCATGCGCTGGCTAGCCCTTAAACTTGGACTACGTAAACATGTCAGATTTTTAGGCCACGTTCCTCATGAGCATATGCCGGAACTTTTACGCAAGGCTCATATCTATGTTGATAATAGCACATGCGCACACGGGCAAAACGGCATAAGTACAAGTCTTATGGAAGCCATGCTTTTTGGAATTCCTGTGGTGTCTAGTAACCTCCCAGAGCATCTGGAAATTCTTGAGCATGAAAAAACAGCTCTTATCTTTCCGGAAAAAGATGTGGAAGGTCTCTTCCATGCTTTAGAGCGCTTAGCTAAATTCCCTGAAGTAGCGCATCGTTTAGCCAACGCTGCTCGCTCGCGCGCAGTGGAGCTTTTTTCAGCCAAACATCAAGAAGATAAAATGGCGCAATATATATTGCCTGTAAACAAGAAATGACACTTTCAGCACAACCATAACCAACACAAATTATTAATAAAAAAATTTATTACTTTTTTTACAAAAAAAGCTTGACCATTGGGCTATTTTTCCGTAGTTTCCCACTTGTCGACGGGGCTGTAGCTCAGCTGGATAGAGCA
>CAYJPR010000153.1:0-3702 GCA_964372075.1 uncultured Desulfovibrionaceae bacterium | reverse complement strand
TCTTTTAGCGCAAATACAAGAAAAATTTACCGTTGACTTTGAACCCTTACATGTAGATGATCAGCCCCTAGACGTGCTCTCCATTACGAATATGACAGAGCATCTTGATAAGCTCATCGACACAAAATCCATACATAATCCCCTTAAAGATCTTCCCCTTTGGGCAAAAGTTTGGCCGGCATCCTTCGTGCTTGGGCGCTATTTGCGCAAACTAGCCCCCGAAGGAAAAAGTCTTTTAGAATTAGGCGCCGGTTGCGGCACTTTGGGCCTTTTAGCTAGCCGCTACGGTTTTTCCTCGGTGTGCATTAGCGACATTGTGGACGATGCCCTGCTTTTTGCCAAGGCCAATGTACTCAAAAATAATCTTGAAGATGTGGTTAATGTTCGCCGTGTGGACATTACCGATAGCCGCGCTACTCTTGGTGAGGCTCGCTTTGATATGATTGCCGCCTCAGAAATTCTTTATTTAGAAGACTTGCACCGCCCCCTTATCAAATGCTTGCAGCGCCATTTGGCCCCAGGCGGTAAAGCTATACTCTGTACAGATATGGCCCGTAAGCGTCCACGCTTTTTTAAGCAAGCTGCCAAAGATTTTACCATACAAGAACTCATGGTAGGCGTGAAAGGAACCTCAGAGGACGGACAAGAGGAAAAACGCGTCTACGTTTTGCATATTTTGGAGAAAAAATGATACGTTTACAATCCTGCCCTAAGGCTCATAGCCTTGAGCTTGATAAAGCAAAATCCCCTGCAGATACCGTAGCTCATGTGCGCCAGCGCTTGCAAAGCCTTGATTTAGATATATTGTCCAGCACCACCCGTGTGGATATGGGCCGCCTTGGTATTCCCGTATTTTTAAGCAATTGCGGCGCCGATGCACGGCGCATTATGCCCACACGCAAGCAAATGGGCAAAGGTGCTTCTCCCATTCAAGCCGAAGCTTCAGCCCTTATGGAACTTATGGAACGCTTTGCTTTTTTTAGCTTTTGGCAAGATTTACCGCAATGTGTTACCTGCACATGGGCCGAAGCCAAAGAAAAATTTGGTGAAAAGCTTCTTCCCATAGAACACACGCTGCAAGCGGTACAAGATGACTTGGCGCCAGAAAAAGCCGAAGAGCTGTTAAACTTGCTTCCTTGGCAATTTTTCCCCGTCACGGACCTTGTACATCAGCAAGAAGTATGGGCGCCTTTGAATTGGTTTAAAAAATTAGGCGAATTTAATGGCACGTCTGCCGGAAATACCGAAGAAGAATCCTTACTTCAAGGTCTGTGCGAATTGGTGGAACGCCATGTGTGTTGCCTCATTGATAGAGAGCTTCGCCCTTGCCCCACCATTGACCCGAAAAGTATTGATGACCCCACATTGCAAGAGCTCATGGCGGCCTTTGAACGCGAAAATATTACACTTATCCTTAAGGATTTTTCGCTAAATATGCCCGTGCCCACGGTGGGAGCTGTGGCCTATGACATGAGCACCTTCCCGCAAAGTTCAGAAATTGTTTTCACAGCTGGCACTGCCGCCAGCCCTGCCAAAGCGGCCATACGCGCTGTGACCGAAGTAGCCCAGCTTGGCGGAGATTTTTGCACTTCGGCTTGCTATGAGGCCTCCGGTCTTACAAAATTTGAAAAGCTTGAAGACATACAATGGCTGAAAGAAGGCCCCATCTGTAAGTTAAGCGATTTACCCTCTGTGGTCAGTGATGACATCCTTCACGAAGTACAAAGTCTTATAAAGGGCTTGCACGCACTTGGGTATCCCGTCTACGCCATTTCCACCAAGCATCCTCAATTGGAAATCCCCACGCATTACTGCCTTGTGCCCGGTTTAGCCTTTAGAGAAAGGGATAAAAACCAAAGTCTAGGCCTTTTTGTGGGGCGCATCTTAGCAGAAGAATGCCATACAGAAGAAGCGCTAGCTGGTTTGAAGCTGTTGGAAGAGGCTTACCCCAAAGCCCACTTTATTCCTTTCTTCCAAGCCATGTTGGCTCTACGCCAAGAAGATTATGCCCGCGCTCACGCTCTTTTTGCTGCGGCCGAACCTTTACAACCCGAAAATGATGCCAAGGGTCTAGCGGCTTTTTATGCCGGTTACAGCCTTACGCTTGTGCAGCAGTGGCAAGAAGCCTTACCGTATTTAAGCCGGGCCGTAGCCTACTGCCCTGACATGAAAGAATACGGAAATTTACGCGGTGTGGCGCACTTTAAATTGCAAGAATATGCCAAGGCCGCCGAAGATTTCATGCAAGTATTGCGCATTGATAAGGGTTCCGTCATGGATATTGCCAATTTGGGCCTCTGTCATAAATTTTTAGGAAATATGGACAAAGCTGTACACTATCTTGCAGCAGCGCTTGAGCTGGACCCAAGTCTTGACTTTGCCCGCACACATTTAGATGAAATATTAAACAATAAATAGAGGTTAGTATGAGTAATGAAGTAGATAAAATTATTTACTCCATGATACGCGTCACCAAGCGACATGGACAAAGGGAAGTATTAAAAGATATTTCTCTCTCCTATTTTTATGGAGCAAAAATTGGTGTACTCGGCCTAAACGGTGCGGGTAAATCTTCCCTTTTGCGCATTTTAGCCGGTGTAGATACGGAATTTGACGGTAAAACCGTCTTAGCTCCAGGCCACACCATTGGCTACTTAGAGCAAGAGCCGCTGGTTAATGAAGAGCGCACCGTGCGCCAAGTGGTGGAAGAAGGCGTGCAAGAGCTTGTAAACATTGCCAAAGAATACGAAGCCATCAATGAGAAGTTTGCCGAGCCCATGGAGCCGGAAGAAATGGACGCCCTCATTGAAAAGCAAAGCAAAGTTCAAGACATCATGGATGCCAAAAATATTTGGGATTTAGACGCCCGTCTTGAAATGGCCATGGATGCCTTACGTTGCCCTCCCGGAGATACGCCTGTTTCCGTTATTTCCGGTGGTGAACGCCGCCGCGTAGCTTTATGCCGATTATTATTGCAAAGCCCTGACATTTTGCTCTTAGACGAACCTACCAACCACTTGGACGCTGAATCGGTAGCATGGCTGGAGCGTTTTCTCTCCACCTTCCCCGGCACCGTCATTGCCGTAACACACGATCGTTACTTCCTTGATAATGTGGCTGGCTGGATTTTAGAGCTTGATCGCGGCCGCGGTATTCCCTGGAAGGGCAATTACTCTTCTTGGCTTGAGCAAAAGCAAAAGCGCTTAGCCCATGAAGAAAAAAGTGAAGCCCAACGCCAAAAAACCTTGAATAGAGAACTTGAATGGATTCGCATGTCCCCCAAGGGACGCCATGCCAAGGGTAAAGCTCGTATCAATGCCTACGAAGCCATGCTTTCCCACGAAAGTGAAAAATTGGCACCAGACCTTGAAATTTACATTCCCCCAGGCCAGCGTTTGGGTAAGAGCGTTGTAGAAGCTAAAGGTCTTAAAAAGAGCCTTGGCGACAAATTGCTTGTGGAAGATTTAAACTGCCTCATCCAACCCGGTGCCATTGTGGGCATTGTGGGCCCCAACGGTGCGGGTAAATCTACCTTCTTTAAGATGCTGGTGGGCCTTGAAAAGCCCGATGCCGGTGAACTCACCATTGGTGATACCGTAGATTTTGCCTATGTGGATCAAGGACGCGATTCCTTAACCCCCGGCAAAACCGTCTATGAAATCTTAAGCGAAGGCATGGAAACCATTAAGCTTGGCAATAAAG
>CAYJPR010000152.1:0-3717 GCA_964372075.1 uncultured Desulfovibrionaceae bacterium | reverse complement strand
CGCTGTCGTCAATCGGGCACCACGCTTATCTTGGTGGGGCATGTGACCAAGGAAGGCAATTTAGCCGGACCGCGCCTCTTAGAACATATGGTGGATACGGTGATTTCCCTAGAAGGGGATAGGCGCCAAATGTTTCGTCTTTTGCGTGTCTTTAAAAACCGCTTTGGCCCCAATGAAGAGCTTCTTGTTTTTCATATGGCTCAGCAGGGCATGGAAATTATAGAAGATCCTTCCACCTATTTTTTAGGTGCGCGCGATGCCTCCTTAAGCGGCACGGCGGTGGTTATGGCTGTGGATGGACACAGGCCGCTGGCTGTAGAAGTGCAAGCCCTTGTGACGCGTACCTATTTACCTGTGCCACGGCGCACGGGCCTTGGTTTTGACACCAACCGTCTGCATTTATTGCTTGCCGTTTTGGAAAAACGCCTGAAGCTGAACTTTGGTCAGGTAGATATTTATGCCAAGGTGGGCGGAGGCATGCGCTTAAACGACCCCGGCATGGATGTGGCGCTGGTGGCGGCGGTGCTTTCTTCTTTTTATGATATTCCCTTGCCGGAACGCGCCGTACTGTGGGGCGAGGTGGATTTAAATGGGCAAATTCGCCCTGTGTCTGCGCAGGATATTCGCTACGGTCAGGCTTCTCGCCTTGGCTATAAGCCCATTATTCAGCCTTGCCTTGAGCAAAAAGGCATAAGTACGGTCACGCAATTACAGCAATTGCTTTTCTCTAAAAAATAAGCACCTCGTTTATTTTAATCTGCTATTCTCGTTTTTTTCTCTTTTCCTTTTTTTTAAATTATTTTTTGTTCTCTCAGAGGCTTTTTTCTTGCAAAAGATGCTTGATTATTGCCAAGGAATAAAGGTATTTTAGACTCTCTTTTGTAATGGCTCTTGACCATTGTTTTACGGTGCTTACATGTAGATAGGTTTTTAGTGGGTAAAAGGTAGCATTAAGGCACTTTTTCCCCAAAGGAGTGGGTACACATGGCGAAAACGCATACAGGTTCTCAATATGATGAGGATGTACTTTTAGACGAAGAAGTACGCGAGCCTCGTCTATATAGAGTTCTGCTGCATAATGATGATTACACAAGCATGGATTTTGTTATTCATATTCTTGTGAAAGTTTTTCGTAAAAATGCCGATGAAGCGCATGATATTATGCTGGCTGTGCACGAGCGTGGCATAGGGCTGTGTGGCATTTATACCCGCGAAATTGCAGATACCAAGGTTATGCTGGTGCGCTCCCTAGCGCGTGATGCCGGTTTTCCTCTGCTGTGTACCAGTGAAAGAATAGACGATTAATATGTATATAGCCCTTTTAGGGCGCAGGAGTTACCATGCTTGGTAGACATTTACAAAAAGTTTTGCATGTGGCCTTACAAGATGTGCAAAGACGCAAGCACGAGTTTTTAACTTTAGAACACTTGCTCTATGCCATGGCCATTGAGTCTCAAGGGCGCATGCTTTTGGAAGGGTGCGGCGCAAGCCCAGCTGTATTGCGCGAACAATTGGAAAATTTCTTTGCCTATCATATGGAAGTACGCGAAGAAGAAAATGCTCATGAAATCATACAAACAGAAAGCGTACAACGCGTGCTCGGCAATGCTTTACGTCAAATCCGCGCCGCAGGGCGTGAATTGGTGGAACTTGGGGATGTGCTTGCAGCGCTTATGGATGAAACCGAAACCTACGCTTCCTACTACCTAAAAAAACAAGGGGTAGAGCGGGCACAGGTTTTAGAATATATTTCTCACGGCGGTCATGGTTCCGGCTCCACCGGTACACGTAAACGCGGTGAAGAGGGCGAAGAAGAAGGCGACGAAGCCGGTTCTGACGCTGGTTCTGATGCCTTAGAAAAATACGCCGTAGACCTTACCGACAAGGCACAACAAGGCAAAATAGACCCCCTCGTAGGGCGCAGTGAAGAGCTTGATCGCACCGTGGAAGTACTGTGCCGTCGCCGTAAAAACAACCCGCTCTTTGTGGGGGAACCAGGCGTAGGTAAAACCGCCATGGCCGAAGGTCTAGCCTTACGCATTGTGGAAGGCAAAGTGCCTGATGCTTTTAAACAGGCGCGTATTTTCTCCTTAGATATGGGAGCTCTTTTGGCAGGGGCTCGCTATAGAGGCGACTTTGAAAATCGCTTGAAAAATGTCATTAAAAGTATCACCAAGATACCCCACGCCGTTCTTTTCATTGATGAAATTCATACCATTGTGGGGGCTGGGTCCACCTCTGGCGGTTCCATGGATGCCTCCAATTTGTTAAAGCCGGTACTGGCCAATGGAGAAATTCGTTGCATGGGTTCCACCACCCATGAAGAGCTACGTAATCATTTAGAAAAAGATAGAGCCCTTTCACGGCGTTTTCAACGCATAGATATAAAAGAGCCCACTGTAGACGAATGTTTAGCCATTTTGCAAGGTTTGCAAAGCCGTTATGCCGAGCATCATAATGTAAACTATGCTCCGGCAACGCTCAAAGCCATTGTGGATCTTTCGGCTCGTCATATTCAAGATAAGCTTTTACCCGATAAAGCCATCGACGTTATGGACGAAGCCGGCGCCGCTGTGGCCCTTAAGAATAATCATAAAAAATCTAAAGTGGTTATGGCAGATGTGGAGCGCATTGTGGCGCGCATGGCTGGCATTCCTGAGCGTTCTGTTTCCGGTAAAGAAAAGGCCCGCTTAGCTACTTTAGAAAAAGACATTTTAGGCAAGGTCTTTGGGCAAGACGAAGCGGTAGGCATGACTGTAAAGGCCATTTTACGGGCCAGAGCAGGCATTAACCGTGAAAATAGACCGGCCGGTTCCTTCCTCTTCTACGGGCCCACCGGCGTAGGTAAAACAGAGCTTGCTAAGCAATTGGCTGAAAGACTGGGCGTGCAATTTTTGCGCTACGACATGAGTGAGTACATGGAAAAGCATGCGGTATCGCGGCTCATTGGGGCGCCTCCGGGCTACGTGGGCTACGATCAAGGTGGGCAACTCACCGAAGCCATTCGCAAGGCGCCGTACTCTTTAGTTCTCTTAGACGAAATTGAAAAGGCCCATCCGGATATCTTCAACGTGCTCTTGCAAGTGATGGATTATGGTACGCTTACCGATAATACAGGTCGTAAAGCAGATTTTCGTAATGTAATCATCATCATGACCTCCAATGCTGGTGTGCGTGAAATGAATACCAAAAGCCTTGGTTTTGCCCAGCAAACGGCGCAAGATGTAAGCTCTAAAGGGCTCAAAGCTGTAGAAAATACCTTTGCCCCAGAGTTTCGCAATAGGCTAGATGCGCTCATTCCCTTCCATCCCCTCACTCCTGCCCTTATGGAGCATGTGGTGGATAAATTTGTGGCTCAATTGGCTGCCTCTTTGGAAGATAAAAAGGTACATATTGTGCTCACTTCCAAGGCCAAAGCTTGGTTTGCCACCAAGGGCTATGACCCCATTTATGGCGCCCGCCCCTTGCAAAGGCTTTTACGCACGGAGTTGGAAGATGCCCTCGCCCAAGAATTGCTCTTCGGCAAATTAACCAAGGGTGGCATTGCCACCATTGACGTGAAAAAAGATGCCTTACACTTTAGCTTTGCCAAGGCCGGAAAGGCTTAATGCCAAAAATCCTTGATGCAGATATATCTTTTCCCCCCACGCAGTACAGCACGCCCGACGGTTTGCTGGCTGTGGGGGGAGATTTATGTTTAGAACGCCTTATTTCTGC
>CAYJPR010000151.1:0-3728 GCA_964372075.1 uncultured Desulfovibrionaceae bacterium | reverse complement strand
TTGGCGCCTTCGCTTACGCAGTAGCAACCATTTTTAAGAAGAGCTTTTGCGTCTTCGAGGGTTACTTCGTTTTGTGTGGCAGAAGGGAAGGCTAAGTCGCAAGGCACATGCCATACAGCGTGTTGGTCTTTGCCATAATCTTTCACAGGCACGTACTGTGCGTCGGAACAAAGCTCTGCATAGCGAGTTAAGGAAGCGCGTTCCACTTCTTTTACTTGCTTAAGCACATCTACATCGATACCGCTCTTTTGAATGATGCAACCGCGGGAATCAGAAATGGTGATGGCCTTAGCGCCCAATTGGTTGAGCTTTTCAATGGTGTAAATGGCTACGTTACCGGAACCGGATACGGTGGCAGTGGCGCCCTTAATGTCTTTTCCAATGGCGTTGAGCATGTTTTCAGCAAAATACACGCAACCATAACCGGTAGCTTCGGTACGAGCTAAAGAGCCGCCCCAGCGTAAACCCTTACCTGTGAGCACGCCTTCAAATTGACCGGTCAAACGCTTGTATTGACCAAACATATAGCCTACTTCGCGAGCTCCAACGCCAATATCGCCTGCAGGAACGTCTTGGTGTGCGCCAATGATTTTGCTAAGTTCGGTCATAAAGGCTTGGCAAAAACGCATAACTTCATTGTCACTCTTGCCTTTTGGGTCAAAGTCACTGCCGCCCTTACCGCCGCCAAGCATAAGGCCTGTGAGGCTATTTTTGAAAATTTGTTCAAAACCGAGAAACTTTAAAATGCTTAAGTTTACGCTTGGGTGAAAGCGTAAACCACCCTTATAGGGACCCAGTGCTGAGTTATATTGCACACGGTAGCCACGATTTACCTGCACACGGCCCTTGTCATCTGTCCACGCCACACGGAAAAGCAATTGACGCTCTGGTTCCGCAATGCGCTCTAAGATGTTATGTTTTTGGTACTTGGACTCACGTGCGAAAAGCGGATCAAGGGTGTCAAAAACTTCTGCCACTGCTTGCAGATATTCAGGTTGACTACGATTGCTTTTTTTCAAACTCTTCAGCACTTTTTGGGGATAGCTAACTGCCACGCTAGACTCCTTTTACTTTAGGGTTGGATTGGTGTTTAAAGTTTCCTTAGACGAAAAAGCGCACAATGGCGCATTTGATGTATATTTTCGACCAATTTGTAGAAAAAAACGAACGAAAAGTACAAATCTAACCATAATGGAAAAAAAGGGACAAGAAAAGAACTTTTTTATGTTCCATGAATTTTTTTACCTAAAAGCCTCTTTTCCCTCTGTGTATTCTACTATATACTGGCAAAAAATAGTATTTGCTCCATTTTAGCTAATTTCTCACCAAGGTCTGCATATGTATTCATCTTTGGAACAAAGTATTGGTAATACACCTCTTTTACGTATAAAAAATATGGAAGAGGCTTCTTGCGAATTATATGTAAAATTAGAAAATAAAAATCCTGCCGGCTCCATAAAAGATCGTATTGCTTTATATTTACTAGATAAAGCTTTAGAAGAAGGTCAGCTTCTTCCCGGTGGCACTGTGGTAGAGCCCACCAGCGGCAATACGGGGATAGCGCTGGCCATGATAGCGCCCTTGCGCCACGTGCATTGTGTGCTCACCATGCCGGAAAATATGAGCCTTGAAAGGCAAAAACTTATGCGCGCTTATGGGGCAGAGTTGATACTTACCCCTGCAGCGCAAGGTATGGCCGGCGCCCTTGAGGCGGCTGAGCGTATTGCCGCACAGCGAAAGGCTTTTGTGCCCAATCAATTTGCCAATGACCATGTGGTTCAGGCTCATTATACCAGCACTGGACCGGAGATTTATACAGCCTTTACTAAGGAAAATCTCATTTTAGATGCCTTGGTAGCTGGCATGGGCACCGGAGGCACTGTTTCTGGTACAGGGCTCTATTTAAAGGAAAAAATACCTCATATAAAGGTGTATGGAGTGGAACCAGCAGAATCTGCCCTCATAAGCACGGGGAAAAGCGGGCCGCATGGTATACAAGGCATTGGGGCTAATTTTGTTCCGCCTATTTTACGCCAAGACGTTTTAGATGATATCCGCACCGTGCGCACTGAAGATGCTCTAGCCACAGCCAAGGCTCTCTTTCAAAAAGAGGGTCTTTGTTGCGGCATTTCATCGGGAGCCAATGTTTTTGCGGCCTTGCAATTGGCTAAGCAAGGGTGCTTAGCTGGTAAGCGTATAGTGACCTTTATTTGTGATACGGGTGAGCGCTATCTTTCTACAAAATTGTTTGAAAAGTAAGCCTGTGGTCAGAGTATGTATTTTTGTGTTACCTTAAGGAAGGTAAACGTGCTTTGCTAAAATATGTATTCTGGCACAGACATAAGTAAAAAGCGAATTTGACGAATATTTTTTTAAGTCAAGGGGTGTCCTTATGCTCATAGTTGTAGTAATGTTGGTAGGTGGCATTGTGGGAGGCATTACGGCGCAGAATAAGGGGCGCAACCTCTTTTTGTGGACGCTCTTATGCGGCATTATGCCCCTGTGCCTTTTTATTCTATGGGCCTTGCCTAAATTACCTCAGCAAGGCATCACACGACCTTGCCCTTTTTGTATGCGCATTATCCCTTGGCAGGCCAAGATATGCGGTTATTGCGGACAAAAAGTGCCTTCTGTACATAGTCACAGCTGTGAATTTTGTGGCGGCTCTCTATGGCAGGGGGAAAATCCTTGCCCCCATTGTGGTAAGCACTCTTCCTTGCCTTCTTAACCTTTAATGAGGGATGTTTTATGAAAAAATTGCTTTCAGTTCTTTTCTTCCTTGGAGTTTTTATACTTTCTGTCTCCGGACCATCCATGGCTAAACAACCCACTGGCGTGTTGCAAGAGGCTGTGGAACGCGGCACTTTGCGCGTGGGTATTTCTTCCTTTGTGCCTTGGGCCATGCAGGATAAGACAGGTAAGTATATAGGCTTTGAAATTGATGTGGCTCGCCGCCTTGCTAAGGATTTTGACCTAGAATTAGAACTCTTTCCCACGCGCTGGTCAGGTATCATTCCTGCTTTGCTCACGGGGAAGTTTGATATGATTATTTGCGGCCTTGGCAGCTCTGCCGGCCGGTCTTTGCGGGTGAACTTTTCCATTCCCTATGACCATGTAACCATTGAAATGGTGGGTCGCAAAGATAAGTTGGGCGAAAGCACTAATATTGAAGATTTTAATAAGCCCGAAACCATTGTGGCTGTGCGCACCGGCACCACTGCCGCCACTGCCGCTAAGCTTACCTTACCCAAGGCCACCATACGCTATTTTGATGAAGAAGCGCCGGCTGTGCAAGAAATGCATAGCGGACGTGCACATATGTTTTTCACTTCGAGTCCTTTAGGTGCTTTTGAAGTTCTTAATAAGCCGGAAGAGATTCGCTATGTGGCAGAAAGTGTGTATCCCCAACCCATTAGCATTGCCGTGCGTAAGGGAGATTATGATACCATCAACGCCCTGAATGCGTGGATTCGCACCTGTGAAGCTGAAGGCTGGTTAAAAGAAAGACGTAAATATTGGTTTGAAACCAAGGAATGGGTAAATCTTTTAAAATAGCATCAGTAGCAATAGAGTAATAAAAAACGCTGTGCCTTGTATGTGCACAGCGTTTTTTGTTGCTCTATTTTTTATTCTGCTTCCACAATTCTAAATTGAAAGTCCCCTTGCTCATCTTGGTAGGCATCGTATAAGAGCACTTCTTTAATGCTATTATCACGGTTAAAGCCTAG
>CAYJPR010000150.1:0-3732 GCA_964372075.1 uncultured Desulfovibrionaceae bacterium | reverse complement strand
GATATTACAGCCCTTATTGACGCCGCCACCTTGGCTGAACTCTTTGATGCTGGCTATTACTTACAGCACGAAGACGCTATTTTCACACGTATTTTTCAATCCTAAGCGCCGGAGAACTATATCATGTTAGAATTAAAACGCCGCTTGGCCCGTATTTTAGTGGAAAAATCTTACAAAGAAGGGGATTTTACTCTAGCATCTGGTCGTAAAAGCGATTACTATTTTGACTGCCGTGTTACAGCCCTGCACCCAGAAGGCTCTTGGCTTATTGGAACCTTATTTAATAAGCTTTTAGCCGAAGTGGACATTAAAGGCGTGGGCGGCATGACCCTTGGCGCAGACCCCTTAGTATCTGCCACTACGGTAATTTCTCATGAAAATAATCGTCCTTTGGCAGGTTTATTGGTACGTAAAGAAGCCAAAGGTCACGGCACAGGCCAATATGTAGAAGGCCTTGGTAACTTTGCCAAGGGCGACAAAGTGGCCATGCTGGAAGACGTAGTAACCACAGGCGGCTCTTTACTGAAAGCTTGTACTCGCGTACAAGATGCAGGTTTAGAAATTGTAGCCGTGTGCACTATTTTAGACCGTCAAGAAGGCGGTAGAGAAATCTTAAAAGAACAAGGTTTTGAATTGCTTTCGCTCTTTACCAGAGAAGAATTGGTTAAGCTTGGGCGTTCCTAAGCAGCACCTTGGCCTTGCATAAAATGCAAGCCACCCCAAATATATACCCCCTAGGCGAAACGTCTTTCCTTATGCAAATAAGGATGAGATATTTCCCTAGGGGGTTTTGGGGTGAAAAGTTCTTGCGAAAAAGGCTTTTCCCCCAGCTAAATTTAGTGTATGCAAAAACAATGTCTTAACCTTTCATTAGAGTTTTTAACACGTGGTTGTTCATGGTAATAAAGAATAAATTTCTGACAGTGGCGATGTTTGTAGCTTTAAGCATGGGAACTTCTCTAAGTGCTGTGCAAGCTGCCAATTGGCAACCGCGTATTCCCAATGCGGCTTTGCCACCTCGCATAGTGGCTGTGGACAAATCGCAACAGCAGTTCTATTTATATAATGAAAAGCAAGACAATCTTCTGGAGCTCGCCTATCAATACCCTTGCACCACAGGGCAAAAGGACGGCGATAAGGAAGTTGTTAACGATTTACGCACCCCAGAGGGCGTATATTTCGTGGTCTACAAAATTGCCAAGGGCTTAGACTTTAAAGAGTACGGCGGCATTGCCTATACACTCAACTATCCCAACCCTGTAGATAAGTTACGCGGTAAAACGGGCTATGGCATTTGGATTCACAGTAAGGGCGATGGCATTACCCCCAAGGTCACCAAGGGATGCATTGCCATTGATTTGGACAACATAGACCAAGTAGGCCCCCTGCTCACCTCCGGAACAGCTGTAGTGGTAGGCGAAACCTTAGATGTGAGCGCCCTACCCAGCTCTGATGATGGCACAGCTAAACATTTGCGTCGCCGTATGGAGCAATGGACAAGGGCTTGGGCCGACCGCTCTCAAGATTTTTTTGATTTTTACGACGGTGCTTCCTATTCCAAAGCCATGCCCGAAACCTTTAAGGCCTTTCGCAGTAATAAGGAACGCCTTTTTAAGCGCCTTGACTGGATAAATATTTTTAATCGTCAGGTACATGTACTTGAAGGTCCGGGCTATTGGGTTACTTGGAGCGAACAATATTACCGTGCGCCCAACCTTTCCACCGAAGGCATTCGCCGCCTGTATTGGCAACGCGACGCGGACAATGTTTTTCGCATTGTGGGCATGGAGTGGATACCTAGCGACTTAGGTATGCAAGCGGCTTTTGAAAAGGGAGAGCTGGTAGCCAGCACAGCGCAGCTCAGCGACGCGCAACCTTCCCCCATGAAGGAAGAAAAGCCCATAGCGCCTCCCCTTTCCATGCCGGAAAGTGATGCCCCTGAAAAACCCGTAACCGTAGCAGTGGCTGAACAAAAAAATTCTACACCCGAAGTAACACCTGAAAAAGAAACTGACACAAAAAACATAAACCAAGGTAAGGCCGCCACCATCTTAAATCCGCTGGCTGTAACACCTAAAACACAAGAGCTTTTAGGGGAATTTGTAACAGCGTGGCAAGATGCTTGGAAAGAACGTGACGCCAAAGCTTTTTATGCTTTTTATAATGAACAGCGCTATGGTAAAGAAGCCGGGCAAAAATACAGCGAAGCCTTTAAAGATTTACAAAGAATCATGGCTCCGTACTTTAAGGCGCCGTGGATAGAGCTAGCCAGTACTGCTCCGCGTATGGAAGCTGTACAGGACATGGTCATGGTGAGCATGCAGCAGTGGATTTTTATTCCTTCGCAAGACCCGCGCCAAGGCGAACATATTTTATATTGGAAACAAAACGAAGCCGGAAAATGGCGCATTGTAGCTTCTGAATGGCTAGAGAAGCCAGGCTCCATGCAAGTGGCTTATTTAGAAAAAGTCAGCGCCGAAGTGGGTGCTATGCTGGAGCAATGGCGTAAAGACTGGCTTGCGGCTGATGTGAATGCTTATGTAAGCCACTATGCGACCCATGCGCGTCAAGGCGGCAGAAATAAAAATGGTATTGCCTTACAAAAGAAACGTTTATGGCAAAAAAATCCCCCTGCTCGTATTGAGCTTAGCGGTATGCGTGTGCTCATTGATGCCAAAGGTATTCAAGTAGATATGACACAAGTCTATGAAGGAACCGATGGTCGCGGTGATAAAGGTGTCAAAATTCTTTTGCTGGTGCCCACTTCTGAGGGCTGGAAAATAGCAAGCGAAGAGTGGACAAAAAGTCCATAATTGAGGTATACTATGCTTAAAACGCAGGAAAAAATGAATGTGATAATTATGCGTGACAGCGGCGAAAGCAAACGCTATCGCTTACGCAGAAGCCGCTTTCGTTTGCTTGTGATTTTTGCTGTACTTTCGCCCATGGTGGCTGTGGCCGCCTTGGCTGGATGTTTCTATTTATGGCAAGACAATTGGAACTTAAAGCAAGCACAATACCTTTTAGAAGAAGAAAATAGAAATTATGCAGTTACAGCCAAGCGCTTAGAAAATTTACAAGCACTACTTGAGCGCAAAAAAAACATAGAACGCAGTGTTATGGCAAAAGTAGTCAAAGAGCAAGCCACAACAGAAGCAGTAGACTACTCTGACCCCACAGTGCAAAGCGATATGCAATCTGATGGCCCAGGCCATGCGGCCTTTCCTGAGGTAAGCGAGGGGGCATTAAAGGTAGATACCGTCTCTGCTTCTCGTTTGGCAGAAAACCGTTTACGCTTGGCATTTAATTTACACAATACAGGGTCTGAAGCCTTATCTGGAGAAGCTTTTGCCATCTTGAGTTTAGCAGACGGTAAAACTGTCCCCCTACAACCAGCCCCAAGCGATGCAGGAACGTATAAAATAACTAAATTTAAAAGTGCTGTACTTTTCTTACCCCTTGGGCAACGCTATGATTTAACCAATGCCCAAATTATCTTAGAAGTAAAAAATGAAGCACAAAAAGTGGTGTATAGAAA
Organism: uncultured Desulfovibrionaceae bacterium; assembly: GCA_964372075.1. Classification (GTDB taxonomy): domain Bacteria; phylum Desulfobacterota; class Desulfovibrionia; order Desulfovibrionales; family Desulfovibrionaceae; genus CAYJAD01. The sequence goes on along the minus strand of CAYJPR010000150.1, from coordinate 194 downwards.
TATTTTTCCTCTATCGCAATAGCTTCTTACTTTTCTATGGAAAAATCCCCTTTATGTCTTGGCATGAAGGGATTTTTTTTGCCCAAAAGTAGAGAACAAAACAAAACAAAAACATTGTGAAATGCATTGCATTCTACACAAAAGAACACTATTATATAAAGCACTTAATACAGTTAGGAACAAAAGGAACAATA
>CAYJPR010000149.1:0-3735 GCA_964372075.1 uncultured Desulfovibrionaceae bacterium | reverse complement strand
ATTATCAATGCCAATAACAAAAAGGGTGACCTTGGCTTTACGGTAACCGCCTTTGTGGGCGCTGCCATTAAGGGTGAAGCTGACTTTAGAGGCAAGAAAATTGATAACGTATCTGTATTTAGTAACTTATATACACAAGTAACCTATTTTGTGGTGCGTGAAGATTTTGCCAAAAAGCATGGTATTAACAGTGTGGGCGATATAATTTCTAAGAAAATCCCCGTACGCTTTGCCACCTTAAAGCCCGGAACATCTTCTGAATTTATGGTAAAAGTGCTTTTGAAAGAAGGCTTTAAAACTGACTTTGCCACCCTTAAGGATGACAATGACTGGTCTGTACAATACGCTTCTTATGATGGCGGCGCCGACCTTTTAGCTGACGATCACTTAGACGTATTTGCTTTCTCTGTAGGTCAAGTGGCTTCCATCATCATGAACATTGAAAGCCGCGTACCTGTAAAAATCTTAGCCGTGGAAACCCCAGCTCTTGAAGCTGTAAGTAAGGCTTATGGCACTATTGTGCATACCATCAAGCCCGGCGTGTATAAGTCTGTAAATGAGCCTGTGAATACCATCGGTGACTTCACCAGCGTGGTTATTCGCAAAGATTTACCCGAAGACTTTGTATACAATCTTGCCAAAACCATGTGGGAAAATAAAGCTAGCCTTGCCGGCGCTGTGAGAGATATGAATGAACTTTCTCCTGCCACCGCCATTCCTAGCGGAACCCCCATGCACCCCGGCGCCTTAAAATTCTGGAATGAATTGAAAAATAAATAAGGTTTTCAGTGGTCTGAAGGGCCATTTCGTGAAATGAAAGAAGGGGGAGAGGTGACTTTCCCCCCGCTTTTTTGAGGGAGATTAAGAATGAGAAAATTATCTGGTTGGCAGCAAAACTTTTTATATGTGTATATTGTAGCTGTGGGCATATTTCATATGTATACAGCCACCATGGGCTCCTTTGAAGCCTATTTGCAACGCACCACGCACCTTATGCTTATTCTACCCCTTACCTATGTGCTTTTTCCCATGACAGCCAAGGGCTCTCAAGACTCTGTGCCTTGGTATGATTGGCTCTTGGGCCTTGTGAGTATGATTCCCGGCGCCTATGGTATTTTTTATTATGAAGATATAGTGCATCGCATTCAGCAAGTGGATCCCTTAACTTCTGGGCAATTATTTTGCGGCGCCTTACTTATTTTTATGCTGCTAGAAGGCTCACGCCGTGTGGTGGGTTTACCCCTTTCTATCATAGCAGGCCTTTTTGGGGCTTATATGTATTTTGGGCATAATATGCCCGGCATTTTGAAAGGTTTATCCCTTTCTTTCCCTGAAGTCATAGAACAGCTTTTCCTCACGGATGAAGGTATTTTCTCCATGCCCTTGGGCGTGTCTGCCACCTTTGTTATTGTATTTCTCATCTTTGGGGGCTTTTTGGAAAAAAGCGGCGCCGGAGATTATTTCATGGACCTTGCTCGCGCCCTTATGGGAACCAAGCCCGGCGGTCCGGCGCAAATTGCCGTGGTGAGCTCTTGTCTTTTTGGCTCCATTAGCGGCTCTGCCGTGGCCAATGTGTACGGTACAGGTTCTTTCACCATACCGCTTATGAAACGCATTGGCTATACACCCACCTTTGCCGGTGCGGTGGAAGCCGCCGCCAGTACCGGCGGACAAATTATGCCTCCGGTCATGGGGGCCGGTGCCTTTTTGATGGCATCTTTTTTGGGTGTGCAATTTAAAGAAATTATGATTGGCGCCGTGCTTCCGGCCTTCATGTATTATGGCGCGCTTTTGCTCATGGTGCGCCTTACGGCTTATAGTCAAAATATGAAAGGCCTGAGCGCCGATGAATTGCCAAAGCTGAAAGATGCTTTGAAGCGTATTTATCTCTTGCTCCCCATTGTGGGGGTGGTGGTGGTTTTGCTAGACGGTGCTTCGCCCATGAAGGCCGGTATGCTGGGCATTGTGCTGTGTTGGCTGGTGGCCTTGCCAGATCCTAAGCGTCGCATGGGCCCCAAGGCCATTTTAGACGCCATTTACGAAGGCACAAAGACCATACCTCTTGTTTGCGTGGCCTGCGCCGCGGCAGGCATTGTGCTGGGCTCGGTGGCTTTAACAGGCATTGGCGGAAAGCTAGTGGGCTTTGTTATTGCTTTGGCAGGCGATACTCCTTTCCTTGCCTTGGTGCTTATTATGCTGGTTTCCTTAGTGCTAGGCATGGGCCTTCCCACCACGGGCGCCTATATTTTGGCCTCTGCCCTCGGCGCCCCTGTGCTTATTAAGCTCGGCTTTGCGCCTTTAGCCGCGCATATGTTTGTTTTTTATTATGCCATTATTTCTAATATTACACCGCCGGTGGCTCTGGCGGCCTATGCGGCTTCGTCAGTGGCAGGCGCTCCGCCCAATGCCACAGGCTTCCAAGCCATGAAGCTGGGCTGCATTGGCTTCTTGGTGCCCTTTGCTTTTTGCTATGACCCCGGCTTGCTTATGCTGGGAGATGGCTTTGCCAATGGATTGGCGGTGCTTAGTGGCATAGCCGGCGTCTTTGCCTTTGGGGCTTTTTGGGTAGGCTATGCCTATGACTCCCTCAATGCCGTGTCACGGGCAGTACTGGCCCTTGGTGGCATCTTGGTATTTGCGCCGCAGCCAGCGCTCTTAGTTACAGGTATGGCCGCTGTCATAGGCGTGTGGGCTTTGTCTTGGTTACGGGTAAAGCGCGCTAAGGCTGTAATGCACTAGTTTTTACTTGATTTCATGTATAAAAGGAATTTTTACACGGCATATTTATACGCGGTGCAAAAATTCCTTTTTTTCACGCTTTTGCTCAGATGATAGCAGTGTTTTGATTTTTTGTGCTGACGTAGCTGCTTGCACTTTTTCAGCGAGCTGCTAGCCCTTATAATATTTTAAATACACAGCCTCATGCCGCCGCGCCATAAGCTCCAAAGAATAATTTTCTACCGCATGTATTCTGGCGGCCTCCCCCATCTTTTCTGCAAGCCCTTCCGTGCCAAGCACATTCAGCATATGCTTAGCCAGAGCGGCGCTGTCTCGTAAGGGTGCCAAGAAAGCATTTTTCCCTTCTTGTACCATATAGGGCACCCCGTCCACCGCTGTGGACACAATGGGTAAACCCATGGCCATGGCTTCCAGCACAGCATTGGGTGTGCCTTCATCCACAGAAGACAGCACAAAAAGACGCGCTTTACGTAGAAAGCTCTTCACATCGGTACTGCCGCCATGAAAAGTGACAGCAGAGCCTAAGCCCAAATCTTGAGAAAGATTCTCCAAATCTGCGCGTAAGGGACCATCGCCCACCATATGCAAATGCGCATGAGGGATTTTTTCTTGCACCAAGGCAAAAGCCCGCAATAAACTGGCCTGATCTTTTTCCTTCACAAGGCGGCCCACATTGATAATATGCGGCTCAGTACATAAACCCTCCGCAGGCGGTGTGAAAAGCCTAATATCTACCCCATTGGGAATGGTATATAAGCGCTCAGCGGGCAAGCCTTCCGCCAATAAATCTTTATACAATGACGCGGCATTACAAATATGACAATGGGTCAAACGCCATGTAAGACGCTCCATTTGCTTGCGCACATTACGCTTAGACCGAATGGAGCCCACTATGGTAGGAAGCCTTAAAGCTGTGCCCAAAATTCGCCCCCATACATTGGGGAAAGTGGTGTGCAAATGCACCAAGGGCGGGCGTTTTTGCCAAAACTCTTTGCA
>CAYJPR010000148.1:0-3765 GCA_964372075.1 uncultured Desulfovibrionaceae bacterium | reverse complement strand
CACATGGTAAAGGAAAGCACTGCCGCCATGTAAGGGTCAAAGAAAAGGCCAATCTTAGGCAAAGCATAATAAATCATAAGCAATTGCACAGCTAGTGGCACACCACGAATAAGCGTCACATAGCCATCGCAAAGCTTACGCCAAAAGGGCGAAGCATATACACGCATAACACCCAAGATAAGCCCACCTATAAAGCCTAAAATGGCAGAAGGTACAATAAGGGAAATGGATACCCACAAACCCTTATTAAGCATGGGTACAAGGTCTTGTGATAAAAAAGGAATGTCTATCACAAATTACTCCTTGGCATCCTTGGCGCTGTCTACATCTAAAACTTTATTGCAAAAAGCACGTGTACGTGTATCGCTAGAAAGAAGCTCTTCAGGGCAACCGCGCTCGATGATGATGCCTTGCTCCATGAAGATAATTTCATTGGCAAGAGCTTTGGCAAAATCCATTTGATGTGTGGCCATAATCATGGTCATGCCACCGCGGGCAAGGTCACGAATAACGGTGAGTACTTCGCCCACAAGGTCAGGGTCCAGAGCAGAGGTAGGTTCATCTAGTAAAATAACTTTAGGATCCATGGCCAGCGCTCTGGCTATGGCAACTCTTTGTTTTTGCCCGCCGGAAAGCTGAGCAGGGTACAAGGTAGCGCGCATGGAAAGACCCACGCGATCAAGCTCAGCAAGAGCGCGTTTTTTGGCATCTGCCGCACTAAAGCCACGTACTTTGCGCAAGGCAATGGCCACATTGTCCTCGGCAGTAAGGTGATCAAAAAGGTTAAAGTCCTGAAAAATCATACCCACTTGAGCGCGAAAGGCACACAAATCCTGTGTGTTTTGCATATTCAGTTCTTGGCCTTCCAAATGGATACTGCCGGAATCTGGCATAATAAGGCAATTAATACATTGTAAAAGCGTACTTTTACCGGCGCCGGAAGGGCCAATAAGAACCTTAAGCTCTCCGCGATTCATGCTTAAAGAGCAATTTTGCAAAATAGGCTTGCCGCCTAATTTTTTGCTAATGGAGTCAATGTGTAATACAGGTGTTGTCATATATTTGCCTTTAAGAAACAGCATAGCCGGGCACGTAGGTGCGCTCTTCTACCATGCGTAATAATTTAAAGCCGATAAGGGTAATGATAAAATATAAAGCGCCAGCCACGGCAAAAAAAGCTAAATGCTCATAAGTGCGTGAGGCCACAAAATTTGCTCTAGCCATGATTTCTTGTGTGCCAAGCACATAACAAATGGCAGAGTCTTTGAGTAAAATAGAAAATTCATTGGCAAAGCCAGGTATAGACATGCGTAAAGCTTGGGGCATGATAATATGGCGAATGGCAGTGCTGTCACGCATACCCAAGGCGCGGGCGGCCTTTAATTGGCCTTGGGGTAAGGCTAAAATGGCGCCGCGGTAGATTTGTGATTGGTAGGCAGTACTGGTAAGGCCCAGCACTACGCAAGATATAAGAAAGGGGTTGGCATTAAGGCCCAAAGAAACAAAAAGTCCAAAAAATAAAAATAATAATACTAAAATAGGTACACCGCGAAAGAACCATACATATACAGATACTATGCGGCGTAAAAGGGGGTGCCCATATACCTGAGCTATGGCCATGGGTACACCAAGAAGTAGGCCAAGTCCAAGGGCTATGGCCACATTGGCTATGGTCACAGCGCTTCCGCCTAAAATATAGGGCAGGGATTCGAAAATTTTATATAATGTTTCCATAAGATAATAAACATCCCCCATGCCTAAAACACAGGGGATGCAGATAAAATTATTTCTTTTCTAAATACTTAACTTGTAATTCTTTCCAATAAGGATCAGCCATAAGCTTCTTGTAGCCTTCGTTAACCATGGTACGTAATTCGTCGTCATCTTTACGCATGGCTACGCCAAATTTGTCTGGTGTGCCGTGTACGCCCACGATTTTCACAGCCTTGCCCTTAGAGATGGAGTCATCGGCAGGCAATTTATCCATAAGGCCGGCTTCAATACGACCATTGAGTAAATCTTCAACAATGAGAGGAGCAGATTCGTAGTAAACGATTTCTACAGCATAAGATTTTTCTTTAGCTTCTTTTTGGAAATCAGCAGCTTCAGAAGTACCGCGTTGAACACCAATCTTGGTTTTGCCGGCAAGAATTTTAGCAGGATCTAAATCAGAATCTTTCTTGGCAATAAATACGCGAGAAACTTCCCAATAAGGATTGGAAAATTCGGCCATTTGCTGGCGAGCTTCGGTGATGCTCATGCCGGAAGCTACCATGTCGATTTGCTTTGCAAGCAGAGCAGGAATGATACCGTCCCATGCAATGGGCTTATGTTCCACTTTGAAGCCCATGGTTTTGGCAATCCAATTCATGGATTCTACGTCAAAACCAGCTGGCTTGCCTTGTTCATCCACATAACCAAAGGGGGGGTAGTTAGCGTCAATACCATTAACATAGGTTTTTTGAGCAGCTTCAGCAATGCCAAAGCTCAACATTACTGCTAACATACCTAAAGCAAGAATTTTCTTCATAAACTTGTAAACTCCTTCCACTGGATAATTGAAAAATGTCCTAAAAGACCAAGGGTCCGTATAGCAAAGTATTGTTTTTGTGGCAAGTTATAATACTAGTAGAGCGGTAGTTTGAGATACTTTGACATAAAGTAAATAGCTACTACAAAAAATACAAAATCCATAAATATACATGATTCTACTTATTTAAAGTTTAATAATATTAGTATATTATGCTCGCCGGAAAGAAGGCTTGCCTTTGGCTTGCTCTATGATGTATATTTTAAAGCTTATGTACAATTATATGCAAGATTATACTATATATGGCGAGGAAAAAGTATGTGGGATTTAAAAATACGTAAAAAAGCAGGTTTGCGCCCGGCACAGCTTCTCACCTTAGTGGGGGATGGCTTAACCATGCAAGTGGTCCTTGCCCTCTGTGTGCTGGTACGTTCTTTTTGGGGAAATATAGACCCAGATATCTACTTATCCATGAGTCTTATGCTTTTAACAGGGCCTCTTTTTGCTATTATGTTGGGTTCTTGTGAAACTCCCGTACCGCCGCCACATAAAGAAGTAAAATCTTTATTCCTCGCTGTGTCCTTAGCTTATCTTGTTATTTTGGTAGTCTTTTTTATGGCTCAAGTTACTGTTTCTTATTCGCGTATTATTTTGGTGGCAGCTTGGCTTATTTCTGTGGTGGCGGTGCCCATGGTCCGCGGCTTTATGCGCAGGCGTTTGTGCCGTAAAGATTGGTGGGGCACCCCTGTGATTTTTCTGCAAGATAGAGACAGCGTAGATCATTTATGGCAAGAATTGCTTGAATATCCTGAACGCGGCTTGCGCCCTGTACAATGTGTAGATGTGAACTCTGCTCAAAGTAATTGGAGAGAGCGTGTGGTGCGTTTGCAAGAGGAATACGTGGCTCCGCTCTTTATTTGGTGTAGTGATGGCAAACAGAAAATGGACGATGCGCCTTATTTTGATGAAATGGCTTTATTGTGCAAAAAGATTTTGGCTGTGCCGGTAAAGAGCAATAAAAGTAAAAAGTTTTGGTTAGCACCGCGTATCCTAGGCCGAAGTAATGCTTTTTTGGTTAAGCAAAACCTTACAGATATGCGTCGCTTACGCTTAAAGCGTTGCATGGATGTGTGTATTTCATCAGTGGCTTTGATTGTTCTTATACCGCTTTTTATAACCTTGGTGGTGTGGATTCGTACCAGCTCTAAGGGGCCTGCTTTTTATAGCCAACAGCG
>CAYJPR010000147.1:0-3773 GCA_964372075.1 uncultured Desulfovibrionaceae bacterium | reverse complement strand
GTGTATGATTTAGGTCAGCGTATGTAACGTACGCGGCAGAGTGAAGATGCGGTCTTGTAGGCCCATGCTTATGACTGCCATGACGGTTTTGGAGGAAAACCATTTACTCTAAACCCCAATTTTTGTGATGATTAGGAGAGAGGAATGATTGAATCTATTTTGGCTGGTTTTGATAACCTGATGACTTTTTACAATATGATCGCCATCGTACTAGGCTTGGTATGCGGCGTTTTTATTGGCTGTCTTCCTGGTTTATCCCCTTCCATGGCCATTGCGCTAGCCACCCCCTTTACCATTGGTTTGAACCCCATTACAGGGCTTTCCTTCCTCTTAGGTGTGTATAAAGGCGGTGTGTACGGTGGGTCCATTAGTGCTATTCTCATTGCCACACCGGGCACTCCGGAGGCGGCGGCCACGCTGCTGGACGGGTATCCACTGGCAAAAGAGGGCAAGGCGCGTATTGCGCTGGATGCGGCTCTTATAGCTTCTGTGTGTGGTGACCTTATTGGTACCATACTTTTAGTGCTTTTCACCCCCATGGTAGCCTCTTTGGCCTTAAAGATTGGCCCCATCGAAATGGTACCCTTAGTGGTGCTGGCCCTTTCGGTTATTGTATTTTCCTTGGGTAAAAACAAGGTAAAAGGCTTCATTGCAGCTTGTATTGGCGCGGCCTTAACCTATGTGGGTCTTGACCCTGTGGAAGGTACCAACCGTCTTATCTTTGATGTGTATGAGCTCAGCGATGGCTTATCGCTCATTCCTTTCTTGGTGGGTCTTTTTGCCTTACCGGAAATTGTTTTCTCCATGATTCGTAGCCGCGCCGAGCATATTAAAAAGCGTTTGGCCGAAAAAAATAAAGAATTGGAAGAGAAAAAAGAAGAGTTTACGCTTAATAACGAAAGCTTAAGCCTTATGGAAGGCCTTAAGCATTGGCGTGTCATTGTACAATCGGCTGTTATTGGTGGTCTTATTGGGGCTCTTCCCGGCCTTGGCTCCACCGCCGCCGCCTTCACTTGTTATGGCCTTGCCAAGCGTACTTCTAAAAATCCTGAAAAATACGGCAAGGGCAGCATTGAAGGTATTATGGCCTGTGAAACCGGTAATAACGGTACTTGCGGGCCGGCTCTTATCCCCATGCTTACCCTTGGTATTCCCGGTAGCTCCACGGCGGCCATTTTGTACGGTACTTTGCTTATGCACGGTATTGTGCCAGGTCCTCGTATCTTCATTGAGCACGGACCCATCATCTACGCTGTATTCATTGGTTTGATTATTTCGGCTTTCTTTTTGTACCCCATAGGCAAGTTCTGTATTAAGCACTTCTCTGCGGCCTTGTATAAAATAGATAGCGGCATTTTATTTGGCGCCATCTTCTTCCTGTGCTTCACAGGTACCTACGCCATTCACCATAGTTTCTTTGACATTATGATTATGCTTGGCGCCGGTCTTTTGGCCTTTATGATGCGTTTGTTTGGCTTCCCCGTAAGTCCTGCGCTCATCGCCTTCATCTTAGTGCCCATTTTAGAAAAGAACTTCCGTCAGGCTCTCGTGCTTGAAGGTGGCAACATTATGCCCATGTTCACCTCGCCCATTGCTGCTGTGCTTTGGATGTGCTTTGTGGCTCTTATACTCTGGACACCTGTGATGCAAATCTTGCGTCCCAAAGTGGAAGATGTGGAAGATGCAGAAGTTCTTGTTAAGCAAGTGGAAAATGCCGAAATTTCTTCTACAGAAAAGAATATCTTAACCGAAGAAGATACGCTGAAAAAAGAGCATATTACCGACGGTATTGTGGATGAAACCATTAAGAGAAAATTAAAATTTTAAACCATTGTTTAAGGAGAAAAATATGTCTTGTTTTAACAAATGTAAGTCCATGTTATCTGTGGTGGCTCTTGGTGCCAGTGTTATTCTTGGTGGCGCTAGCCTTGCCATGGCAGAAACAGATTTTCCAAACGGTCCCATTAAATTAATTTATGGCTATAAATCTGGTGGTACTGCTTATATTTCTTCCCAAGCTTTAGCCACTGCTGCAGAAGGCATTTTTAAGCAATCCATCGTATTGGAAGAGCGTCCAGGCGCCACAGCTACCATTGCTGCCAATATCGTTAGCCGCTCTAAGCCCGATGGTTATACCCTTGGTGTAATTAAATCCACCACCGCCATTAATGCTCCCATGCAATTTAAATTGCCTTACAATACTTTTGAAGATTTAGAATTCATTTTGGCCTTTGGTTCTCCCACCGCCGCTTTGGTTGTGCGCAAAGACCATCCTGCCAATAGCTGGCAAGAATTTGTAGAAATGGCTAAGCAAAATCCCGGTAAGCTTAAAATTGCTACTTCCGGTCATATGAGCAATACCACTCTTGTTATGGATTATATTGCCATGAAAGAAGGCCTTAAGTGGAACTTGCTAGGTACTTCTGGCGGCGCTGAAGCCATGAAGCTCTTAATCGGTGGTCAAATTGACGCTTATGCCGGTTCCGGTAGCCAAGCCATTCACGTAGACCAAGGCACCTGTAAAGTGCTTCTTGACTACATGAAGACCCCCACCTACGAAGGTATTCCTACTTTAAGCGACATTGGTTACCCTGAGTTGCAAATTGGTGAAGCTCCTTACATTGTAGTAGCTCCTAAGGGTATTTCTGCTGAAGTGCGTGAAAAGCTCGTTAAAGTGTTCACCGAAGCTGCCAAGTCTAAGGTTTTTCGCGATGCTGTAGCTAAAATTTATCTCACCGATTACACCAAATCCGGCGAAGAATTGGTAACAGATTTAAAGAACGAAGATAAGGTTTTCCGTAAAATCTTAATGGATCTTGGTCGTATCGATTCCACCGGTAAGGTTATTAAGCAATAATATTTCACGTACGTCTTGAGGGGCTTTAGGTCCCTCAAGGTTTTTGGGAGTTTATATGGAAACAACAGCTTCGGCGCAAGCCCCTGCAAAATCTTTCCGCGATAAAGATTACGGGTATTTAGAAGTAATGCTGGCGGCCTTCTCCTTGGTGGCCTGTTTGGTAACGCTTTTTTACCTTATCCCCAATTGGATTGATGTGTATTCCTACGGCTGGCCCACGCCCCGTACTTTCCCCTATACCACCTGTACCATTCATACCGTTTTGTGCACAGTGTGGCTAGTTAATGCTTTATTTGGTCGTAATGTTAAAGCCCTTTCCGGCGAAGTTATTAAAATGGGCATTACCTTAAATGCCATTATTATGATTTTGTGCGGGCTTATTTTTGTGACCGGTTATTTAATTGGTGGATTTATCTCTGTGGCCATTATCATTACTTTGGTAAAAGGCCCTAGCTATTTCCCCAAGTCTCTTATAGCTTCTGCCCTCATTACTTTGGGCTACTATGTGTTCTTTAAATATGGCATGAAGGTGGGATTACCCGGCGGATTGCTCTTCTCATAATGAATTATGCGGGTGTGTTCTTTAAGGGCACACCCATACTAAGACCTTTTACATTTATATTTTTCTCAAAAGGAGTTTGATCATGGGCGAGGCCATTACACTTAACGCAGACGGTAGTTTAAACACCCCCAATAATCCTGTTATCCCGTATTTTCCCGGGGACGGTATTGGGCCAGACATTTGGTTTGCGTCACAAATGGTACTTGATGCAGCCGTAGAAAAAGCCTATGGCGGTACACGTAAAATTGAGTGGTTAGAAATTCTTGCCGGTGAAAAGGCTCAAGAAGAGACCGGTGAATCTTTACCTCAAGCCAGTCTTGATGCCATCAAAAAATATCGTGTAGCCATTAAAGG
>CAYJPR010000146.1:0-3777 GCA_964372075.1 uncultured Desulfovibrionaceae bacterium | reverse complement strand
TCATTTGCTTACTGCTCGCCTATCCCTTTGCCTATGCCATGGCCAGAGCCAGCAAAAAAGCTAAGCCGTGGCTTTTGCTTCTTATTATCATCCCCTTTTGGACCAATTCGCTCATTCGCACCTATGCCCTCATAGCCATACTCAAGGCCAATGGCATCATAAGTTCTTTGCTCATGTGGCTCGGTCTTACAGCACAGCCCATTTCCCTTATGTATAGCCATTTCGCCACCTTGTGCGGCATGGTCTATACTTTTTTACCCTTCATGATCTTGCCTCTCTATGCTAGCATAGAAAAATTGGATCCGCGCTATGGCGAAGCCGCTCGCGATCTTGGGGCTAGCCCCATCAGCACTTTTTGGAACATTACCTTACCCCTCACTTTGCCGGGCATAGTAGCCGGAAGCATCTTGGTATTTTTACCTTCGCTGGGGGCTTTTTATATTCCGGAAATTCTCGGCGGTGCCAAAAGTCTACTTGTGGGTAATTTTATTAAAAATCAATTCCTTGTGGCAAGAGATTGGCCCATGGGCGCCGCTGCCAGCACCTTCTTAACGCTTTTACTCATTCTGTTATTGGGCATTTACAAATTGGTAAATACCTACACGCACAATAAACATCATGAGCTAGAAGAGGGAGGCGCCTAATGCAAAAAATGGCAAAACTCTGGCTGACCTTGGTCTATGCCTTTCTTTACGCGCCCCTTATCTTGGTCATTGTCTATTCATTTAATGCCGCCAAATATTCCACCGACTGGCGCGGCTTTACCCTGAAATGGTATGAATTACTCTTGCGCAATGATTCTTTATTGGAAGCAGCCATAAATTCTTTACTGGTGGGAAGTTTAAGCGCCACCATGGCCACCCTCTTGGGCGTGCTGGCCGCCATTGCTCTGCGCCGGTATCGCTTTCCCGGCCGCAAAGTGCTGTACAGCTCTGTCTATGTGCTTACGGTATCACCAGATATTGTTATGGGTATTTCTTTACTCATTTTCTTCATTACTTTTTCTATAGATCTAGGATTTTTAACTTTACTCATAGCGCACACCACCCTAGCCTTGCCCTTCGTAACCATCACAGTGCTGGCCCGTCTGGCTGAATTTGATGAAAGCGTTGTGGAAGCAGCCAGAGACCTTGGCGCCACAGAATGGAAAGCTTTTTATCATGTTATCTTACCCATGATTTGGCCCGCCGTCTTGGCAGGCTGGTTATTGGCCTTTACTTTATCCATGGATGATGTACTTATTAGTTTCTTTGTAACGGGTCCATCCTTTGAAATATTGCCGTTAAAAATCTATTCCATGGTTCGCCTTGGCATGAAACCCGACGTCAACGCCCTTTCGGCTCTTATGTTTGGCGTCACTGTGGTCTTAGTGCTTTTAGCGTGGACTTTGGGCAAAGGGAGAAAAAAATCGTGAAAAAAAGTCTTGTGATTTTGTGCACCTTGGTAGCCTTGCTCAGCATGAGCGGTCTTGCTTTGGCAGAAAAGAAAAATGTTCTGCATGTTTTTAACTGGTCAGAATATATTCCGCAGGATGTTCTGGATCAATTTACCAAAGAAACGGGCATTGAAGTGGTTTACACCACGTATGAGTCCAATGAGGCCATGTATGCCAAGCTAAAATTACTGGGCGGCAAAGGCTACGATATTGTGGTACCTTCCACCTATTTTGTAGATTTGTTACGTAATGACAACCTCTTAAGCGTCATTGATAAAAGCAAAATACCCAATACAAAATACCTTGATGCCAAGATTATCAATAGAGCCTTCACCACAGAAGATACGTACTCCATCCCCTATATGTGGGGCGTACAAGGCTTTATGGTGAACAAAACCATGGTGGATGCTGACAGCATTACCTCGTGGAATGACCTTTTCCGCGATGAATTCAAAGGAAAAATTCTCCTCTCCGACGATATTCGCGATACCTTTGGCGCTGCACTTTTAGCCTCCGGTGGCAAAATGAACAGCACAGACACCACGGAAATAAAGGCTGCCTTTGATTGGCTTGTAAAGCTCAAGCCCTTTGTGCGTATTTTTGACGTTACCGCCGCTAAACAAGCCCTCATTAGTGAAGAAGTAGCCGCCGGTTTTATTTGGAACGGCGATGCCTATATTGCTTTACAAGAAAACCCCAATCTTGTTTTCGTTTACCCCAAGGAAGGTTCTCCTCTGTGGCTGGATAGCTTTGCCATTCCTGCCCAAGCAGAAAATAAAGAAGCCGCTCATGCCTTCATTAACTTCATACTGCGTCCAGATATTTCTGCCAAATGTCTCATAGAGTATAATTATAGCACCCCAAATACCGGTGTACGCGAACACTTACCTAAAGAAATGCAAGAAAGTACGCTCATTTTCCCCACCGAAGAACATCTTAAAAATAGCTCCTTCTCCAAGGATCTTGGCGAAGCACAAAAGCTGTACAATCATTTTTGGGTGGACCTAAAAATAGGTGAATAAAACTTCACTAGCTAAAAAATCTACTGGCGGCTTTGCTCATGAAAGGCCGCCAGTCTAAACGGCCCCAAAGTCCACTGCGCTCTCAAAGCTACGTGAGCTCTCCTTCCTCGCAAAGATAAAGGCCTTCATTGCCCTTTGATCGACCATTCCAAAAACGTTACTTGTAACGATACACTTTCTTTGCAAACTACTTTTTGACGCCAGGTAACTTTAACATCTCTGCCTCATTTAACTTCTTTTTACCCCTTTACAAAATGCTTAAAACTTTCTACTTTTACGCATTATTTTCCTTCTATTTCCCTATAACGAGGTAATTATGGCTTTAAAAGAATTACACATCCCTTTTAATAAAGCTCCCATTGACACATCTTTATTTAATTTTTTCAAAATGGGTCCCGGGCCTTCTTCTTCTCACACCATGGGCCCCATGAAAGCAGCTAAGCACTTTGAAGAGCTATGCCAAAACTTAAGCGATGACATAGTACAAAGGGCCCATGCCATTCACGTGCTTTTACTGGGTTCTCTCAGCGCCACTGGCGTAGGTCACGGCACGAAACCCGCCATTATTGCCGGACTTTTAGGCCATGAACCCGCCACTTGTCCCCCAGATCTCTTGGGGCAAGTGACAGAAAATAAAGAATTTACTGTGTATCTTGGGCAAAAGGGCCACGTGGAAGTACGCACAGGCCTTAAGTATATTACAGACGGCCCCATTACCCACGATAAACCCTACAGTAATACGCTCATCATATCCTTACAAGATTCTCAAGGAACCGTATTGCTCGAGCAAGAATACTATTCCGTTGGCGGTGGTTTCATTCAATGGAAGGGCTGGGCAGAGCCTGCACACGGCGCACCTAAATATCCCTACAACTCCATGACGCAATTACGTCGTCTTTTGGAAAGCACCGGCCTCACCTTACACGAACTTATTTTAGAAAATGAAAGCGCCATCACCGGTATGGACCGTCCACAAATATTTGCCAAGCTCGATGATATTATGGAAGTTATGTACGCTTCTGTGGTACGCGGCCTCAACAACGAAGGCCCCCTACCCGGCACCTTGGGCGTGCATCGCAAGGCGCGTTTATTATATGACAAAGCCAAAAGCGTTCCCCATGCCATCGATAGAGTCATGGGCAGTATCAATGCCTATGCCTTTGCCGCCGCAGAAGAAAATGCCGCAGGAGGCGTTATCGTTACAGCCCCCACATGTGGCTCTGCTGGAGTTATGCCGGCCCTGCTCTATGCCATGCGTCATGACTTTAATATTGGCGAAAGAGCGCTGCGCGAGGGCGTTTTAGCTTCTGCGGCTGTGGG
>CAYJPR010000145.1:0-3793 GCA_964372075.1 uncultured Desulfovibrionaceae bacterium | reverse complement strand
AAAAATTGCGCTGAGTCCAGAGGGTGTAGGTATAGGTCTTTTGTAGGGCAGAAAAGCGGCTGTGAAAGTCCAGTGAAACCTCTTCCACTTTGTTGACACAAATATCATCAGGAAGCATACCGTAAAAGATATTTTCCCATTCTGCACAGCTTCGCGCCTTGCTCTCTTCGGGCAAGGTAAAGTGCATTACTTGAGCCTGTGCATGGACGCCGGCATCGGTGCGGCCTGCGCCGTGTACGCGTATGGGAAAGGAAGTGACAGTGCCAATGACTTTCTCAAGCTCCCCTTGTACGGTGGGGGGAGCCTGAGGTTTTTCTTGAATTTGCCAGCCCGCATAGCGCGTGCCCACATAGCTGAGGGTGCACTTGTAGCGAGGCATTATTGTTGAATGCGCATGCGGCTTAAAAGCTCTGTGAGTTTAGCCGTTTTTATGGGATTCATATAGCTTAAAATTTCGCCAGATTGTTTGGGCTTCATGCTAACCAAAATTTTTGCGGCAATATTTTCATCCATATTTTCCATGGCGGCGCCGGCTTGGCGTGGCTTCATATTGGCATACATATTAATAAGCGTATTTACCTTTTCTGCTTCCACGTCCTTGGCTTCTTTAAGCATGCCTTGAACCTTTTGTTCCGCCGCTTGCAATTCAGCTAGTCTTTGTTCCATTTGCTTTTTGAGCATAAGAATTTCTTGTTCACGTCTGGCAAGCTCTTGCTCTTGACGTGTGGGATCTTCAGGCGGAATATAAGCATCCAATTGCGGCGCCGGAGGATTAGCATTGGGCACAAGCAAATTGTCTGTGGCAGAGGTTCCCAATTGAGGGCCGGCTACACCTAGGGGCAACACTTGCGCCGGAGGTGTAAAGGGGGAAACGGTGCCTGTTTGAGGCGCTGGTGGTGGCGGAACCGTAAGCGGCGTGTCTAGGGTGGCGGCATAGGCCACTTGATCCACACCAAGGCGCGGAATGGGCAAAGAGGTCATGGAGCGTATATTATCCCACCAAGAAACATCCTCTTGCGCGGGTTTTTCTGCTTTGGGCTTGACGGCTTCTTTGGGTTGATTGAGGACCACAGCCACAGCATTGTCAGACAAAGACGCATTTTTTTTCTGCTGATTAAGCGCTTTATAGGCTAAAGCCGCGCGCACGGCGGCAGAGCCTTGCGGCATGGCATCTTGTCCTAGCTGTCCCTGCTGTCCGTATTGTGCAGCAGAGTGCGCATCTTGTGGTGCATTTTGGGCCGCCACTTGAGCTGGGGGCGTGGCGGGAAGTTCAGCTGTCAAAGTATTGTCGGCAGGGGCTTGTTCTTCTTGCATGAAGAAAGCATATTTAGCGCTGAGAGCGTCTAAAATTCCCATATCCGGCAAGGTATAGCCAAAGGCCAGCGCCACAAAAATGGCAATTTTTAAGGAACAAAGCCCTAAAAGAGCATGACAAACTCTAAAGAGGGACCATGTTGAACCGGAGCGTTGCCGATTCGTCGTTGGTTTTCCTTTCATGTTCTTTTTCTGCCGCATAATGACGCTCCTGCTGTTTTTCTTTCAGCTTTTCTAAAACCTTTTTATCTTTAGCCCGTATGAGTACCATTTCTTTACACTGATTTACGCTTTCTTGCAATTGGCGTAATCTGGCATGGCTTTGGCTTAAATCTGATTGTAAGCCTTTGATAAAATTTTCAAAAACCCAGCGCGAGGCGGCGTCTATGGTTCTGTTTTCATACATTTGAGTTTCGGTGGCGTGCAATTCTGCTTGAATGGCGGCAAAGCGCTCTTGTTCGCGCTGTTGCATTTGCATAGCTTTACTCAGGCGCACCTTGGCTTCCTCTTCAAGCATGGTCCTGTAATCAAGGATTTTTTGCATGGGAAAGACAAAAGACATATAACCACCTGTTAAGAAAATGACAAACATGAAATACGATGCAAAAGTCTTGCCAAGTGCGGGCATATACACTAAATTTTGCACAGAACAAAGGGAGAATATATGACAGCACCCACCATAAAACTTTGTATCCTAGGCCAGCCCTTGGGGCATTCTTTAAGCCCTGCATTTCACACCAAAGCTTTTGAGCAAATGGGCATAGCAGGTGAATTTAGCGCGTGCCCCATGGACGCAGAGGCCGTGCCCGCATTTTTACAACAAATACGTGAAGGGCATTATCTTGGCGCCGCTGTGACCATTCCGCATAAGGAATTGGTTATGGGGCTTATGGATGAACTCACTCCGCGGGCCAAAAGCGTAGGCGCTGTGAATACGGTGTATAGAGAAGGCTCTTTGCTGTGGGGAGATAACACTGACGTGCAGGGCTTTTTACATCCTTTACAGGGCGGAAAAATTCCCACCAGAGCCATGATTTTAGGCGCAGGCGGCGCGGCGCGGGCTATTATTGTGGGGCTTAAACAATTACGCAGTGCCGGCATGAATAAGATTTTTATTTCTGCGCGCAATATGGCCAAAGCAGAGGCCTTAAGTGAAGAGTTTTCCCTCACGCCCATTGCCTGGGAAAAGCGTCATACCATAAAGTCCCCTTGGCTTATTAATACCACGCCGCTGGGCATGAAAGGGGCCTATGAAGAAGAAAGCCCTTTTGCGCGTAAGCATCTGGTACAGAATTTAGAAAGACAAAGCCTTGCCTATGATATTGTGTATAACCCTTTACAGACGAAGCTTTTGCAAGAAGCGCAAGAAGTGGGCTGGCAGGTACAAGACGGCTTAGATATGTTTGTGGCTCAAGCCCTTGAGCAACAAAAAATATGGCTGGGGCAAAGCGCAGATTTTGCTACCATGCGGGCTTTTATGCAAGGGTATTTTACTTCTTAGCCAAATAGAGAGTCTTTCCCAAGGGCAAGGAGAGGAGGAGCTTGATGAGAGCCTCTCGCCTGGCAGGCTCTGGAAAGAGTTCTAAAAAGCGCTCTATTTTGTACGTGGTAATACCTAAAAAGGGTTTAAGAGAAATATCTTTTTGAGTTAAAACTTTTTCATAAACCGTGTTGACCCACAGTAAAATATCTTCCGCCGCAAAGGATGGTAAGGACCCGTAAGTAGAATAGGCAAAAATAGTATGTTTTTGCGCACTTTCTAAATCATGGGGTAAAGCCAAGGCTTGCAAAAGGCGTTGTGTGGCTAGAGCATGGTATTCAATACTTGTGGGTCTGTGAAAATATCTGTATTTATAGAGTATTTGTGATGTGTTGCTTATGCGCATAGGGGTGGTAAAGAGCATGTCTAACCAAAAGGCATAGTCCTCGGCGCGCAATAAGGTGGCATCAAAATATAAGCTGTGCTCATAAAAATCTTTGAGTCGTAAGCAAGCTGTGGCGCTGACAATGGGGCAAACCCATATGGCTTGAGCTTTGAGCACATCATGCGCAAGTGCTGCTTTAATGTCGTGAGTGGATTCGTGAAAGCATTGCAGGGCTGTACCTTGCGCGCTTATTTTTGGGCTTGCATCCATATAGGCTACTTGCCTTTCCAAACGCTGTGGCAAAGAAATATCATCGCCATCCATCCAAAAAAGATAGTCTACATCTTGCTCTTTATGGGCCTTAAAGGCTGTTTCAAGTGCCACATTGCGCGCAGTTGGACGGCCTTGGTTCTGAGGCAAAGTGATGCAGTGTATGCGTGCATCTTGCTTACAAAATTGCGCTATAATTTCAGGACTAGCATCGGTGGAGCCATCATCTACCACGAGGAAAGTAAAGTCTTTAAAGCTTTGATCCACAATGGATTGCATGGCTTCAGCGAGATACTCTGCATCATTATACACTGTTAAGGCTACAAGGGCTTTTGGCATGGTTT
>CAYJPR010000144.1:0-3807 GCA_964372075.1 uncultured Desulfovibrionaceae bacterium | reverse complement strand
AAAAAAGCAGTCTTACCTCACCTTTTGGCACATAGGGTGTGGTTAACTTAATGGAATATATTGTGGGGAAATGATGGTGGGCTTTAGCCAACTAAGCACTTCTATAATACATACCATTGCGTTGGCCATGCCCTGCTGTGAGTATACTCACAGAAGAGGTGGAACCGCAGAGGTCACCAAATGAGGAAATTATCCTCCACCTTACAGCCCAGGATTCACCTGCCATTTGCAAATTGCTTTACAAAAGAAGGAGAGGGTCCGCTTTTGGGCTGGAACGGCTCGACAATCATTGGGCATTTGGTAACGCCTACAGATGTCAATTTCGATACTACGAAAAGTATCAAACACAGAGAACAGACTCAATCTGTCCTTCCCTGCCGTCCAGGGAATTCCCTTACAAGAAGGGCAAGAGGGAATGTACGCATAAATACATACAAGGTCAACATAAATTTTACTAATTTTAAAAAAAAATTTATTTGCACTTTTTCCCTTGCCAAAGTGGGATACGTTATTACTTTATAAACAGTCAAGAAAAAAGTCCTCTCCTCGCTAGACTTCTTTGTTGACACAAAACAGTATATAGACATTGTCGTTAGGCAACAAAATAACCTCCCCTTTAAGTGGTATGCGCAAAGAAAGCCTATGCGCCGGTACTGCCATCCGAATGCAAAGTCCATACAACCTCACTCGGTGCATGACCAGCTTTCTTTCTTTCGGCCCCTTGGCCGCAACGCACAACAGGCGACGCTCAACCGGCAACACCCCGTCCTAACCTTTTAAAGAAGTATGTGTGAAAGTGCCTAGCAGGCGGATGTGCACAGTGCATATCTTATATGTTAGAGTGTAAGACGTATCCCTTTCCTTTGGCTTATGCTTTTCATGCAAGACTTCGCCA
This sequence comes from uncultured Desulfovibrionaceae bacterium, assembly GCA_964372075.1. GTDB lineage: Bacteria > Desulfobacterota > Desulfovibrionia > Desulfovibrionales > Desulfovibrionaceae > CAYJAD01. Next base: position 2,912 of record CAYJPR010000144.1, on the reverse strand, counting down.
TGGTATGAATGGATTTACTAGCAACAGTTCAACTCCTAAAAGGTTACTCAAATGAATGAGATTGACCCAAACGGTAACCCCGGTGCAGTATGAAGCATGCACCGGGGTTCTTTTTTGTGGGCGTAAAATAAACAATCTGCTTCGTCAAGCTCATTTTTTATTCCAGTCATGTATGTCTAAATACAATCCTTCCATAAAAAAGTTTCGCCTTCCTCGCATCTTATTCATTTTACGCCCACAAAACAGTTGTAAAAAGTGCCACCTGTTTCGCTAAATATAACTTGTTACTTGCCTTGCACCTGACACTTTCTACGCCCACAAAACTGCTCTTTTATTAAGCTCATTTACAGATAGCGATAAAAAACGCCACCTACTTTGTTAAAAACAGGTGGCGTTTTTTCGAACTATTTTTTCAACAGTCTGCTAGATAACGCTTGGTCGTGCGCGTTGCTCTCGATTTGTGTAAAGCTCGTTCCTCGCTAACACAAACGGCTACGCCGCCCTTTGGGTCGGTTCCTGCACGACACAAGCTATAGCAAAACAGGCTGCTACTATGCCATAACAGCCTTAAGGGCACTAAGCACACGAGCCACATTTTCCTCACGAGCCGTATGCCCCATAAGGCCAATGCGCCAAATCTTGCCAGCGAGTGGTCCAAGGCCGGAACCTATTTCTATATGATGCTCTTTGAGTAAAGCCGTGCGAATGGCAGCTTCGTTACCTACAGATTCAGGAATTTTCACCGCATTAAGCATGGGCAGGCGGTCTTCGGGCTTCACAAGCATTTCCAGCCCCATGTCACCAAGGCCTTTCACGAGCAATTCATGCATGGCAGTATGGCGCGCATACACATTTTCAAGGCCTTCATCTAATACCAGCTTCAAAGCGGCATACAGTGCGTATTCCATATTAATGGGCGCTGTGTGGTGATAGGTACGAGTAGTCCCTTCCCAATAAGAAGCAATGAGGGAAAGATCTAAATACCAGTTGGGCACTTTCGTCTTACGCGCTTTAAGTTTTTCCACCGCACGAGCAGAAAAGGAAATGGGAGCCAATCCGGGAGGGCAAGCTAAACACTTTTGCGTACCGGAATAAGCCGCGTCCACATGCCAATCATCCAGATGCACAGGCATGCCACCTAGGGAAGTAACGCAATCAAGAATAAAAAGAGCGCCATGCTCTTTTACCAAGGCGCCAATGGCAGCGGCATCAGAAACCACGCCGGTGGAGGTTTCTGCATGAACCAGGGCCACCATGGCATAGGAATCTTCAGCAAGTTTTGCTTTAACGGCGGCAGGATCTATGCTTTCTCCCCATGGAGCGTCCAGCACGTGCACTTCAGCACCCAGGCGGCCGGCCACATCCTGCATACGCACCCCAAAAACACCATTGGTCAGCACGAGAACTTTATCACCTTTTTCCACAAGGTTCACAAAGCATGTTTCCATGCCCGAAGAACCGGTGCCGGACATGGGCATGGTAAGTTCATTTTTAGTAGTAAAAACAATTCTGAGTTGTTCTTTAATGGCGTCCATAATGGTCACAAAGTACGGATCCAAATGTCCAATGGTGGGCCTTGCCATGGCGGCATAAATTTCATCAGGCACCGTGGAGGGTCCTGGCCCCATAAGTAAGGTGGGGGTAATACCTTGTAATAAATCTTGCATAGCTTTCTTCCTTTTAAGAGAGAGGACTGTGTTGGCCTTTGTGGCATACATTGTCTCTATATAATGATACCAGTGTAAAATGGCTTCACAAAAAATCCTTGTCAGGGTAAAAAGAATTTTTCTCTCTGTAAAGAAAAAGCCATTCCCAAATCTATCTTTTTCCCCTAGCATGGGGCCATGCACAGTACACAAATTCCCTCTACCCTACGCGAAGCTCTTAAAAGCGTAAGTGCTTTCCTAGAACAGCATAATAGTGACGCGCCCTTACTGGTAGCCCAAGTGCTCACCATGCACGTTTTACAAGTAAATAAAATTTACTTAATTAGCGAAGCACGCACGCCACTGCAAGGCGAACACTGGTCACAGCAATGGCAAGAGCTTCAAGCTTTGGCCACGCGCCATGCCCAAGGCGAACCTCTAGCTTATATTTTAGGAAAAAAAGAATTTTATGGTAGAGATTTTTGGGTCACCCAAGATACGCTTATTCCGCGCCCAGAAAGTGAAGATGTGCTAGAAGCTGTCATGCATTTGGCCCGTAAAATACCGCAGTATACCTTACCGCAAGATAAGCTCACCTTTGCCGACATTGGCACAGGCTCCGGTTGCCTCGCCTGCACTTTTGCCGCAGAACTCCCTTACGCCCACGGATTCATGCTGGACATTAGCCCCAGCGCCTTAGCCATGGCACAAAAAAATGCCCAAGAGCATGATGTGCACGAACGCATACAAGCCCTGCTCGGCTCTCTCTACGCCTTACCCTTAGCACCACAAAGTTTGGACGTACTCATAAGCAATCCCCCCTATGTGAGCCAAAAAGAATTTGAAAGCTTAGAAAATTCTGTGCGAGATTTTGAACCCAAAACGGCCTTAGTGCCTGTAAGTTCTGCTCCAGACCCACACGGCCTTGCCCATATAGAAGCCTTGGCAAAACAAGCCCACACTCTTTTACGCCAAGGGGGGCTATGCGTTATAGAGCATGGCTATACACAAGGGGAAGCCGTGCGCCAATTATTTATAGCACACGGCCCTTGGAAAGATGTGTCCACAGGACAAGACTTAGCGGGATTAGATAGATATTGCTTATGCCAAAAGTAGGCTGTTAGAATAAGGTTTTTTTATTGATTGCGCCGCCGGGGCCATCGGAAAGGGTTTTCTTTTTGCGTTTACCGCCACCGCCAAACCAGCCGTCATCAGAGTCATCTTCGTACTCTTCTTCGTAATCATCTTCATAGAATTCTTCGGAAG
>CAYJPR010000143.1:0-3809 GCA_964372075.1 uncultured Desulfovibrionaceae bacterium | reverse complement strand
TGATGTATTCACCAAGGGCCCTTTCCATAATGCTTAAGGTTTTATCCCATTGACGAGCATAGGTAATGAGCAAAGCCCCTGCAGAATCATAGTTGGGGGGGAATTCATAACCAGCTGTCATATTGGTATCTAAGCGAACACCGGGGCCGCCGGGAGATACATAACGCGTTACCAAGCCGGAGTTGGGATTAAATTGGGCTTGAGGGTCTTCGCAGTTAATGCGCACCTGCATGGCAAAGTGCATGGGCACGGTTTTTTCTTCGCTCAAACGCAATTTAGCGCCAAAGGCAATGGCAATTTGCTCTTCCACAAGGTCAATACCATAGCGTGACTCGGTAATACCGTGCTCTACTTGTAAACGGGTATTTACTTCAATGAGGTAAGCTGTGCCATCTGGCTCTACCAAGAATTCCACTGTGGCTAAAGAATGGAAACCAGCTTCTCTAATGAGGTGGCAAGAGTACTCTTTAAGCTGCTTGCGCAGTTCTGCAGTTAAGCCAGGCCAAGGTGAAGGGGTAATTTCAATGAGTTTTTGATGGTTACGCTGTACAGTACAATCACGCTCGTCAAAAGCAAAGACATTCCCATGCTTGTCTGCGATAACCTGAATTTCAATATGGCGAACCTTGTCCAAATATTTTTCCACAAAAAGACGTGGATTACCAAAGGAGGCTTGTGCCATGGCAGATGCTTTAAAGAAAGCGTCTTCTAATTCAGCTTCATTGAAAATAGCAAAAATACCGCGACCACCGCCGCCGCCTTCAGCTTTAAGCATAATGGGCAGACCCATTTCTTTAATGAGCTCGCGTGCTGTGGGAATATCCACAGCGCCTTCAGAACCGGGCACCACAGGAATACCCAATTTCTTGGCAATTTCGCGCGCTTGCACTTTATTACCAAGGCTGTTCATGGCCTCAGCAGTGGCACCAATGAACACAAGGCCGGCTTCGGCGCACTTTTTGGGAAATTGAGAATCTTCTGAAGCAAAGCCCCAACCGGGGTGAATACCAACAACGCCGCGCTGTTTAGCAAGGGTGATAATACGATCAATGTCTAAATAGGCACGTGGATCTTTGCCAAGCAACAAAAGTTCTTGTGCGGAAGAAGCCGCAGGAGCGGTTTTGTCCACATCGGTGGCCGTCATGGTGGCAATGGCGTCAAAACGTTCACAAATGGAGCGACATATACGGCGGCCGGGAATGCCGCGGTTGGCAACTAAAATGGGTTTGCCACGTAAAAGCTCTTGGACTTCCTCAAAGCTTCTCATTTCCTGAGTGTTCATATGGTGTAATCCTTACAATGATATTTCGTCTATATTTTTAGACGAAGACTTCCACTGGTACATTGCTGTAACTGGCCTTGAGTGCGCAGAATAATTTCGCCTTGGCTCCCTAGCCCTTGCAAAATACCTCGCTTACTTTCTTGACCATCGGTTAATTCCACTTCTTGCCCTTTCCACAATAAAAAAGCTTCGGCCAAATCTGTCCATGCTTTTTCACTTGTGGCTGTGAGCAATTTTTTCTTATACCAGAAATGTATTTGGCTTACAAGATATATGGCTAAGGCTTCAGCTAAGGGTGTTTGACTAGAAAATACAGAAGAATTTTCAGATCTTATGCAGTCATAAAGCCCTTGTAAAGGAGGTAAAATTCCCGCTGGCAAAGCATGATTTTCTCGTAAAAATTTTTCTTGCGGTGCTTGTTGTAAATTTATTCCCATACCGGCCATGAGAACACCTTGTTTTTCTTCTAATAATATGCCGCCTACCTTATGCGTTCCCGTGCCAAGCACAAGGTCGTTGGGCCATTTTAACTGCAAAAAGCAACCAAGGTTTTGTAAGGCAAGCAAGGCTAAGGTAGAAAATACCGGCGCCGCGGCAGTGGTAGCAAAGATACCTTCGGCAGGTAAACGTATGGCTATATAGACATTACCTTCAGGTGAATGCCATTGTCTGCGAGTTTGCCCCCTGCCTTGACTTTGGCTTTGTGCCAGCACGGCGCCCCATATGGGTAAAAGGCCATCGTTAACACATCTCCACGCATCATTTAAAACAGAATCGGTATGCCCCACAAGAAATACTGGTAATGCGTGATTTTGCTCTTCTGCTAAACGTACATTCCAAAAAGAATAGGGAGCTACAGGTGCGTCTTTTATAGTCTCTGTTGGTCTAGGCGGCAGAGTTAGGCTTTTTTTTTCTACAATTATATGCAATGTTATCTCCATGAAATGCTATATAGTTGGCGGCGCAGTGCGCGATATACTTATGGGCCGTATGCCCAAGGATGCAGACATGGCCTTTAGCGGTACAGAGGCAGACTTTGTGCAGGCCCACCCCGAAGCTCAACGCGTAGGCAAAAGCGTACAGGTATGGCTATGGCAAGGGCGTGAATATATGCCTTTGTATAAAAATTCTCTCAGCGAAGATTTAGCTCAGCGAGACCTTACCATCAATGCTTTTGCCTTGGATGAGGAAGGACATATTTTTGCCCATCCGTTTGCTTTTTTTGATGTAAAAAATGGCATACTCAGGCCGGCTTCTGAACAAGCTTTTTTTCAAGATCCCACACGTCTCTATCGCTTAGCGCGTTTTGCGGCTACGTACCCGCATTTTACTGTACATAAAGATGCTCTTAAACAAGCTCAAGCTCTTGTGCAAGAAAAAAAACAAGAAGCTCTCCCTGCAGAAAGGGTGGGCAGAGAATTACTTAAAGCTTTACAAGCCCCCTGCCCTGCGCTCTTTTTTCACTGTTTGGTACAGTGCCACGCTTTACACCCTTGGTTTAGTGAAATGGAAATATGCCTTGGGCAAGCACCGCAAATATTAGTGAAGTGGAGACAATATGGAGAAAATGCACAAGAAATGTATTTTTCTGCATATGAATTAGCTTTATTTCGCTGGATGTTTTTGGGGGCATTATGGCCTGCGCATGAGGGAGAAGAAGTACATCCCATGGTACATATGGGACAAAGAGTATGCCTTCCCTTGGCTTTTGCTAAAGCCGCTGTAAGTATGACTACATATGGAGAAAAAGCACGTATACTGCAAAACTTACCTTTAGCAGAACAAGTGCACATGATGCTTACGGTGCATAAGCAAGGCTTATCTAAGCTTTTTTGGGCGGTAATAGATGCGCTTTGTCCAGCTACCTTACCCAGCGTGTACGCCTTACAAGCTTTACAAGTGCTTTTGCAAGTGCATCTTCCTTTGGAGTGGCAAGATAGGGGCGCTGCGTCGGGGGAGAAGCTCTTGGAATTACAAGTACAAGCCTTGGCAGGATGTTGAAAAAGCGTGATCTATTTCGTCAGACTCGTTTTTTGCTCCAGTCAAGTACCAAAAGAGTACATTCCTTGCACAAAAAGCAAGCCTGACGACGCAATGTGCACTTTTTTAACAGTCTGCTAGATAGAATAAAGGCCTTGGCCTTGCAAATACCTCAATCCTTCTTCTTCCATACTGGCGCACAAGGCAAACATTTCCTGCCCATGGTCATAGCCCAAAACATGCCCAAGACCGTGAGCCAAAAGACGCACCAAATGCTCCACAGGCTCCTGTCCATAGAGCAAACACTCTCTATGTAAAGTGTCCACAGAAAGAACCAAAATATCCGGTTGTTTATCTTGTGAATCTTGTTTTAAGCTACGTACTTTTATGCTGGCCCCTTGTGCCGGAAAGGATAGAATATTAGTAGGCCCATGCCCTTGCATTTGCTGGGCATTAAGTTTTGCCATGGCATTATCACGCACCACATGCAAGACAAGCGCTTGCTCCGGCGTGGCTACAGAAAGGAACATGGTCTCTAAAAGAGCTT
>CAYJPR010000142.1:2149-3842 GCA_964372075.1 uncultured Desulfovibrionaceae bacterium | reverse complement strand
AAAAAACAAAAAATCATAAAGCATTTAATAATGGCAAAGCCCCGCATGAAGCGGGGCTTGCTTGTCTAGAGGCTTATGGAAAGGGGTAATTTTACTTTTTGGAACTACGATAGTTCACGTAATCTGTAAGGTCGGAGTCGCCAAGGATTAAGTAGGCTCTTTCGTGGGTGGGGTAGTTGCGCATGTCGTTCCAGCGTACTACGTAGAAGATACCACCAAGGACAACCCAAGCTACCAGAGCGTAGGCGGATTCTTTGCCTATAACTGCGGGGGAGAAGGGTAGGGTGAGCAGGCCTAAGCAGATGATGGAGCTGATGCAACCTAAGATGGAGCAGCGAATCATCCAAGGGCTTTCGCCTTTATCACGGGAGAGGATTTTGTAGGCGGCCCAAGAGGCGAAGAGGTAGGCGATGATGGTGCCGATGGCGGACATGCTTACAACCCAGTCGAGCACTTCACGGCCAAAGAAAGGCGCAATGAGTACGAAGGCCAGAGTAAATATGAGGGCATTTTTGGGGGTATTGTGCTTCTTGTCAATTTTGGCGAACCAGGTGGGGAGGATGTGCGCGCGGCCCATGCTGAAAAGTAAGCGGGAGCTGGCTACATAGAAGCCGTTAATACCTGTGAGGATACCGGCAACAACAGCCATGGCAAGGAAGATAGTACCGTAAGAACCAAGGGCAAGGTCGGCTATATAGCCGGTGTGCCAAGGGGTATCTAGCTTGAGGAAATCTGGGTAAGGGATAACGATGGCTACTGCTACGGTAACGAGGCCGTATACAAAAATACCGCAAGCGATGGCAAGCACCATGAGCTTGATGGCTTTTTCTGCGGAGAAGTTAAATTCTTCTGCGGCTTGGGGAATGGTATCAAAGCCCACATAGAGCCAGGGAGCTACGGCTACTACAGCAGCTATGCTGGCAATGATGCTTTTATTTTCTGCAAACAGAGGATTTAAGTTGCTAATGGCGGCGGTTTCAGCACTAAAGGTACCAATGGCTAAGGCGGCCACACCTACAGCGAGGATAACGGCTAAAGCCACTTGGATTTTGCTGATAACGTCTGCGCCAATCATATTAAGGACACCAAAGGCAACGAGAACAGCTTCAAGGAAGAGGAGCTCTCCAAGGTAGATATCCCAGTTGGCGATAACATAAAGGTGACCAAAGTCGAGCACACCGGGGATGAGGAAGCGGGTGAGTAGGACAAGAGCAGTGGCGTTTAGGGCGATAATGGAGAGGTAGCCCAGTACCATGGCCCAGCCGCAAATGAAAGAGGCTGTGGAGCCAAAGGCTGCGTAGGCGTAGGCAAAGGCGCCGCCAGCCACAGGATATTTACCAACAATTTTACCGTAACTTATGGCAACAAACATGAGTAATATGCCGCCTAAGGCAAAGCCGATACAGGAGGCTAAGGGACCTGACTGGGGAAGGAAGCGCAGGCTTGGCATAACAAAAGCCCCCCAGCCAATAATGGATCCAAAAGCTAGGGCCCAGGTGGCAAGGGGGGACATGGTTTTACTTAAATTCGCTCGTTCTTCAGTGTGCGGGGGGCTTGAGGCATGACTCATGTGTAAAGCTCCTAAATAATGTAAAATTGTGTTTTACTACCAATATACGCAGTCTATTTCCTACAATAAGGCTGCTTTTTTTTGGCAAATCCACAGCCATTGAGCAAAAGCTGTACCAATGAG
>CAYJPR010000142.1:0-2049 GCA_964372075.1 uncultured Desulfovibrionaceae bacterium | reverse complement strand
TGCATTTTTTTAGCTTTTAGATATGAAAAGGAAAAAAACTGTAAGGGTATATTTTTGATGCAAAAGTGAATCGATATGAAATAGGGTTTAGGCGAAACGGCCTAAGTCAAGGGGAGAGGAGTAAGGTTTGGGCGAAAGGGGCATTGCGCTTTTTATCTCTAGTGAAATAAGGAGAGAACAGTGATGCTAAGAGCAATTTTCTTAAAGTTAAAGTTTAACTTTAAGAAATGAGTGAAAAAAAGCCTACTATGTACTTTATTTCTCAAAGTACATAGTAGGCTTACATGTTTAGGAAATATTTCTCTTAAAGTGCTAGGGATGTGAAGTGTATAATAACTTTTTCTCCCACTGCAGATTGTAAAAGACTGTCCATTAGACTTACAGCTTCAATTTCCACAGGGCTAATGCTTTTTCCGCTAATAATAAGCGAAAGCTGATCTTTAACACGAACGAAGTGGGTTTCTTGCACGTGTTCGCAGTGTAAGCGATCCATATTCTCTGCTAGGGCCAAAAAGAGCGGGAAGAAGTGCAAATGGCGGCGTAAACCTTGCCCCTTAGGAATGGGGCTAAATGCCTTTCTGCCGGGTTTTAGGTTGTGAAGCTGGACAAGGGTTGCCATGAACTCTATTTCGTCCTCTGTGAAGCCAAGCAGCTCTGATTTGTTGATGATATACGCGCCGTGGGTAGCATGCTTGGCATAGGCAATGAAAATACCTATGTCATGCAAGAGAGCGGCATAGTGCAAAAGCTCTCTGGCTTGATGATCAAGAGCAATGAGCCCCATGTCCACAGCGGAGTCATGGATTTGCAGCGTGAGCTTAGCCACATGGCGCGAATGTTCGAGTTCATATTGGCAGCGTTTAGCCAATTGCAAAATGCTTTTTTCGCGCACGGAAATGCCTATTTCTTGCGGGCGCAAGGGATGGCGCTGCAAGTAGTCCATAAGTATGCCGTCTTGCAAGTTTCTCGTGCTCACCGTAAGGCTGGAAAAGTTAAAGTCTTCCATGAGGGTTAAAAGTATGGCAGCTCCTGCTACTAATACTTCAGCACGTCTGGTGTTTACTCCGGGCAGGCTACGTCTTTCCTCTGCTGTAAGGCTGCAGATGTGCTTAACAGCAAGGCGTAAGCCTTCTAAACTTAGGGTATTTTGTTCTGCTGTGGGGGCAGAGCCGTATTGCAAGCGATGTCCGATATTTTGTAAACTTAATGCAGTACCTGAACTTCCTACCAGCTCTGAAAGCATATGGTTTTGCAAACGCCCGGTGGTGTGGCTGGCCTTGCCGCGCACATAGGCACACATGGCAGAAAAAACATGTTTGGGTACTTTGTCTGGGTAGTCATTGAGGAATCTGTTGGTTAAACGCACACAACCAATTTTGAGAGAGTTGAGGCATTCTGTGCCTTGCGCATTGGAGACAGCCACTTCGGTACTACCGCCGCCAATATCAATATACACCCTTAAACCAAGACTTGAAGGAAGACCGCTGGAAACGCCTAAACATATAAGTCTGGCTTCTTCATTTCCGGAAATAATTTGCAATTCAAGACCGGTTTTTTCACGTACTCTTTGTTGAAACTCTGTGGCATTGAGGGCGTCACGCATGGCTGCTGTGGCCATGGGGAAAATTTCAGATACTTCGTATTTTTGACACATCTCCATAAAGGAATGTAGTACGGCAAGGGTACGCTGCATGGCAGGCTCTTGCAGGCGCTTTTCTTCAAAAGCATTTTCTCCAAGGCGTACCATATGCTTTACTCTGTTGATAATGCTATACGCACCATCGGGCATGATTTGCACAAGGAGCAAGCGAGCAGAGTTACTGCCAAGGTCGATGATAGCTATAATTTTAGCATTTTTATCTAATGACGGCTCAGTAAGAGGCGCAGGGGGGGAGTGTATTTCGTTCATGATACCTCAAAAAAGAGATTATATATCTTTTGTGTAGGTGCACAGAATATCCGTCTGAAATATTTCGCAAAAAAGGTTTTTCTTTACGTCAATTCTGTATATTTCTGCCAAACAGGGACTGCTGCCCACAAGATTTACTT
>CAYJPR010000141.1:0-3859 GCA_964372075.1 uncultured Desulfovibrionaceae bacterium | reverse complement strand
TTAAACCAATCTGCCAAAGCTTTATACGCCGGCATAAGAATAAGTGAGCAACCAATGCCCACACCTAACCTGCCCCAAAAGGCCATGCTGCCACTGCTAGCCGTGGCAAAAACGAAGGTGCCAAGACAAGTTAAAGCCAAAGCGAAAGTTATGAGCTTACGTGTAGAGCACGTGTCCGACATAATGCCGCTAGGTATTTGTAGCACAGCATAAGGATAAAAATACGCCGAAGCCATAAGCCCCATAAAGGCTGCATTGACGCCTAAGTCAAGCATAATGGCATCGGCCATAACTGCAGGGCTCATGCGATGAAAAATAACCACTGTATAGGCAAAAATAGCTAGGGCAAAAATAACCCAACGATAAGATGAATACTGACGCTCCATATAAGCCCCCAAAAATAGTAGGAAAAAGATATGTTATATGACAACATGGCCATATATTTTGTTGTTTAGCCCTTGCTTAACCCTCTGTTTACCCTCTGTTCAGCCTTTTCCCTATCGTTAAATGCGCTCAATGTCACCCTCTTATTATGTGCCAACAGCCTTACAAGAAATGCGCAACTTTTACGAACAAGCAGGATTAGTTAAAACAAAACGCTCGTCGGCATTTTTTTCGCCCCACTCACACATAAGCTCCAATATGGGCATGAGAGTAAGGCCTTTTTCGGTAATGGAATACTCCACCCGTGGCGGAATTTCATTAAAGCTTTGGCGTAAAATAAGCCCATCGGCTTCCAGTTCGCGCAATTGATTGGTGAGGGTTTTTTGTGAAATACCCGTTACTTCTTTCATCAAATCTTTAAATCTTTTGGTACCATCTTCTGCCAACATATATAAAATTAAGGGCTTACATTTACCCCCAATCATTTTCAATGTCACTTCAATTTCTGAGGCTACTACTATTTTTTCCATTAGTCACCTTCCTTACACTAAGAGAAAAGCATGTGCCGTATTGACAAGGCTTCCTCAATAAAATAAAAAATATCTAAACAGGAAAATATACTGTAATAGAAAAATTATCAAGCATGTAGATATTATTTACATTATTCACTAATAACATTGAATTTCTAGGAGAAAATCATGAAAAAACTCGTCGTTATTACCGGTGCAAGCTCTGGTTTTGGTAAAGTATTGGCCCAGCAATTTAGCGCTGCCGGCCATCCACTTTTACTCCTTGCCCGCAGAATTGAACTCGTTGAAGCTTTAAACCTGCCCAATACCATGTGCAAAAAAGTGGATGTAACACAAAAGGCAGAGTTTGAAAGCGCCGTGCGTCAAGCCGAAGAGCAATATGGTAAGACCGATTTACTCATCAACAATGCCGGTGTTATGATGCTTGGCAGCCTAGAAGATCAAGACGCCGCCGAATGGAAAACCATGCTAGATACCAATGTCATGGGCGTTATGAACGGTATGCAAATTGTTATGGCAAACATGAAAGAACAACAATGCGGCACCATTATTAACATTAGCTCCATTGCCGGTGTAAAGGCTTTTGGTAACCACGCCGCTTACTGCGCCTCTAAATATGGCGTTGTGGGCCTAAGCGAAGTGGCAAGAGAAGAACTTTCTCCCCATAATGTACGTGTTATGACCATCTGCCCCGGTGCTGTGGCCACAGAGCTTTTGGGCCATACCACCAATCCTGACATTATTAAGGGCTATAAAGAATGGACCCAAGCTGTGGGCGCCACCAACATCACTGCAGAGCATGTGGCTTCCACCATTAAATTTGCCTACGATATGCCCCAAGGCGTATGCTTGCGCCAAATCCAATTGGCCGACACCAAACAAAATATGTAATAATTCTGCCACGCTATACTCTATAGCTATCACTAAGCCCGTAAGTTTTCTTGCGGGCTTTATTTTTACGTAAAAAAAAGGCCCAACCATCACAGCTGGGCCTTTATATATTTACGGTAAGTTACGTCTTATTTAAAAGCTTTTTCAAAATTAGGAACCACTTGCTTTTTACGGCTCATAACGCCGTCAAGCCATACGGAAGTACCTTCTGGTTTCACACCAAAGGCTTTTTCCACCACAGAAGTATCGTCAGAAACAATAAGCATTTCAGAGCCTTCTTTCATAATATCTGTCAAAAGCAAGAAGACTGAATGACGGCCTTCACCCTTAACGCGGGTAATTTCTTCTAAAAGACCGGCTTTCACCTTATCAAGAATACTGAGATCAACCACTTCTAGCTGGCCAATGCCCACTTTATTACCGTTCATATCAAAATCTTTGTAATCACGGAATACAAGGTCAGCCATGCTGGCGCCGTCTACTGCGCTCTTTACGGTGAACATTTCCATACCAAGAGCCATCACATCTGCTACGCCGCATTGTTTAGCAAGGGCGTCCACAGCTTTTTTGTCAGCTTCGGTGCATGTGGGAGATTTAAACATAACGGTATCTGATAAAATGGCGCATAAAAGGCCACCGGCAATACCCTTAGGTAATTCCACACCGTAAAAATCGTACATGTTTTTAATGACAGTACCTGTACATCCTACGGGCCATGTCCAAATTTCTAAAGGATTTGATGTTGTTACATCACCTAATTTGTGGTGATCCACAATACCTAAAAGTTCGGCACTGTCCATGCCTTTAGGGGCTTGTGCTAGGTCAGAAAAATCCACCAATACCACTTTTTGTCCGGCCACATCTTCCACCACGGCGGGAGCACTCAAGCCAAATTTTTCTAATACAAAATTGGTTTCAGGGGTGGGGGCACCTTGCGCCACTGCTTTGGCTTCCATACCACGCTTGGTATAAAGGTCAGCCACAGCAATGGCAGAAATAATGCTGTCGGTATCGGGATTCATATGTCCTATAACAAGTGCAGCCATGATAAACTCCTTACGTAAGTTGTTGACATGAAAAAGTATAAAAACAAAAAAACCAAATCCAAGCTATCCACCCAACAGGACGTTGGGACTTTGTTATCTTTAGCACAAACTCAGCTAAAAGCCAAGCTTAAAGATATAAATTCTAAAAAAGAACTCTATCCTGACTTAAGATAAACATAAAAAAGCTCTAAGGTCAACAATAATAACAAATAAATTCACACACCTTGAGATAACAAAAAAAAACTTTGTTTTCTGACTTTTTTACGCTACTCTCTTGGAGACGTTGAAAGCATGCTTTTAACATAACACGTTAAGGAGCCACCCATGGCAAAGATTAGTGACCGCTGCCCCATTGAAGGTTTAGACTTAGACGCTGTCTACAATCGTAATGAAGTAACTGTGCGCCGCGAGTTAAAAAGAATGTTAGACGCATCGGAACTTGATTTAACATCTAAAGAAATTTCCGACGTCTACGCGCTGACGCTCAACGACTTCCCCCCTCACTATGTGCACTCCGGTACCATTGTGCTTTTCCCCAAAGTGCACAAAGATGAAGTTTTACGCCAAATAAAAAGAAATATTCTTTTTGTACAATCACGTCCTAAAAATTAATTATTCATCCATATTTTTTTACAACAGAGCAAGTGTTACAGCTTACTCTGTTTTTTTTTGCACAAACAAAAGAAGAGAAAGGCTTTCTAGGCTTTTTCTAGACTTTTTCTACACATGGTGCTAAACACAAGCCATGAAAACTCTCTACACCGTACAATTACAACGTGCTGACCTTATGGAATTAGAAGGGCATTTGGCCGAAGCTTTACGCTCCATTTTGCCTTTTACCTCACACAGTCTTTATTTTCCCACGGCAGAAGCCACGCCGCAAAGTCCGCAATGGATTTCGCGCGAGCGCACAGTACTCCTCCCCTTATGGTATAAAGAAAGACCTTTAGGAATTTTCATGGCTCGCGGTGCCGATGCCCGTACGGTAAAGCGTTTACTCCCCTCTCT
>CAYJPR010000140.1:0-3868 GCA_964372075.1 uncultured Desulfovibrionaceae bacterium | reverse complement strand
GTCGTTTGGCCCTGTGCGACGCTTTGACCTATGCCCAACAGCAGTACAAGCCGGCCTATATGGTGGACATTGCCACCCTCACCGGCGCCTGCAGTGTGGCCTTAGGCAAGGAAGTAGCTGGTCTGTTCACCGATGACGAAGCCTTACGTGATGAGATTATGGCTAGCGGCACCTTGGTGGGAGATAATTTCTGGCCCCTACCCCTTTGGGATTCCTATGCCGAAGGGCTTAAGAGTGATGTGGCCGACATAGCCCATATGGGCGCCCGTGAAGGCGGTGCCATCACCGCGGCTTTATATTTGAAAGCCTTCATTGAAGACGGCACGCGCTGGGCTCACCTAGACATTGCCGGCACAGATTGGGCCTTTACCAAGACCCCCCTAAGCCCTGTGGGCGCCATAGGCTTTGGCGTACGTACCCTTATAGAACTTGTGCGAGGCACTGTATAATGAAAGTATATCTTATTGGAGCCGGCCCCGGAGACATGGGCCTGCTCACCTTGAAAGGAAAGGCCATTTTAGAAAAGGCCGATGTTATTGTGTATGACGCTTTAGCCAATGCCAATATGCTGAACTTTGCTCGTAAAGATGCAGAGCTTATCTATGTGGGCAAAAGAGCCAATAATCACGCCTTGCCCCAAGATGGCATCAATGCTCTTATCATTGAAAAAGCCAAAGAAGGTAAAATTGTAGCCCGTCTTAAGGGCGGCGACCCTTACATTTTCGGTCGCGGCGGTGAAGAAGCCGAAGAACTCTTAGAAGCCGGTGTGCCCTTTGAAGAAGTGCCCGGCATTTCCAGCACCATTGCCGGACCAGCTTACGCCGGTATTCCGCTTACACACCGCTCCTTTGCCTCCTCTGTAACTCTTATTACAGGCCATGAAAATCCGGACAAGCCCGGCTCTGTACACCATTGGGACGCGCTGGCAAAATCCGCTTCTACTCTTGTTTTTGTTATGGGTATGAAGAACTTACCGGACATTGCCAAAAACCTTATGGCCGCCGGCCTTGCACCTGATACCCCTGCAGCATTGGTTCATTGGGGCACAACAGCTCATCATCGCTCCTTGGTAGCCACCATAGAAACCCTACATGAAGAAGGGCAAAAGCAAGGCTTTACCAATCCTTCCGTCATTGTGGTGGGTCATGTGGTAACACTACGTGATAAGCTCAACTGGTTTGAGCAAAAGCCCCTTTTAGGCAAGGGCATTGTGGTGACTCGCGCCCGTGAACAAGCCAGCGGACTGGCCCTTTCCTTGGCGGAACTGGGCGCCCATGTGATTCAATTCCCCACCATTGAAATCCATGAACTGGAAGATTTCAGTGATGTAGATGCAAAAATCAAAGATTTAGACAGCTATCAATGGCTGGTCTTTACCTCTGTCAATGGCGTCAAACATTTTTGGAAGCGCCTGCACAAGCATGGTTTAGACTCCCGTGCAATCTTTGGTAAGAAAGTGGCTGCCATTGGTCCTGCCACGGCAGATATCTTACGCGAACGCGGCATTGAACCGGATTTCATTCCTGAAAAATATGTGGCTGAAGGCGTGGTAGAAGGCATGTTAGCCATGGGTATGCAAGGGCAAAAGATTTTGCTCCCTCGCGCTCTAGAGGCCCGTGAAGTTCTGCCCGAAGCCCTGCGCGAAGCCGGCGCCACGGTAGATGTTTTACCCGTCTATGAAACCAAGCCAGCCGGCGCCCGCAAGGATGAAGTGCTGGAAGCATTAGCCCAAGGACAATTGCATTGCATTACCTTTGGCTCTTCCTCCACGGTAGATAATTTCCTCTCCTTGGTGGACGCAGAAACTTTGAAAAAGCATCCAGAAGTGCAATTGGCAGCCATTGGCCCCATCACGGCCAAAACCTTAACTAAACATGGCTTGCCTTGCCACATTCAACCTGAAGATTATACCATCCCTGCCTTGGTAGACACCTTGGTAGAGAAGTTTTCTTCGTAAGCTTTCTGTAAAGTAATAAGAAAGGGAAAAGCCATGTAGCTTTTCCCTTTTTTTATGTATTATAAATCTTTCCAATAAGCCTAACAAACCTGTCGAAGCAAATTACCCATTGTAAGCCAATTACTAGAGAGCGGCGCAACAAGATGAATTTTTATGTATATCAAGGAAGATGAGTGCGCTTTGAGGGAACATACTCTTCTGGTATTTGACCGAAAAAGCGCATAAAATCTGACGCAGAGATACGTAAAAAGGCACTTGTGGCGACGTTCTCTAGCGTTGGCGCATGTAACCAGAGAGAACTAATCCCCCATCCAGCACTTGCGTATGTATATGGGTAAACTTCATAGTCGCATCCATATCACCAAAAAGCGAAACGCCGCCGCCCAGTAATAGGGGCACCTGAGTTAGCGTCATGCTATCAATAAGATCTAAAGCTAAAAAAGAGCGCACCACAGCGCCACCATCAATATACAATTCCTTATAGCCCTTACGAAAAGCGCTGAGTAGCACATCTTTCACATCTTCCTTACTAAGGCTAGCCTTTCCCTCATAGCCCTGCGGCAAGCTTTCTAAGCTTTTGCTCAATACAATAACAGGCTTGGTATAAGGCCACACGCCAAAGGAATGCACTGTTTCAAAGGTATTTCGGCCCATGATAATGGCGTCCATATTGTCCATAAATAGGGAAAAATGCGATTCTGGGCCATCCTCTTGCGGATAAGCATTAAGCCACTCTACACTGTTATTTTTATCCGCCACATAGCCATCGAGGGACATGCCCATAAATACATGATTTGCCATAAAACTACTCCTAAATTCTTTACACTTTCGCTGTGAGTTCCTGTTTTTAGCCTACATACAGTAAAAAGACAAATTCCTTTTGCTCTATTCTTGCATAACAAAGCGCCTCCCTTCATAACGAAAGGAGGCGCTAATAGCATATATTTACAACATCTTAAAAAACAAATTGGAAGAAGTACCCAGCCCCCACGGCCATGGTAAGCACCACCACTAGGAAGGCCGCAATAATTTGCCACTTAAAGAGAGATTTTAATAAAATCACTTCCGTTAAGCTGGCACCGCCACCGCCAATAATAAGCGCCATTACAGCCCCAAGGCCCATGCCCTTTCCTACCAACACCGCAGAAAGAGGAATAAGAGCTTCCACACGCACGTACAAGGGAATACCAATAACCGCCGCCACAGGCACGGCCAAGAGGGATTCACCGCTGGCATAGGTGGCTATGAAATCTTGCGGCACAAAACCATAAATAACAGAACCTAAGGTAACACCCAAGAGCAGATAAGGTAATACTTGCTTAAATTGTGCATAGCCGTCGGCAAAAGCTAAGCGAATTTTTTCCTTCAGCGTAAGGCCCACAGCCTTTGGCGCCGCAGTGCAACAAGAACTTGATGCTTCTTGCGTTTCACAAGAAGAATTTTGCACAGGAGCGCAACAAGCTTGAGGTGCAGGTTCTGGTGTGCAGCAAGATGTGGCTGTAGGCTCACAACAAGAGCTTGGAGCTGTCATGGAGTGCGCGGACTGCATGGGCTGTAACGTAGGCTTAGATTCGCAACATGTGGCAGGTTCCGGCGTACAACATGCAGAGGGTTCAGGCTTCGGCGTGCAGCAAGAGTCCACTTTGGGCTCGCAGCACGTACTTGGCATACTCATAGGCTGTAGAGGTTGCAAAGTGGGCTTAGGTTCGCAACAAGAGCTCTGTGCAGGCTCAGTGCAGCAAGAGGTAGCTGCAGACATAGGTTCGAGCGTTGGCGTGCAACAAGCATTTTCTTTCTCTTTAGGAGTATCACAACAAGAGCTTGGCGCAGAAGAACTTGGTACAGAAGAACAACAGGAAGGCGTAGGATTTTGCTCTCTTTCTTGCTCAGAAAGCACATATTTTTCATAGC
>CAYJPR010000139.1:0-3910 GCA_964372075.1 uncultured Desulfovibrionaceae bacterium | reverse complement strand
CTTGTCAACAACTTTTTTTTAACTTTGCAAATTTGTTTTTGACGCTTTCGAATCAACGCTGTGTGCCTCAGCGCGAAAGGGAAGATGCCTTAATGACACCTTTGTGTCAACAAATATCTGCACAAAATTCACTAAAAATCCATAGTGCGCCTTTTTATTCTAATAAATTAGACATTAACATAAACACCCCCTGTAGCTTACCTCATATTTTACTATATGTTGTCCTTATAGCCTTTTGCTGTTACAGTATACAAAATTCAAAAAGCAGTGATGCCACAGCTTACTTTCATTCACCCTTTAAATAAGAGGTATGTATGCAGCGCACTTTTTCCATCATTAAACCTGATGCCGTTCGACGCCATATTACTGGTGAAGTTATAGCTAAAATTCAAGAAGCCGGCCTTGAAATCATCGCTATGAAGATGATTCATCTCACCCACGAACAAGCGCAAGGCTTTTATGCCGTGCACAAAGGCAAACCCTTTTTTGAGCGCTTGATGGAATATATGTGTTCTGGTCCCATCGTTTGTATGGTATTAGAAGCAGAAGATGCCATTACACGTTATCGTGATTTGATGGGTGCCACAAACCCAGAAGAAGCAGAAGAAGGCACCCTTCGCAAGCTTTTTGCTTTAAGTAAAACCCAAAACTCCGTTCATGGTTCCGATGCGGAAGAAACAGCTGCTACAGAAATAGCTTACTTTTTTAATTCCTTGGAGATGCATAAAATATGAATCAAGAATCATTGTCCATAGGCTGCATTGGTTGCGGCAATATGGGAGCTGCCATTTTACTTGGCTTAAGCAAGAATAAATCCTTGACCCTATTAGGTTACGACCCCAAAGCTGAAAGCCTTGCCCCTTTACAAGGAGCCGGCATTGAAGCGGCCAAAGATTTAGAGCATGTGGTAATATCTTCTACTACCATTATTTTAGCTGTGAAGCCATATTTAGTGGAAAAAGTGCTTGCCTTAATGGCTCCCCTACTCACTCCTGATAAGATCATTATTTCTGTGGCGGCGGGTGTAACCATGCGTGCACTACAAGAAGGCGTACAGCATAAATGCGCTGTGGTGCGTTGTATGCCCAACACCCCTGCCCTTGTGGGAGCCGGTATTTTTGCTTTTTGCTTTGAAGACCCACAGCTTCAGGCCAAGGATAAAGAAAACATACTTTCTCTTTTCCGCGGTATTGGCATGTGTATGGAATTGGCAGAAGATAAATTTGTGGCCTTTAGTGCTTTCATGGGCGCCGGTCCAGCCTATGCTTTCCACCTTATGAATGCCTTGGTGCAGTCTGGAGTAACCTTAGGTTTTTCCCGCGACGAGTCACGACATATGGTAGAGCAACTTATGGATGGTTCTGTGCGTATGGCTAAAGCCTCTGCCCAGAATCTGTTGGGTTTACGTGATGATGTTTGTTCTCCCGCTGGATTAACCATAGCCGGTGTTAATCATATGGAGCGCACGGCCGTGGCTGGGCATATTGTGGATGCGGTATTGGCAGCAGCTAAACGCAGTGAAGAGATGGAAAATAAGTAAGCAAAAATCCACCAACCTAACTGATGGATTTTCTTTTCAACAAAAAGTAAGGGGAGAGACGCAAATCTCTCCCTTTTTTATAATCTATGTAATAAATATTACTCAGCAAGCTTATCCACATGCAAAACGCTTTTAGGAACCTCTCCGGGCCCAGGAATAAGTATTGTTTCTGGATTTAAATTATACCAATTAAACCACATGCTATAAATACCATAGTATTGTTGCATGGAAGCGCCCTTCATATTTCCTTCTAAGGAAACACCAGTGCTGGCATCCCACGCCGATTTGCTGGCAATATCAATGAGTTTTCCGTATTGCATAATAAAAAGCGAAGGTTTATCCCACACCTGTCTATTAAAAATACGCACCACATCCAGCTTTTTATCATGCACAGCCAATAAAGGTGTGTCACCTAAAAAGAAGTTTACAGCTCCCTCTTTTTTCACATAGGCCACGTCTACAGCCAAACGAAAATCATTAAATTCCAAGCCAATAACTTGATTTTTATAAGGTAGGCGCAAATCTGAATAGGTCACAGGAAAGGCTAAGGTATCATTATCATAATAGGTATTTGTTTTGAGATAGTTCCCGTACGGATCGCGCCCATAGGCTTTACGATTTCTAGGCGTTGAAAGCACAGGCACATCTTTATAAAAACGCTTTGCCGCATCCCATGTGGTCCAAAATACAGGTATTTTAGCTAATCCACGCCCTGTCATGGGCCCTTCAAAAGCCATACCTAAAGCTTGCAACCATAAGCTGCCCGTATTGCGATCAATAAGTACGGTATTACCATCGTACAAATCACCTTGCGCATCAAAGAAGAGATCTACGCCGTTAAAGTCCGTGCTGTAGGCCGCAAGGGTTCCGGTGATGGGGCAATACGTCACAGCGTAGGCATTTTTTCCCATAAGCTCATTGGAAACTTGATGCCATACCATAATACGCTGAGGGTAAATACGTACGCCCTCAGGAAAGGCCACCACAAAGACAGGTTCATGTTTGTCCAGGCTTAAGTCTGCATCCATCATGCGCCCAAAGGCAGGACGAAAAAAAGAACCAATGCCCCCATGCTGCACTGTGGTTTTAATGAGCTTGTTGGAAATGGCGCTCAATTCTTCCAAGCTTTTGGGCACAGCCAAGGCCATAGAGGCCAAGCTCAGCACAAAAGCCACCATAAGGCTGAGGAAAAAACCTGTTAAAAAAGGGGAAAAAGCTCTTTTGTGTTTAGACATGCAAAAGCCCTCTTCAAAGGTGTTAAGCACCAATAAGATCTCTATTAAGTTCGTCGCTGAAAATATATTCGCGCAAAGCTTGTGGCCACGAACGCGGGATAATACCCAAGGCATCGGCAAGCTTTTCATTATTTAACACGGAAAAAGGAGGCCGTTTGGCCTTTTGCGGCCATTGATCTGAGGTTATAGGTTCCACATGACAGTCGATTTCTGCAATGTTTAGCGCTTCGCAAGCCAAATCACACCAAGAGGCACGACCGCTATTTACCGCATGATAGACGCCCGTAAGGCCTTTTTCTGCTGCCAACATGCTCCAATGAGCTAGGTCCATAGAATAGGTGGGGGAGCCCACTTGATCGTGTACAATGGAAAGTTTGCCATATTCACAATGTTTCTTAATGATGTTGGACACAAAGTTTTGTCGTCCGGGGCCAAAAAGCCAGGCTGTGCGTAAAATACATGAATGCTCAGGCGCGATGGAAAGAACGGCTTCCTCGCCGGCTAACTTGGTGCGTCCGTAGATAGAAGTGGGATCAGTGCTATCACCTTCAAGGTAATTTCTGTCTGATTCACCGGAAAAAACAAAATCTGTACTATAATGAATGAGTCGAATATCTAATTTTTTTGCTAATTGAGCTAGTCCTGCGGGCAAAGCGCGATTCAAAACAAAAGCTTGGCATTCATTATCTTCGGCTTGATCCACTTGTGTCCAAGCTACCGTGTTAAAAATATGACTAATTTTATATCTTTCGATACAGTCTTCGATGAAGGAGACACTGAGTAGGTCGCCATCTTGACGGCCTATGGGCATGGTGTACCAGCCATTTGCTGTGAGAATGCGGGAGAGGGCTTGTCCAACAAGACCCGTTCTGCCGCCAAAAATCAGCGCGCGTTTTTCCATACTATCCTCCAGAATATACATTACTTATATAGAGCAAGAGCGGCTGGGTCAATACTTAAATGTATAAATCAAAATCAAAAATTAACTTTTATAGATACATTTTAATTGATTACACACAAAAAGAGGGAAGTTTTACCATATGCCGCTTTTGATACCTTGCAAAAAAAAGTGGGGAAGCGTACTTTCTTAAAAATGAAAGCAGGTATTTTATTGGCGGCCTATGGTTCTAGCAAT
>CAYJPR010000138.1:0-3937 GCA_964372075.1 uncultured Desulfovibrionaceae bacterium | reverse complement strand
GGTGTGGGGCTTTCACAGTAGGCATCATAGCGTTTAGCCAAGGCATTCAAAACACCTATCTTCTCTTGAGCATCTTCTATCATATGCGCACGCCCAGTGCCCACCACAGATTTAAACAAAGTCGTGGCTTTTTCAGGCACAATTTGCATATCTACACAAGTGCTAAATCCCACTTGTGCTTGCTTTTGCAAACAATCCAGCTTTCGCCCTTCTGTGGCGCAGTGAAAATAGATTTTATCTTGTAAATATACAAAATTGAGAGGCAAAACGTAGGGGGCGGCATCCGTGCTAAAAGCCACATATAATTCTGTGGCACGTTGTAGCACATGGGCAATAAAGGCAGGATCTTTTCTTTCAAGTGTATGACGGCGCATGGGGATAACTCCTTAAATTAGCTTTCCCCCTATCTTAGATAAAAAGCGCCGTTTTGCAATAGTTTTTATATGTTTTAGGCAGATTTTTCTCTCAATCTTACTTTAAATAGAAGTGAGACAGCTTTCCCTTTACGCAGACATTATATTCCGCCATATGCGCAGGTACCTTTTCTGCCTTGGCAGCAAGCATATATTGCAAACCGCGAGCTAGAAAAGCTGCAGAGCGAAGATTTTGCAAACGTTCACGTAAAAACGTATCTCCACCAAGGGCCGCCAATAAGGCTTCTTCTTGCTCTTGGCACTGCAATAATAACATATTATCTGCCGAAAGACTGAGCATGAGCTTTTCATCCATATGAATGGAATTTTCTTCTAGCAAAGTATGCACATGGGCAAGAAATTCCTCTTGCAAAGCCTCTACATACTCTTCCAATTCCTGAACAGCATCCTGTCCAAAATTATTTACGCAATGTTCTATGGCGCTTACAGCTTCCTCTTGTAAAAGGCACAGGGGATAAGAGTCACCATTCTTCATAGCGGCACTGCTGGCTTGATGAACATGAATCATAGTTTCGATTGCATTGGTAACGTTTTTCACGTTTTCCTCCTGTGTGGATAAAATTGCCTGTACATTTGTAAACTGAATAGTGTTTAGCAAAAGTAGTGCCAAAGTTAAAAAGTGGCAATTTTTTCCAAATTATTTCTAGATTTTTTCTAGAAATTCTCTATACTTATAGACACAAGGCAATACTCACTTAAAATAGTTAAGGAATTTTTTTCCGTCCTCCATAAAAAGCTTTTCACGTATGTAAGCCTTTACCATTGCCCACAAAATACGTATAAGATTCTCTACATCGTAAAAAAGGAAATACATCTTGCACAAAATATATGCCTTACTAGCCCTTACCAGCTGGGCCATCTTGCTTTGGCCTTTTCCCACAGAAGTTTTTTTAGCAGCATGCTTTGCTTGCCTTTTACACCCCCTCTATGTACGCCTTTTACAGCGCTATAATACCAAAATAGCTTTCACCACCGTGACCTTAGGTTTAAGTGTAGGTATTATTTTACCTATTACTGTTGTGGTACTTATGATTATACCGCAAGCGGCTACAGGTTTGCGTCTTATAAATGATTTGCAACAATCAGGGTGGATATACGGTGAAGAAATGCAGGCCTTTGTAAAAACCATTAACACCTGGCTTGGTAAAATACCCGGCCTAGAGGGTGGTATAGAACAACTAGGCCATGAGCTCACAGCCTTTATAGGCACAGCCATCCAAACCCTTGTGAGTAAAGGGCTTGGCATTGCCGGTAGCACCATGGGCTTTATGATGCGTCTTTGTGTGCTTATTTCCTTAAGTATGATAGGTATTGTCTATGCAGGAAACTTTTTTTCCTTCTTCAAAGCCGTATCTCGCATCCCTGAAGCAGTGTTACGCCGTTTCATAGAAACCGTTCGCCACGCCATTGGCTCCGTGCTTTGGGGTGTGGTTTTAGTGGCTCTTATTCAAGGTGTTCTTTGTGGCCTTGGTTTTGCTGTGGCAGATGTACCAGCCGCGGCCTTTTGGGGCTTAATCTCGGCCTTAGTGGCGCCTATTCCTTTGGTGGGCACCAGTTTAGTCTGGATTCCGGCCAGCATTTATGCTTGGTTTGCCCTCTCCAAAACCACTGCCATCGGCCTTATTTTATGGTGCACCATCATAGTTGTGGGTGCAGACAATGTCTTGCGCCCTCTCTTCTTGCGCGGCGGCTTAAAAACCTCTTTCGTGGTGGTACTTATTGCTGTGGTGTGTGGTCTTGTGGCTTTGGGGCCTGTGGGTATTGTAGCAGGGCCGGTCTTGGCCGCTTTTGCCTTACAAGCAGCCAGAGAAGCTGAATACATGGAAGTAAACTCTGAACAGCATTAAACACATATTACGGTTTTCTTATCACTAAATCAGAAAAGGCTTTCCTTGTGTGCCCTCCAAGCATAGAAAGAGAGCCTTTTCTCTTATACGCATAATCTGTCAGTATATTTTCCTCGCTCTATAGGCTCATTCAGAGGAAAGATGCTCTTAGTGCACAGCACATTTATTGTGAAAAATAAAACTTTCCTCTTGCCAAATCCCCCACACATACGTTATATTTTTTATACCTAGAAAATAAGTATGCCGCGCAATTAATAATTTTCTTAGGCCTACTTCTTTTCTTCCATCTTTATGGCTTTCATTTTTTGCCTTTCTATAGGGCAAAAGCCTTATCTTTGTGCTTTCCCTCCCATGTCTGAAGTGTTTTTGACATGGGAGAAATTTTGATAAATATTAAAGGGGGTTTTTAGATGTCTATTCGTAAAACACTGTTCTTTTGCGGACTCCTTGTCCTCAGCTTGTGTAGCATGGCCTTTGCTGCCGATGTCACACCCACCACAAGCCAAGAATTACAAGCCGCCACAGAGATGGCCGCCGGTAGCGATGTTGCTTGGTGGATTTGGCCTTTAGCTCTCCTTGTCTTCTGTTTCGTACTCGGTATCATTGCAGTGCTCGCAGGTGTTGGCGGCGGCGTGCTCTTTGTACCGCTGGTCAGTGGCTTCTTCCCCTTTCACCTTGACTTTGTGCGCGGCGCTGGTCTTATGGTGGCCCTTGCAGGCGCCTTGGCAGCCGGTCCCGGTCTTTTAAAACGTAACTTTGCCAGTCTACGTCTTGCCCTACCCGTAGCTCTCGTGGCGTCTATTTTCTCCATCATTGGCGCCATGATTGGTCTTGCTTTACCTGCGCATATTACTCAGCTCTGTCTTGGTGCCACCATTGTGGGTATTGCCATTCTCTTAACCCTTGCTAAAAACTCTGAAGTGCCTGTGGTAACAAAACAAGATGCTCTCAGTGTGGCTTTTGGCATGCAAGGTCTCTTCCTTGAGCCTAGCACCGGTGAAACCATACCTTGGAAAACACACCGTACTTTACAAGGTATGCTTCTCTTCATCGCCATTGGCCTTATGGCCGGTATGTTCGGCCTTGGCGCCGGCTGGGCCAACGTGCCTGTGCTCAACTTGCTCATGGGCGTACCTTTAAAGATTTCTGTAGGTACATCTAAGTTCCTCCTCTCCATTGCTGATACTTCTGCCGCTTGGGTATATTTAAACCAAGGCGCCGTTATCCCCATGATTGCCGTTCCTTCCGTTGTGGGCCTTATGGCTGGCTCCATTGTGGGCGTTCGCTTGCTTGCTTTGGCTAAACCTAAATTTATCCGTATCCTTGTTATTTCTGTGTTGCTCTTTGCAGGCGCACAAGCTTTATGGAAAGGCTATACCTCTGCACAAGCTCAGGTAAAGCCCGCTGAGGTGGAAAGCTCTAGTCTAGCCCCCGCTCAACAGAATCCGCTAACACGCTCATAATGCACCTAAAGGAGCCTATTATGGATAATAAAGATGTTGCCGCTTCTCCAGCGCAAGTTCGCTATGCAAACCTCTTAGCCCTTATTTCCAATGCTGGTTTAGGGCTACTTATTATCACCTTCTGTATGTATGTGTTTGGTTTCTCTATTGCAGAACCTCACGTGCCTGTTGAAGAATTAGTTAAAACATGGGG
>CAYJPR010000137.1:0-3941 GCA_964372075.1 uncultured Desulfovibrionaceae bacterium | reverse complement strand
CACGGCAAGACCAATATAGGTTGTATCTTTACGGGTCTTAAAGACGGCAAAGAAAAAACCATCTATATTTACAATGTTTGCGATCACCAAGAGTGCTACAAAGAAGTGGGCAGTCAAGCCATTTCCTACACCACAGGCGTGCCTGCCATGATTGGTGCCATGCTTGTAGTGAATGGACTATGGAAAAAAGCCGGCGTCTTTAACCTTGAAGAGCTGGATCCAGACCCCTTCATGGATGCGCTCAATAAGTGGGGCCTACCTTGGGTGGTAGTAGAAAACCCAGATACTGTGGAATAGTCTTTTAGTAAAATATGAAACTTTCTTGAGGGGGAACTTTTTTGAAAAAAAGTTCCCCCTCAAACTCCCCCTCAAAAAACTTTCGTAGCGGGCAGTATTTTATCTTTGTATAAATTTCCGTCCGCACACCATTGTATAAAAATGGAATGCGGACGAGAATGTTATTCAAAGATGAAGCTCCATCGCCATAAAAAGTTTTTGAGGGAGGGGGGCTTGCTGAAAGCAAGCGGGGAGGGAACTTTTTTCAAAAAGTTCCCTCCCCATAAAAATAAAATAAAAATAAAACAAACTCATGAACATACATACCATCCCTACTCCCAGCTATGTGCTAGACGAAAAGAAATTGCAGGAAAATTTAGAAATTTTGCAAGGCGTGCAGGAGCGCACATGCTGTAAAATTTTGCTGGCCCAAAAGGCTTTTTCCATGTTTTCTTGCTATAAAACCATTGGTAAGTATTTGGCAGGCACCACAGCCAGTGGCCTGTATGAAGCACGCCTTGGGCATGAAGAAATGGGCGGAGAAACGCATATTTTTTCTCCTGCATATAAAGAAGAAGATTTTGGACAGATTGCGCAGATATGTAACCATATAGTCTTTAACTCTCTGCGCCAGCTGGAAAAATTTCGTCATTCTTGTGGTACAGCTTCTGTGGGTTTACGTATTAATCCACAATGCTCTACTCAAGGCGACCATGCCATTTATGATCCCTGTTCTCCGGGCTCTCGCCTAGGTATTACCAGAGATAATTTTGATGAAGCTTGCCTTACAGGCAGTGGCGGTGCAGTGGTGGAAGGCTTACATTTTCATACCCTTTGCGAACAAAATGCCGATGACTTAGCCACAACCATACAAGCTGTGGAAGAACAATTTGGTGATATATTACATAAAGTAAAATGGCTGAATATGGGCGGCGGGCATCATATCACACGCCAAGATTATGATATAGCTCTTTTGGAAAGCATTATTACACGCATACAAAAAACGTATAATGTACAAGTGTATTTAGAACCTGGCGAGGCCATAGCTCTTCGCGCCGGCTATTTAGTGTGCGAAGTGCTCGACATTGTGGAAAATAGCGGCATTACAACGCTTATTTTAGACGCATCTGCCGCATGCCATATGCCGGATGTACTGGAAATGCCCTATAGACCTCCTTTAAAAGACTCCGGCCTTGCAGGAGAAAAAGCCCATACCTATAGACTGTCTTCCTTTACCTGCCTTGCCGGCGATATTATAGGGGATTACAGCTTCGACACTTCTAAAAATATAGGTGATAAACTTATTTTTGAAGATATGGCCATTTATTCCATGGTGAAAAATAATACCTTTAACGGCATTCCTCTGCCTCATATTGTGAGCATGAATGCTGAGGGTGAGTGTCGCATTGTTAAATCTTTTGGGTATGACGACTTCAAGCAAAGACTTTCTTAACAGACCTATCCCTTTTCCTTAAATGTATTTCATATCACTGTTGTGACACATAATTAAAAGTTTTTGGAAAAGGGTGGGGGTCTGGGGGAGGGAAAGAACCTTTTTTCAAAAAGGCCCCTTATGTGAGCGGGCCTCCCCCAGAAAAAACTAAAAATATACCAAAACACTATGACAAAACTCTCTACTCCCAAAAATGATGGTTTCACCATGCCCGGTGAGTTTGCCCCCCACGAAGGCTGCCTTATGATTTGGCCTTGCCGCCTAGGTTCTTGGCCTCATGAGGCAAAAGCAGGCCGCACAGCCTTTGCTGAAGTGGCCCGCGGTATAGCTCGCTCTGAAAAAGTGTATATGCTGGCGTGCTCAGCGGGTATGCCCTCTGCTCAAGCGGCTCTTAGCTCAGAAAGTAATATAGAACTCATTCCCATGGTCAGTGATGATGCTTGGGCAAGGGATGTGGGCCCTACCTTTGTGGTGAATACAGCTGGGCAAAGACGCGGCGTAGACTGGGTTTTTAATGCTTGGGGCGGAGAGATAGATGGTCTCTATGCTGACTGGCAACAAGATGACATGATAGCAGAAAAGTTTTGCCAGCACCTTGGCGATGCTTGTTATTCTGCGCGCCCATTTGTGCTGGAAGGCGGTGCTATCCATAGCGATGGTGAAGGCACTATCTTGGTGACGGAAACATGCTTGCTCTCTAAGGGGCGCAATCCGCACCTCAGCCGTGAGCAAATTGAAGAGCAATTGTATACCTATTTAGGCGCTGAAAAAATTATTTGGCTCCCCTACGGCATTTACAATGATGAAACCAATGAACATGTGGACAATGTATGCGCCTATGTACGTGCGACAGAAGTAGTGCTGGCCTGGACAGATGATGAAAATGACCCGCAATATGCCATGTCTAAAGCCTGCTTAGATGTTTTGGAAAAAAGCTGTGATGCTAAGGGACGTCCTTTTATAGTGCATAAACTCCCCATTCCGGCTAAGCCTGTGTGCATTAATGAGGCTGACCTCACGGGCTATGTTTTTGCCGAGGGGGAAGATTTTCGTGAACTGGGTGAAAGATTAGCCGCCAGCTATGTGAATTTTTATATTTCCAATGGGCACATTTTACTGCCCCAATTTGGCGATGAAAATGATGCCGTGGCAGTGGATATATTGGCAAAGCTTTTCCCTGAACGAGAAATTTTGCCCATAGCCGCCAGAGATATTTTGGTGGGCGGTGGCAATATCCATTGTATTACACAACAAATACCACTGAAAACACAGGAGTAAGCCCATGCGCAACGTAAAACTTAGCGCCATTCAAATGCGCTGTGTGGAAGATGTACAAAGCAATATTGCCACGGCTGAGGCCAAGGTACGCGAAGCTGCGGCGCAAGGCGCACAGATTATCTTATTGCCCGAACTTTTTGAGCGTCCCTATTTTTGCCAAGAGCGTCGCTATGAATATTATGACTATGCCTTGCCGGTGCATGAAAACCCTGCTGTAAAGCGTATGCAAGCGCTGGCTCAAGAACTTCATGTAGTCTTGCCTGTAAGCATCTACGAGCGCGATGGCAATCGCCTTTTTAATACGGTGGTTATGGTAGATGCCGGCGGAGAAATTCTGGGCATTTATCGCAAAACCCATATACCCGACGATCATTACTATCAGGAAAAATTTTATTTCACGCCGGGAGATACGGGCTTTAAAGTGTGGGATACGGCCTTTGCCAAGGTAGGCGTGGGCATTTGCTGGGATCAGTGGTTTCCGGAAACAGCACGTTCCATGGCCCTTATGGGAGCAGAAATGCTGCTCTACCCCACTGCCATTGGCTCTGAACCTATTTTAGAATGCGACTCCATGCCCCATTGGCAAAGGGTCATGCAGGGCCATGCCGCGGCTAATATTATGCCGGTGATGGCAGCCAATCGCATTGGCCTTGAGAAGGTAGAACCGTGTGAAGCCAATGGCGGACAAAAATCTTCCTTAAACTTCTATGGTTCGTCCTTTATCAGCGATGCCACAGGGGAAAAAATAACAGAAGCTAGCAGAGATCAAGAAGAAATCCTTTGCGCCAGCTTTGACCTTGACGAGCTGGCCCAAAACCGCCTGCATTGGGGATTATTTAGAGATAGGCGTCCGCATATGTATGGTAGTATAAGTAAGTAAAAATCTTTTTAATCTGGGGGGAAGGAGGGGCTTTTGCTAGCGCCAAAAAGTCCC
>CAYJPR010000136.1:0-3957 GCA_964372075.1 uncultured Desulfovibrionaceae bacterium | reverse complement strand
AGGTGGATTTAAAGCGCGGTAAGCTTTGCGGTGCAGAGGTTCTTGTGCGTTGGCACCCTCAAGATGGCGAGCCCATTTATCCTGATGCTTTTATTTCTGTATTTGAATCCAATGCCTTTATTTCTAGGCTTGATATGTATGTTTTTGAGAAAACATGCCAATTTATCCATGACCATAGAGATAGTTGTGTGTTACCGCCCTTAGCTGTGAATTTATCCGGCATAAGTATTTTACACGATGAAACCTATGGGCTCATCAAGAAGTACATGCAAGTGTATGAGGTTGAGGCACACGAAATAGAAATAGAAATTACCGAAAGTGCCCTTGTGGCAGAGTCTGAAGCCTTTTTAGAATCCATAGCTTCCTTAGATGCCCTAGGCTTTAAGATTGCCATTGACGATTTTGGCACGGGGGTTTCTTCCTTACATAGACTGAGTTCTTTACGTGTGGATACCGTAAAATTGGATAAAGCTTTCTTGGATGACAAGCTTACACAAAGAAAGGGTGTTCTCTTAGTGGCTAGCCTCATTGCCATGTTGCATCGCTTAGACATTCAAGTGGTGGCAGAAGGGGTGGAAAATGAAAGGCATGTGGCCATGCTTAAGAAAATGAATTGCGATGTGGCCCAAGGCTATTATTTTTCAAGGCCTATGCCACAAGACATGTTTGCACAAAAACTGGCTGCCATAAAAAATGCACAGCCAAAGTATGTGGCACAGGCACAGCCGGCAACTTCTGTAAAGATGTAACAGCTTATTAATCTCGCATGAATACGGTTTTTTTATTAGGAGGATGAGATGAAAAGGTCATTAAAGAAGTATAGCCTGTTAGGTGCTGTATTACTTTTGGCTTGGGCTGGTTTTTTGGCTTATGCGTATATGCAATATACGCCAAATACGGATGTTATTCAGACCGAAATTCGTGCAGATTCACGCCGCTTGGGGCAACAAATACATGAAATATTTTCTTGGTTTGACGAGAAAAAAGAAGTGTTTATTACCGGCCCGCAAGATACGCAAATATTTTTGCCAAACGCTACCACCACCATTAATGGGAAAAATCTCACTATGGCTGTGCCTTTGGAGCTGGCGAAAAAGCTAGAAAATGAATTTGCCAGCGGTATGAACATACGCTTTGTAAGCAATCAACCTAAAAATACAAATAATCTTCCTAAACCCGAAGACAATGCGGCCATGATGAGCATGGCTGAGGAAGGCTTTCAAGATAAGTTTACCTATGTGGAGGATTCCGGCACTTATCATTATGTACGCCCTCTTTTTGCCTTAAACTCTTGTGTTACCTGTCATATTAATGTGCAAGAAGGGGATTTGCTTGGTGCCGTGGTTGTGGAGACAAATCCGCATTTGTATGTATTAAGTGCGCATTATTCACGAGCAAATTTATTACTTTCCTCTCTGTTCTTAGCATCTATTATTATCTTTTTCCTTTATGTCTTTTTGTGTAGGGTGTGGCGTAAAAATGCGCAACAAGAAGAAAGTTTACACTATTCGCAGTCGGCAGTGGAGCATATGAGCCATGAAATGGAAGTGTTGCTTGGCAATGTATCGCGTATATTACACACTTTACAAGAAGATGGCAGTACTACTCAAAATGCAGAATTGCTTTTAGCTTTACAAGCCATGAATAGTGAATTGGTCAACTCTGCCATGAAGCTTTCCACAGAAGGCGGGCAAAGTAAGGTGGAATGCTATGAAGAGGTTTTCCATGTGGAAACCTTGTTGCAACAGTGTATGCAATTGTTCTATGCACGTTGCGAAGAAAAAAATGTGCCTTTGCAATTATATTTGGATGCTTCTGTACCTAGTTATGTGCTGGGCGATGCTTTGCATTTACGCCAAGTGCTTATGCGTATTTTAAAAGAATCTGTAGAGCATACTAAAACAGGCAGTGTGCAAGTGCGTGTGAGTGCTGTGCATGATATGGCCATACATTTAAATACAAAACAGCTGAATCATATGCCCATACATTTACGTATAGAGGTGGAAGATACGGGTACAGGTTATGTGGTCAATGAAGAACAAGGCTTCTTAGCCAATAAAGAGCGTAGTTTTAGCTCTCGCCCTGTGATTTCTCTAAAGCCCATGGCAGATATAGCCGCATTGCTACAAGGTTCTGTAAAACTGGCGAAGAATAAAAATACCGGTGCCATTTTTGAACTTGTGGCGCAAGTGAAATTGGTAAGCGAAGAGCCGGTGCGCAGTGATGCCAAGGCCATGGTGCATAAGCTTACCCCTGCTTTGCAAAAAATGACTTCCAGCATTCAAAATGCGCAACATGATGTACAACAAGCGCAAGTAGGTATACAAAAAACGGCAGTAAGTGTGCCTGCTGCACAAGGTACGCCTCCTTTATTGCAAGCAGAGCATGACATGCAACAAGCAGAGTTAGAGCTGCAAAGAGCCAGTGAAGGCTTGCAGCAACTTAAATCTGGCTTACAAGCGCCACAACACCCTCAGCAGGCACGGCAGACAAAAGCATCGTCTACATCTGAAACCTTATCTGCCACGCAAGGTAAAGCTGATGCCAAGGCCGCCGGAGCGCAACAATCTGCAGGGACGAGTCCAAGAGCACAAAATGCGCAAGAGGATAAAGCTTCTAAGCGTGAAAAAGAGTCGGCACAGCCTGCTTATGTGCCTGAACCCTATGATCCGGATAAGCCTTTTTCCATTCTCATTGGAGACTCCGGCATTGAAGCTTTTGAAGAATACGCCAAGAATACTTTTGATAAGGAAAAAATTCACGCTCATTTGGTGAACACAGCCGATGAAATCTTTAAAATTGTGGATGCACCCGATCATGATATTGCCGTGGTCTTTTTACGCGAATTACAAGATTTAGATGTTATTTATACCGCCACGCGCATTCGCTACTTAGAGCAACTCGGCTCCAAGCCTGTGGCCATAGTGCTTATAGCAGAAGATATTGTGCAAGCTGATATGGATGTTTTACGCTTTTTCAATGTCTCTACGGTAGATAAATTCCCGCGTGATCCGCATATGGCGGTAAAAGTTGCACGCATGGCTTTACGTACGCAAAATAACCAGATTTTCCAAGGGGGAAAGCTTCTTGCCAAAACCGTCATAGATGGCGACGTTAATAAGCTTTTTGATGTAAAAATGGCCATGGCAGGCGCCAAAAAGGATAGATCGCTTATTCGTAATATGTGCTCCATGTGGGTGCGCTTCTATCCTGAGCAGATAAAGCGTTTTAGGCAAGTGCTTAAGGAAGGCGATACTCACGATGTTTTACGTATTTTGCGTTCCATAAAAAATTCTGCCGGCACTGTGGGCTTACCCATGCTGTGGGAAGAAACCAATCGCTTAGAGGATAAATTGGCTAAGAACGAAGATGTGCGCTTTGAAAAATTCTTCTCTGTATATGAACAAAGTTATGAATTTTTAAAAAAGCATTTGGATTGGGAAGAAGAGCCGACGAAGAAATAAAAGCAAGCTTTATAGCTGAAAAATTGAAGGGGAAGAGCGCTGGTGTTCTTCCCTTTCTCTTAGATAACGCTTGGCCGTACGCGTTGCTCTCGATTTGTGTAAAGCTCGTTCCTCGCTAACACAAACGGCTACACCGCCCTTTGGGTCGGCTCCTGTACGACACAAGCTATCGCAAGCGTCGCTGGCGCCGAAAATAAATTTCGGCTGGCTTTGGCTTGCTCCCCTGCGGTCTTCTGGCACACCTCACTTTGTAGCAGACAGCTCTTTTTCAAACATCTGCTGAATACAGGCTGTTCAAAAAGTAGTGGACACAAGGAAAACGCCGTTTTTTGCGCAAGGCGCGTATCAAGACATACGTAACTGGAGACCGACCCAACGGGCGCACAAAGTGCGTTTATGTTAGGTGAGTTCGCGAACCTTACATAAATCGAGAGCAACGCAAAAAACAAGTTTGA
The DNA here is from genome assembly GCA_964372075.1 of uncultured Desulfovibrionaceae bacterium. Taxonomy (GTDB): domain Bacteria; phylum Desulfobacterota; class Desulfovibrionia; order Desulfovibrionales; family Desulfovibrionaceae; genus CAYJAD01. Next base: position 38 of record CAYJPR010000136.1, on the reverse strand, counting down.
CGCAGTAGACGCTGCTTTTTCAACAGCCTGTTAGGTTG
>CAYJPR010000135.1:229-3963 GCA_964372075.1 uncultured Desulfovibrionaceae bacterium | reverse complement strand
TAATAGTGCGCATGATGTTTGATGCTGATATTGCACTTTTATTTAAGCGCTTTGCTGTGGCGGCCATACCGGCTTTGCTGGGTATTATTCTGCACGAAGTAGCTCACGGCTGGGTGGCATTCAAAAGAGGCGACCCCACGGCACGGCAAATGGGTAGGCTAACGCTGAACCCCGTACCGCATATTGACCCCATGGGACTGCTTGTTTTTGTTATGACAAGTCTTTCCGGGGCATTCGTTTTCGGTTGGGCTAAGCCTGTACCGGTAAATCCGCGTTATTTTAAAAATCCGCAAAAAGATATGATGTTGGTTTCCCTTGCGGGGCCTTTAACCAATCTTTCTTTGGCATTTATCTTTGCCCTAGCATTACGCGTGCTGGTGGAACTTTTCCCCTTTGCGCAATGGCAAGATAGCGCCACATACATATTTTTTATTCTCATGTTACAAACGGGCATTGTTATTAATGCCGGTCTTTGTTGGCTTAATTTATTGCCCATTCCCCCCCTTGACGGCAGTAAGGTGGTGGCCTATTTCTTGCCACCGGCCACAGCATGGAAATATATGAGCGCCGGTAGATACGGCTTTATTGTGCTCTTGGTTTTACTTGCCACCGGAGCCTTAGGGGTTATTTTAGGCCCGCTGGTGCACACCACCAAGGATATTTTGCTCATTACTTTTGGTTTACAGTAAAAGACTGCTTGCACTGCAGAGCAAGGCAAGCAGATAAATAAATGATTCATGGAGAATGTATGACAACGCAACGTTTACGCACAGTTTCTGGTATGCGCCCCACAGGCCCTTTACACCTTGGTCACTATTTTGGTGTGCTTAAAAATTGGGTAGAACTTCAAGAAGAAACTCAAGCTTTCTTCTTTGTGGCCGACTGGCATGCGCTCACCAGTGAATTTGCTGATCCCAGCGCCATTAAGAAAAATTCTTTTGAAATGGTAAAAGACTGGCTTGCTTCTGGCATTGAAGCGCATAAATGCGTTATTTTTAATCAATCTGCCGTGAAATGTCATGCAGAATTGTCTCTCTTGCTTTCCATGATTACGCCTGTTTCTTGGCTTGAGCGCTGTCCTACCTATAAAGAACAGCAACAAGAAATTACCCATAAAGATTTAAGTAATGCAGGCTTTTTGTGCTATCCTGTGCTGATGAGTGCAGATATTCTTATGTATTTACCTAAATTTGTTCCTGTGGGACAAGATCAATTACCGCACCTTGAAATGACCAGAGAGATTGGTCGCCGTTTTAACCATTTATACGGCGAAACCTTTGTGGATGTGGAAGCAAGATTAACCCCTGCTGCCAAATGCCCCGGTCTTGATGGACGTAAAATGTCCAAAAGTTATAATAATGGCATTTTCTTACGCGATAGCATGGATGAAATTCGTCCTAAAGTGCAAAAAATGTTCACCGACCCCAGCCGTATTCGTAGAACCGATCCCGGCGATCCTAAAGTATGTAATCTTTTCCCCTACCATGAGCTTTTGGGCACCAAGGAACAACAAGCGGAAATTTGCGAAGGTTGTAAAAATGCCAGCCTTGGTTGCGTAGATTGTAAAAAAATGTTCTTAGGTAATTTGGAAAACTTCCTTGAGCCTTTACAAAAAAGACGCATTTTCCTCGACAATAATCCTGACCTTGTGGAAGAAATTATTGAAAATGGTAATGAAAAAGCACGTGTGGTGGCAGAAGAAACCATGACCATTGTGCGTGAAAAAATGGGTATGTAATACCCTAGGAAGTTCACAACTTGAAATATTTGTGTATTGATTACGGCTTAGTGCGCACTGGCATAGCCGTGACTGACGGGGGGGGGCATATGGCCTTTCCCCGTTGTACCATTCATAGCCCGCCGCAAAGTCCAAAAACAGCCTTTTTTGATAAACTTCTTGCCTGCATACAAGAGGAAGAGCCCCAGGCCTTGGTAGTGGGCTTGCCCTTGCTAGAAGATGGCAGTGAAAGTTTAACCACACGCCAAGTGCGTAATTTTGTGGCCCGTTTGCAAAGGCGTTGCCCTTTAGACGTGTATCTTATGCCGGAATTTCTTTCTTCTGAGGAAGCGCAAAGCGACTTGTGGGAAAGCCAATTACGCGGTAGAAAACATAAAGATGTTTTAGATCAGCAGGCCGCTGTACGCATTTTACAATCTTTTTTAGCTGAAACACAGGCTCAAAAGGAGCAAAGAAAAGTATGAAAATCTTTTTGCGTATCCTTGCCTTATTGCTTACTCTTAGCTTGGCAGGGCTTGGTTTTGTTTATTGGCAAGCCACGACTTTTTTACAAACGCCCATGCAAAGTACGGGGCAAGATGTCATGTTTGATGTGCTCCCCGGTACTTCCTTTCAACAAGTGGCTAAAAATCTCCAAGACAAGGGGCTCATTAGCGACAGTCTTAAATTTCGTATCTTAGCGCGCTACAAAAAGCTTGATCATAAATTGCAAGCCGGGCGCTTTAAATTACGTACAGACATGCTTCCCGAAGCCCTTTTGCAAGAACTTATGCTTGGTAAAGCCATTTTACATCGTATTACCTTGCGCGAAGGTCTTACTTGGTGGCAAACTGCCAAGCTTTTAGAAGAGCAAGGTTTTGTACGCTTTGAAGATTTTGAAGCTGTCATTAAAGATCCGGAATTTCTTCGTCATTATGGCATTCCCTTCAAAAATGCTGAAGGTTTCCTCATGCCGGATACCTATCTTATAGCTAAAGAAGATGTGCCTGATAAAGCCGCCGCCCGCGCCATAGCAGGGCGTCTTGTGGATACCTTTTGGACTAAAATGGCCCCTTATTGGCCGGATAAAAAGAAGCCCACGGCAGAAAAACTCCGCGAGCTTGTTATCCTTGCCTCCATTGTGGAAAAAGAAACAGGCATAGGCGCTGAAAGAGCTCGCGTAGCCGGTGTATACAGCAATCGTTTGCGCATTAAGATGCTTTTACAAGCAGATCCTACCATCATTTATGGTCTTGGGCCTAGTTTTTCCGGTAATTTACGCCGTAAGCATTTGGACGATCCTTCTAATCCTTATAATACCTATAAGCATGGTGGTCTTACTCCAGGGCCCATTTGCTCACCTGGAGTGGCAGCCATGCGCGCCGCCATCACTCCGGAAAAGCATAAGTATCTCTATTTTGTAGCTGTTACCGATGGCGGAGAACACGCTTTTTCCAAAACCTTGCAAGAGCACAATAGAGCCGTGCGCCAATATTTACGTAATCGTAAAAAGCAATAACCCCTTATATAACGAGGTTTTTATGAAGTATCTTATTATGGAAGACTTTTCCGGTCAGCCCGTGCCTTTTATCTTTCCGCGCCGTGTGGATCATGCTGATATGCGTGAGCAATTACCCTACGGTAAAGTGTTAAGCGCCGGCTTAGTAGAGCTTAAAGAAGGGGCTTTGCTTTGTCATGGCGGCCATGCTGAGCTCGGGGTAGAAGCACAAAGTCATGATGTAGAAATTATTCAAGAAGCTTTGCGCATTCGATAGTTTTTTAGTCTTTTTTTATTTTTTTGTGGGGGGAAGGGGAAACGCCCAGGCGCACGATATCCGTAAGCCGAGCAAGCTCGGCAACGGCTACGCCTGCGGCGCCCTTTGGGTCGGTTTACTAGCGCCAAAAAGTTTTCCCCTTCCCCCCACACCCCCCAACCCATTTCAAAACGCACATTACATAAAAAGACCTCAGCATCATATTGATGCTGGGGTCTTTTTATGTAATGTGCGGAAGAAAG
>CAYJPR010000135.1:0-219 GCA_964372075.1 uncultured Desulfovibrionaceae bacterium | reverse complement strand
AACGGTGGGCAAGGCCTAGGCGTGCGCGGCCTTTGGGGGGTTTTAACATCCCCAAAAATGTTACCCCTTCCCCCCACACCCCCCATCCTCTACCAAAACGCGCTTTATAAAAAAGACCCCAGCATCATATTGATGCTGAGGTCTTTTTATGTAATGTGCGGAAGAAAGCATCTTAACAAAGATAGATTTTCGCCGCCATGAAAGTTTTTTGGAAAAGGG
>CAYJPR010000134.1:0-3964 GCA_964372075.1 uncultured Desulfovibrionaceae bacterium | reverse complement strand
GGTTCTGCTGTGGTGATTGGTATTAAGCGCGGCTTGTTCTCCAACGAAGCCGGTATGGGTTCTGCTCCCAACGCCGCTGCCGCCGCCGAAGTTTCTCACCCCGTAAAGCAAGGTCTTGTGCAAGTGCTTTCCGTATTCATAGATACGCTTATTCTTTGCACCACCACGGGTATTATTGTGCTTCTGGCTGGTAATTACGAACAAGGCGGGGCCTTAACGGGCATTCCCTTGGTACAAAAATCTGTGGCGGCGGTCTTTGGTGAATTTGGTATTCACATGACCACCTTTGCCATTTTCCTTTTTGCTTTCACCTCTCTCATAGGCAACTTCTTCTATGCCCAAGCCAACGTAAAATTCATCACTAACAGCCCTGTGGCCATGGTTATGTTTAAAATATTGGCTGTACTTATGATTTTCGTGGGCGCGCAAGTTTCCATGAGCACAGCATGGGACCTTGCCGACGTACTCATGGGACTCATGGCCACGGTGAATATTATCGCCATATTACTGCTCGGTCGCATAGCTTTATTAACTTTACAAGATTATGAAAAACAAAAGAAAGCTGGCAAAGACCCAGAATTTAAGGCCGCAGATATTGGTTTAACCAATACAGATATGTGGAAGTAAACTTTCTAAAACAGCAAAGCCCCCAAGAATTTTGGGGGCTTTTTTGTACTTACTGTAAGATAGCTTGAGATAAAAAATTTTACGCTACCTGAGCTCAAATTCTACAGCACAGAAATAATACTAATTTTATAGCTTTCAAAAAGCTTGGTTTTTCCTGTAAACTGGCTCATTCTATGCTCTGCCATGGTTCGCCAGCGCATCATGGCTTCTTCACTTTCCCACATATTCATGGACAAAACCTTACCCGTATCCATAAGACTTTGAAAGCGCTCCATGCCTAAAAAACCCTCAAAACCTTCCAGCAAAGGCTTAAGCTTAGCGGCATGTTCCAAATAGATGGCCTTGCCTTCTTCCGTGGGTTTTACTTCAAAGAGAACTATATATTGGCTCATTTGTTGGCAGCCTCCATGGCAAGCACATATTGCTTCATTTCAAGCCCGCCGGCATAGCCCACCAGCTTACCTGAAGCACCAATAACTCTATGACAAGGCACAATAACCGTAATGGGGTTTTTATTATTGGCCATCCCCACAGCGCGGCTAGCTTTGGGATTACCCACAGCTGTGGCAATATCCTTATAACTACGAACCTCGCCATAGGGAATATCACACAAAGCCTGCCAGACTTTTTGCTGAAATTCCGTACCTCTCAGCTTATAAGGCACGTCAAAAGACTTTCTTTTGCCTTCAAAATACTCGCATAATTGCCCATACACAGCATCGCTTAAAGGCGTTTTTGTGCCAAAATCTTCTATGACAGTATCATGCACTTTTTTGAAAAAAACAATATAGTCATTCTCGTAGGCTATTTTAAAAAAGCCCATCTTTGTTTCATAAATGGCAAAACCTTCCATATATTCTCCCTTAAATTACGCTTTCAGAACTTTGTATATCAAACTCGCATAACAGGCTTATAATACATGTATAAATATCACAAAATATTGCCCGTTCATAACAGTATACATGGAGCTATACTGCAAAAAAACTATTAGAATCCTCAGGAGCCTCTCTTCTTTCTTCATGCGTATATTCACGCACTACGAAGCCCACGGTTATTTTATAGCTTTCAAATAAATTTTCATGCCCATCTTTTTGCGCAGCTCTATGTTCCGTGGCATTACGCCATGCCATGGCAGCTTCTTCGCTTTCAAAGACACAAAGAAAGCAATATTTACCTTCATTAACCAAAGAGCTAAAAGGCTCTGCACCTACAAAACCGGGAACTTGCGCCACATGAGGCAAAAGAGTCTGCACATGCGCAAACATGGCCTCTACCCCATCTTTCTTAGGCGTTACTTCAAAAATTATTATGCATTTTGCCATATCTATACATCCTTTGTATTGAGATGCCATGGTATATGCTCTCTCAAAATATCTGTCTTCCGAAAATTACACAGGCAATTTTACCCAAAACAAGGCACCAGTCTTTTATATACGCAACAAGCAAAAAATGAAATACATAAGACTTGGGCAAAATAAAGAAATAAAAAAGCCCCCAACAAAATATATTTGCTGGGAGCTTAAAAGCTTATACTTTGATTACGCAGAGATTAAAAATCTACTGGCTCACCGTAATAAGCGCACTTGAAAAGTTTAGCCATGGTTGCAGGATCAATGCTTCTGGGGTTGGTACCGGTGCAAGGATCTGCAACAGCCGCTGCCGCCATGTCGTCTAGTTGTGCCAAGAAGGCTTCTTCGTCAACGCCGAATTCCTTCATGGTTTTAGGCATATTCATTTGTGCTTTCAGCTCAATAAGCTTGGCAATGAGCGCGTCCACAAGTTCTTCTGTGCTGTTACCAGCAAGACCTAAATGACGTGCAATTTGTGCATAACGCTCGCCGGCTTCTTTAGCATTGTACTTTACCGCAAAAGGCAAGTAGATGGCATTGGCGCAGCCATGAGGAATATTGAAGATTTTACCGGACTTATGCGCCATGGAGTGAACAATACCCAAAATGGCGTTGGAGAAAGACATACCAGCCATGCACTGAGCAATGTGCATTTCTTTTCTGGCTTCTTCTTCACCTTTGTAAGAGCTTACAATGCTATCCACAATCATTTCAATGGATTTCATGGCTAAAGAATCGGTAATGGGGTTAGCCACCACAGAAACATAAGCTTCAAAAGAGTGGGTAATGGCGTCCATACCGGTGTTAGCCACAAGCTCAGGAGACATGCTCTTTACCAAATTGGTGTCCACAATGGCCACGTCTGGGGTAATGTTATAGTCGGCAATGGGGTACTTGGTGCCGGTTTTTTCATCGGTAATGATGGAGAAAGCGGTCACTTCTGTGCCGGTACCACTGGTGGTGGTAATGGCTACAAAGTAAGCTTTTTTACGAAGTGTAGGTAAGTTGAAAGGCTTTGCAGCTTCTTCAAAAGTGAACTCAGGGTTCTCATAGAAAATCCACATGGCTTTAGCTGCGTCAATGGGAGAACCACCGCCCACACCAATGATGATGTCAGGCTGATATTCATTCATGGCAGCCACACCGCGCATAACGGTGGCTACGCTTGGGTCAGCTTCTATACCACAGAAAATTGTGCTATCAATGCCAGCTTCTTTCAAATTTGCTTGAATAAGGTCGGTGGTTTTATCTTGGATCATTCTTTCAGAACCAATAACCAACATGGCTTTTTTGCCGGTGAGGCTTTTCAAATGATCTAAAGCGTTTTCACCAAAATACACATCTCTGGGAATAGTAAATCTTTTCATTGTACATCCTTTCAAAAAAATCTGCGCAATATTGCGTGACTGCTATATAAGCATAGAAAAAAGATTGCACAAGAAGGCACTTTATTGTTTGGTAAAAACTAAAAGGTGGGGTAGGAACTTTTTGGTGACCTACTAAATCGTAGTATAACAAGGACTTGAAGAGGCGAAAAAGAAGTTTTATTGATGATAAGATTCAATAACTTTTTTTCCCCACTTATTTAAGCTTTCTAAAATGGGGATCACATCCTTGGCTAAGGGCGTGAGGGAATATTCTACCGTAGGCGGCGTAGAAGGATACACAGTACGGTTAACTAGTTTATTTTCTTCCAGTTTGCGCAATTGCTGGGTAAGCATTTTTTGCGTAATTCCCGGAATAATCTTAAAAAATTCATTGAAACGAATTTTTTCTGCCAAATGTAGATTCCACAATATGGTGGACTTCCACTTACCTGTGATAACTTCCAAAGCAACTTCCATTTCATTGGTGAAGTTACTACAACTGATTTTATTTTCACGATCTTCTGGCAAGGTGCACTCCTTATGGCAAAACATAAAAGCCTGCTAAAACACAGGCCGTACAAATCTTATACGCGTATTTTATTTTTCAGGCAACATTTAGCA
>CAYJPR010000133.1:0-3985 GCA_964372075.1 uncultured Desulfovibrionaceae bacterium | reverse complement strand
AAAATGACTAAGGTCATGCCCAGCCAAATGCCAAAATTAAATCCCATGGATTGCTTAAAGCCCCTATTGGCGGCATTGACCATAGACATAACATTATTGGGCCCCGGAGTGGCGGCTGTCACCGTGGCATAGGTCAAAAAGGAAATATAATCTAACATGCTCTACCTTAATACTCATTATTTGAAATAGCTTGCGCCCTACGTTCTGTACGACACAAGCTATTCTAAGCGCTGACTGTGAGAGAAAGCAAAGCCCGCCTTGCCTTTTCCCCAAGGGGGCCCAAGGGGCTTATTCTATTGTAAACTTGCTCTACTATAAACTGACTCTACTATGCACTTGCCACATCTGTGGCGTTCATTTTTTCAAGGTGGCTAACAGCCAAACTCTTCTAAAAGCTTCACGGCAGTGGTCAAGGTTTCTCTACAGCGGGTCTTCTTACTATCTTTTGCCAATTCCATACCTTCTGGAGTGTTGATATCATGCCCCCCCAGAAGGTTTTGACAGCGAACCATGCCAAAGGTATCGCGAAAACGCATCATGTATTCACGCCCTTTTTGCTTGCTCAGCTTTATGGCCTCTTTATCGCCAACCATGGAAGAACCATATTTTAAACCCACAATAATCATACCGCCGGTGGCTGCGCCGCATACTTCACCAAGGCACATACCGGCGCCCATGGTGGCCGTAATACGCATCATATCTTCTCTACTTACGCCATAATCTTCGCAAAAGGCACAAGCCACAGCCTGTGCACAGTTGGCGCCTTCTTTTTTTATGGCAAACATTTTTTCTAATTTTTCTGACATATTCCCTCACATAACTATAATAAAGATAAGGCCAAGACCTAGCATAGAGCACAGCATAAGTAAAATTTTTTTCCTCTCTGCGCAAAATTTTCACAAATGCCCTTTCACGTGTATACTTTTTCTATATTTATTGATAGGACTAATTCCTAAGATGCTCTTCTTCCCTCGCCAGCATAAGGATTTTCCCCATGAAAATGTACGTCGCCCACAGCTATGAGATTGACCATGCGCAGGACGCTGTGCAAGAAATCCTTCAAGCTCTTCCTTTAGAGCACATGCAAGGTAAAAATGTGGTGGGCCTGCTCACTACACATACCGATGCCGTAAGCACAGGTGTTGTTTCCGCCATTTGCTCAGCTCTCCCCTTTGATGTTATAGGCATGACATCTTTTGCTTCTTGCGCCAATGGTGAAGCAGATTTAGCCATCTTAACCCTCACGGTATTTGTGAGCGAAGATGTACGCTTTGCCGTAACCTTAAGCGATTCTTTACGGGAAAATTATACTGAAGTTTTAGACAGAGCCTGCGCAGATATTAAGAACAAACTTGGGGAAGAACCTTCCCTTGCCTTGGTATGCGCGCCTTTTTCCCGCCATATCAGCGGGCAATCTGTCACCAGTTATCTCACAAAAATTTTAGGCGCTTGTCCTCTTTTTGGTGGCCTAGCATCCGACCATACTGTGGAAGCACAAAGCACCTATGTTTTTCTTAATGATCAAATCTTTACCCATAGAGTAGCGCTTTTGTGCATGGCAGGGCCGGTGAAAGCTCGCTTTGCTCTTGCCTCACTGCGTCCGGACTCCTTACAAAAAAGCAAAGCCACCATCACTGCTTCCGATGGCAATACCGTATATTCTGTAAATGACATGCCTGTCATGAATTATATCTATTCCTTAGGCCTCTCTTCAGCAGAGCTTGAGGGCGCAGGCGTTGTACTGCCTTTCTTAGTAGATTTTAATGATGGTAGCCCCATGGTGGCGCGTGAAGTGCTTAGCGTAACCAGTGAAAAGCATCTCTATTTTGGCGGCATCATGCCCACGGGTGCGCATATTTATCTTGCTTTACAAACACCAAAAGAAGTTTTACATACAGCCCAAGGCGTTATAGATACCATTGTAGAACTCAAAGAGAATTTAGATTGCGCCTTCATTGTGAGCTGCGCCGGGCGTAGCGTTATCTTAGGTGGTGATCCCTTGGCCGAAGCGCAAGAAGCTTTGCAGGCTTTGGAAGGACACGTGGTTTACCAACACACCTATGCGCGCGGAGAGATTTGCCCCGTGTGCCTGCCTTCTGGGAAAATAGAAAATAGATTTCACAACTTTACTTTTAGCGTGTGCATGTTTGAAAAAACTTAGTGCAAATAGTGTTACTGTATGAAGACTGAACTTGAATTGCTGCAAAAAGAAAATAAGCGCCTCATAAGACAGAATCAAACCTATATTGCCCTGCTGGACAGAGCTAGGCAATCTGTGGAAGCTAAACGTAATGTTACCCTTGCTTTGGTGAAAGAAAGAGAAAAGCAAGACCAATATTTGCGCCTCTTACTCTCCCACGCTGTGGAAATCGGCCTTATTTTTGACAATGAAGGCAAGCTGCTTTTTTGCACCCAAAAGTTCTTAGACCATATCAATGCCAGCCATGTGGACCCCTTAGAGGGCCTCTATTTTGAAGAAATTTTTGACAAATTGCTCTTTGGTAAACGCAGTGTAAAGCTCAATGCCCTTTTTGAACAATGCCTTAAAAATGGCGTAGCCATCAACCTTAAGAAAAGCCTTGAAATGCAAAATGAGAAAAAACACTATGCCGTGAGTTTTTCTCCCCTGCGCGATGAAAATGATACACACATGGGCGTAATGGCCATGTTCCATGACTTAACTGATATCGTCCTAGCTAAAGAAGAGGCCGAGCGAGCCAATTTTGCCAAATCCAACTTTTTGGCTAATATGAGTCATGAAATTCGCACACCCATGAATGCCATCCTCGGCATGACCAGCATTGGGTCCGATGCTACTTCCCTTGAAAGAAAAGATTATTGCTTTGAACGCATTGGCGAAGCCTCTTCGCATCTTCTTGGCGTTATCAACGATATTTTAGACATGTCTAAAATTGAAGCCAATAAATTTGAGCTTTCTCTTACAGAATTTGACCTAGAAAACATGCTCATGCGCGTGGTGAATGTGGTCAACTTCACCGTGGAAAATAAGAAACAAAACTTCATTGTAAATATTGATAGACTTATCCCTTGGAATATTATTTCTGATGAACAGCGCATAGCGCAGGTTATCACCAACTTCCTTTCCAATGCCGTAAAGTTTACCCCGGAAAATGGTTCCTTAACCCTTTCTGTGAGCTGCCACAGCGTATCTGAACAATTTTGCCGCGTAGATGTGAGCGTTTCAGATTCCGGCATAGGCATTAGCCCAGAACAGCAAAAAAGCATGTTCCAACCCTTCATGCAGGCCGATAGCAGTATCACCCGTAAATTTGGTGGTACAGGTTTGGGCTTAGTTATCTCCAAGCGCATTGTAAATCTCTTGGGCGGCGACATCACCTTGCAATCGCAAGAAGGCCAAGGCTCCACCTTTAGCTTTTCCATTCAAGCCCAAAAGGGCAGCCCCACCGCCAAGTACGCTTTGCAAGCAGCTACAGAAAGTATGCGCGTTCTTGTGGTGGATGGTATCAGCGGCACGCGTTCTGCGTTGGAGCATATGATAAAAAACCATGGCATTACTTGCGATGCTGTGAGCACGGCCAAGGAAGCTTTAGAATATATCACCAATACAGTGGATACCCCCTACCATCTTTGCTTCTTAGATAATTCACTGCCAGATATGGACGCATGTACACTGTACAAAGAAATGCTGAAATTTGAACCGGACTTAGCCGTGGTGGGCATTGTACATAGCAATGATCAAAAGGCCCTCAGCAAGGCCAAAGAAAACGGTATTATACACACCATCACCAAGCCCATATTCCCTTCCAGATTGGTGGACTGCATTAATACCTGCCTGGGCTCCACCAAAAGTCTGGAATCCAAAACCTTTGCCCCCAAAGAGAATTTTGCCGGACGCTTTAAAGGTTTCCACTTACTCTTGGTAGAAGATGTAGAAATTAACCGTGAAATTGCCATGACCATCTTAGAATTTACCGGCATTACCATTGATGTGGCAGAAGATGGC
>CAYJPR010000132.1:0-3988 GCA_964372075.1 uncultured Desulfovibrionaceae bacterium | reverse complement strand
TTCATAGGGCACAGGGCGAACTTGCTCCGGTGCGTCCTTGCCAAGGGCTTCGTATAAAGCCACTATGGCTACCTCCACTTGATCGCGCTTGGGTTCATAGGTGGTAAGCCTTTGTAAAAGTAAACCCGGGGCGCGTAAAGTACGCCCAAGCAGGGATTCTTCACCCATGCGCGCCGCCACATGTATAAGTTCATAAGCCAGAGAAGCTATGGGAATCATAAGTAAAAGCTTAAAGAGTAGGGTGACAGCATGTTTACTTACGGTGCTTTCTGGTGTCCAAATGCTTAAAAGCAAAGGCACTAAAATGGCATGTAATATGATGGAAATACAAATAACAAAAAGCAAAAAAGTGGTGCCGCAACGCGGATGTAAGCGGCTCATGCGCATGGCCTCAGAGGCTGTTACTTCGCCGCCGCTTTCAAAGGTGTGTATGACTTTATGCTCTGCCCCGTGATATTGAAATACACGGCGAATGTCTGGCAATAGAGAGATGGCAACAATATAGGATACAAAGATGGCGCATTTAAACAGACCATCCCAAAGGTGAAAGGATAAAGCTTCCACATCACCGCCAAGGCCCATCCATGTCATAAGTATAGAGAGCATGTGGGGTAAGACCACAAAGAGCAAAATCGCCATGCCCAGCGCCACCAACATGGTGAGTACTATATGCCAAGTTTCTAGTTTTTCATTTTCCCCTTCTGCGGCTTGTTCTGCAGAGCGGTTAAGGGCTTTAATGCCATTAACAAGGGTTTCTAGTAAAACAGGAAAACCGCGTACGAAGCGCGTTTTAAGCAGAGGGTGCTTAGTGAGGGAAAACCAAGGTTTTCTTTCTGCCACAATGGTGCCATCAGCATGGCGTACAGCCAAGGCATAATGGTCTTGATGGCGCATCATAACTCCTTCCATAACGGCTTGCCCGCCCACAACGGGGCAGGTATTGGCTACTATTTGGGCCAGTAATGAGCGTAGGGGGGGAGTTTTCATGAAAACCTCAAAGTACCGTCAAAATATCGCTAGGGGCAAAAAAACACGTAAAGGTATCTTTTTTTATAAGCTAGGGTGAAAACCTATGACCTTACAAAACAAAGATACTCTGGAAAAAGCTTCTGGGGGAGGCTATGCCCTCCCAAGGCTATACCATTACGACCTTGGGAGAACACAGTCAAATACGCTGGGCAAATCAAAGTTTGCAACAGATCCGCAAAAAGCGGACTACTTGCTGTCAAACTTAGCGTACTTTTTGCGGAAGCGATCAATACGACCAGCTGTGTCCAAAAAGCGTTGCTTCCCTGTGTAGTAGGGATGACATGCGGAACATACTTCCAAAGAAATGTGCTCGCCCTTAGTGGTGAGCAACTGTTCTTCGTTACCACAAGCACACGTGATGGTGGCTTTGTAGGTAGTAGGATGGATATCTTTTTTCATTTTCTCGTACCTCGCATAGTAAAGGGGAAAAAGAATTATACCCTTTTCTCCACTTTGGCAAGGGGAAAAGAGGGGAAAATTTCTTTTTCATGATTTTGCTTAAGAATACTTTGGGCCGCCAAAAGTGTATCGTAATGGTATAATATAACTTTTTTTGGCGCTGCTGGCAAAAATTCATTGTCATTTGCCTTAAAAGGCGGTACAGCAAGCCCATGAAACGTAAAGCACAAAAATCATATGACGAAGGCAACATACACAATGAAGCCCACCTTGGCAAGGCCAAGGAGACAGCTTTTTCGCCCAAATCTTTTACAAAAAAATCAAGTAAGGTACGCGCAGACCAATTGCTCTTTGAGCAAGGCCTTGCTGAGAGCCGCGAGCAAGCCAAGCGCTTTATTATGGCGCGGCAAGTTTTTGTGGGCGATCCTCCTGTACCTGTGGATAAACCAGGCCATCCCTATGCGCCGGAAACGGTCTTTAAAATTACTGGGCAAGAGCGTTATGCCAGCCGCGGAGCCTATAAACTGCTCACAGGGCTGGAGCATTTTTCTTTAGATGTAACAAATTTCATTTGTCTAGATGCCGGCGCTTCCACGGGCGGCTTTACTGATTGCCTTTTGCAACACGGCGCTGCCAAGGTATATGCTGTGGATGTGGGCCATGGGCAATTGCACGAAAAATTACGTCAAGATGCGCGGGTTATAAATTTAGAAAAAACCAATTTGCGTGTGGCTGAGCCCAGCCTTATTCCCGAAATGGTAGATATGGTAGTGGCGGACGTGTCTTTTATTTCCCTTACCATGGTCTTACCTTCCTGTATGCCTTGGCTTAAAGAGGGCGGAAAAATTATGGCGCTTATTAAGCCGCAATTTGAAGTGGGTGTGGGGCAAACAGATAAGGGCATTGTGCGCGATGAAGCCATACGCCAAGGGGCCATAGATAAAGTGGTGGCCTTTTGTGAACAAGAATTGTCCCTAACTTTTGAAGGTATAGTTCCTTCTGCTATTTTAGGTCCCAAGGGAAATCAAGAATATTTGGCTTTATTTACTCGTACTTGTCTCTAAAAAACACAGAGAACTCTCTGTCAAATAAGGCTACTTCCCTGCGGAGAAGGCATTTTTTTTATTCTTTAAGGAAAATTTAATATTTGCCCCGTAGCTTGCCGTTAACGAAATTATTACGCTGAACCAGAAGGCTTTCATCCCATGAAAAAAATACTTATCCTTCCCCTTATGCTTTTGTCCACGGCTTGTGCTCCCTTTGCGCCCGATGTTCGTGTGGCAGAGCAAAACCTGCCTGCGCCCATGCCGGGAACCTATCCCTCACAGGGAACCTTTGCTTTGCCTAAAGCCTCTGCCGAAGGAGTTATGGCAAAACAAAGTCAAAGACCTTGGTGGGAAAACTTTAAGAGTGAAGATTTAAATGCCTTGGTGGAAAAATCTCTCACCACTAATTTTGACATTTTAACCGCCTATGCCAAATTGCGCCAAAGCGAAGCAGTGACCAAACGCGCCACGGCAGGGCTTTTTCCTACCTTAAACTTTGATGGCGGGGCTGATACCAGACGCACTGTTTCCACTAATCATAAAAGCGATACCACCACGGATCAAACCAATAATGGCTATGAGTTAGGTTTGGCGGCGTCCTTTGAATTGGATTTATGGGGCCGTGTGCAATCTGAGCGCGAAGCGGAGCTTTTACGCACCAAGGCCACAGAGTATGATTTGCAAACGGCGGCCATGAGCATGGCGGCATCGGTGGCAGATACATGGATAGCTTTGCTGGGCAATAGACAAGATCTTGCGGTGTTGGAAGCACAAATTGCTGTGAATAAAGACTTAGTGGAATTACAAAAGGTGCGCTTTAATAATGGACTTGGCACCTCTTTGGAGCTTTTACAACAAGAAGAGCTCTTAGCCTCAGTATTGGCAGAAGTGCCGGATTTAAAGCAAGAAGCCGTGGCCCTGCGCAATGCATTGGCTATTTTGCAAGGCACTTTGCCAGGCACCGGCATGAAGATAGATGAAGGCGCCTCTTTGCCTGTCTTAGAAGCCATGCCAGAACCCGGCTTGCCTGTGCAGTTGCTGGATGCACGCCCTGACGTGGCTTCAGCCTGGGCCACCCTTGGCGCCGCAGATTGGGATATATCTGCAGCCCATGCTAGTCGTTACCCTGCACTGCGTCTTTCTGCCAGCGGCGTGTACCAAGCGGCGGAAAATACTTTTCTTATGACCAGCTGGATTTCTTCGCTGGCGGCGGCTTTAACCATGCCTCTTTTTGATGGCGGCGCTTTAGCCGCAGAAGAAGCCCGCGCCAAAGCTCAAAGCGATATAGAATTACAAAGCTATGCCAAGACCGTGGCCACAGCCGTGGAAGAAGTGGACAATGCCCTTGCCAATGATGCCGGAGAAAGCAAAAAATTAGAGCTGTTGCAAAGGCAATTTATCTTTGCTTCTGCCGCCATGGAAGAGGCCAGAAATAGTTATTTGGGCGGCGTATCTACCTTTTTAAATTACATTACCGAGTTAAAAAATGTGCAAAGTCTTGAAAGGGCCATTGC
>CAYJPR010000131.1:0-3996 GCA_964372075.1 uncultured Desulfovibrionaceae bacterium | reverse complement strand
TTAGCCCTTCTTTTTACGCACAGACCAAAAATAGCGTTTATCGCCATGCACCTTATAGGTGTATTGCTTTTCCACGCACCAAGAAAGCTCTTGGAAAGATTGCTCCGGAGCAGGCTCAAGGGTTAAGAATATAACACGACCATCCTCAGCAAGGGCCGGCTCGATCAATTCCAGCATTTGCGCCCATGGCATAAAAGCACGGCTTACAATCATCTGCGCCGGAGTAGTGGCTTGCTCAAAAAAGTCCTCTGCTCTGCCCCTAAATACATGAGTGTTCGGCAAAGGAATTTGTGCCAGTACATTGCTTAGAAAAAGCGCTCTTTTTTCCCGCACCTCTATAAGATGATATTGCCCCTCTTGCCAAACCATGCGTAAAGGGATGCCCGGCAAACCGGCACCGGCGCCAAGGTCTAGGGTGTGAAAATCTTCTGATGTTTCTAAGGGTAAAGACTGCAAAAATTTTGCTAAATGGAAAGAGTCCACCATAAGGTTGGTCATGCATTCATGCCAATGGCGCGCGCCCACAAGGTTCATGACCTTATTCCAGCGCATGAGCAAAGAAAGATAGGAAGCTAAAGGCTCCAAGGTTCCTTGCTGTAAGGACAAAGGCCATGAAGAGCTTACTTCTGCCAACTGTTGCCAGGTGAGGGATACTTGTTTTTTCATGTGAGCAGTATACGCTTTAGAACTTACAAAGCCAAGTCCTACTTTACCGGCTCCAGCTAAACAAAAATCTTTTTACGCTTTCAAAAGGCCCTGTAAAGCGCTGGGTAAAATAGCAAGGACATAGTGTTGCGGCCCATAAACAGCTTGAAATAAAGCCCTGCGCGCAGCGTCATGCCCCGTATATAAAGAGAAAAGCATATTGTACGAGCCCTCGCGCCCTTGTTCGTCTCCGGTAGCACAGCGAGCATCCACCGCCACAGAACTGCGACACGCATAAGGACGCACCGCATAAACGCTACATCGCCCTTCTGCGTCCAACAAAGGGCAAGGAATATAATAATCCTCGCGGCTATGGCTTTTATCATCTATGCCTTGTCCATAAAAAGCCAGTCCCCAGCGCAAGTAGCTTTCGCTTAAACCCTCTGCTTGATTTTGCCACGCTGACCAATTATGTAAAAAATTTTCTTTAACTTCTGCACATTCTTGCATATAGGCGTGAATAAGTTGCACTTCATGAGGAAGGCACAAAAGCATTTGATGACAGCATCCCGTACAACCTTCAGAGCAAACCAAGGGCTGGCCTTCTGCCGCCACAGCTTCAGCCATGCCCACGCCTTCCACTTCCAGCACGTCATTGGCCACTTGCAGCATAAGCAAACTTTGATACATAAATTCTTCAGGCACAGGGCTAAAAAGTGCCTGTACAGATTCCAATGTTTGCTGTAAATCTTTTTGCCCTTGGCGGCGTAAATGCGTGTCTTCTTCTAAAAAATGCAACATCTGCCCTTGCATAAAATAGCCGTGAACAGCCTTTATAAGGGCCTCTTGCTGTGCATTTTGAGCTAAAATTTGTGTCTTTTCTGTATTCCATACCCATTGCACTGCCATAGTAAGCCTCCTCATATCACAGTCTATTTAGGGACCATTTATCACTTTCTCATAGAATACAATATATCACTTTTAAGGTCACGCCTTTACTTGCCAAGCAGTACGGCTTGCTTATGAACACTTGACGCTACAAAAAAAGCAAGGCACTATGCTTTCATACGGCCTTCTACTCTAAAGGAACAGCCCATGCGTAAAAAGAAACTTCAAAAAAATCAAGCTGTGGATGCGGGCTGCATCCTTTTCTCCCTCAATACCGAACCAGACCAAGTTCTCAATATGCTTGAGCACATGGAAAAGGACGATTTCACCCCCAAAAGCATTGATAGCGCGCTCTTTTGCCGTGAATGGTACGGCTTTGTGCACGCGGCCATTGTGGCAGGGCTCATGGTGCATGCACCCAATAGCGTCTTGGTAGAATATTTGCGTAATACCGCTGCCCTACTCAAAACGCGCGACATTCCCGAAGAAGAGTCAAACACTTTTGTGGATAAACACTTTTCCCCCTATATGGAATTGGTGGGCCACAGCGAACAAAAAAGCTGCCCGCAGCACTTTTTTGCCACAGTGTGTGGCATTGAAAACATGGAAAATGTTCCCCCACGCGCTTTAGCCTTTATCTCCAGCACCATGGCCTTGGTCCTAAGCACCGTGACTGATAAACTTGAGCAATATGACATCTTAGCTGACTAAAACGTATCTCATTTTCAGCGTTCGCCTCATAAAACCTACCTTTATACTTTCTTGTATCTTTTGCCTTGCACCTTTGTACACATCATGGTATGAGGCAGTTTGGTCATACTTTTACACCTAAACAGGAAGTATTACTGCATTTATTGAGAGTAAATCCTATCAAAACACATAGTAACACTCTCACTCGCGGCTTAAAAAGTTTTTTAGGCGTTGTTAGAAACGCAAAATAGTTTAGTTTGGATTACAGGTTTTTTCTCATGTCTCATAGCAAGAATACGCATTTAGAGTCAGTACAGCCAGGCAAGCTTTTTGGGGAAAATGAACACCGTAACAAAGCGCGCCTTCCTTTAAGCCCTATCTTAAAATTGCGCACCCCTGCATCTTTTCTTACTTCGGTAAAAACGAAATCTTTGCGTTGGTACATGCAGCCCAAAGATTTTCGCCAAACCAATGTTGGCTTGGCGCTTTCTTATGAAGACATGACTCTCAGCGCCGTGAAGGTGCTTTCTCAAAGCATGCTTCGCCAAGCTCACTACAGCAATATGGGCGCCCAAAGCGCCTTGGAACAAACGCTGGCGCGCTGCATTGAAACCCTCAAGGAAGATCTTGACACCAACGAGGCCACCCAAAAGCTTCTCTCCCTCATTGGCGAGTATTACCAAGCAGATAGAGTACGTCTATACGAACTTGATAAAAACAAAACCCTTCTTGGCGATCCCCAAGAGTGGATAAGTGCGCCCTCTCTTCCTGTGCATAGTACCTTTCGCATGAGCCGTGAAGAAACAGCCATCTTGGTGGATTTGTTTAAAACCCAAGGGCAATTTATCATTAAAGATGTAGACAAAGAGATTGATCATAGCATGTATGTGTACAAATCTCTTAAAGAGAGACAAGTAAAATCTCTTATTTTAGTGCCCATTTTTTCCAAGAAAAAAGTTATTGCCTTTATAGATGTGGAAAACGCTCAGAATGAAAAAGACAATCCCATGCTTTTGCATTCCTTAAGCTTTTTCATGCGGGAAAATTTAAAACATTTAATTCTTTCAGCAAAGCTGGAAAGCGTTAACCATACAGATAAAGTTACAGGTCTTTTCAATAGAGATAAGTACAGAGAGCGCCTTGATGCTCTGGACCTTACACAGTTAAACACCCTTGGTGTTATTCGTCTTGATGTAAACGGCCTCAAAGGTATTAATGCCCTGTACGGCGAAGATTACGGCGATTATGTGCTGGCACAAACGAGTAATCTCTTGCGTAAACATGTGCCCAATGACGATCTTTTCCGCCTTGGCAATGGGGAATTTCTCGTGCTCTTACCCAACAGTCCGCAACAAGAATTTAACGCCATAGTTAATGCCATTCGAGATCATGAAGCGGCCATTGACGAATATTCTCTGGCGGTGGGGGCCTTATGGCGCTGGCATGATGTGGACACACAAATGGTCATAGCCAATGCCGGCGAAATCATGCTGGCAGAAAAGCAAAAATATTATAGAGACATACCTGTTGACCATGTACATAGACGCTTAAACCCTGCAACCATTGTGCTTAGCGAAATCGCCGAAGGTCTCTTTAGTATTTATTTACAGCCCAAGGTAGAACTCGCCACAGGTAAAATCATTGGCGCCGAAGCTCTCGTTAGAAAAAGACAAAAAAACGGGAAACTTATTCCGCCTGACAAATTTATCCCCATTTACGAACATGATGGCACCGTGCGCCATGTGGACTTTTTTGTTTTAGAAGCTGTATGCA
>CAYJPR010000130.1:0-4000 GCA_964372075.1 uncultured Desulfovibrionaceae bacterium | reverse complement strand
GCGGTGGGATCTTCGTTATTTTCATCCTTTTGCGTACAGACAAAGAGATATCTGTCCCTATCTAGGGTGGCTTCCATGGCCTGTACAGATTTATCTCTCCCTATAAAGAGGGGCAAAATCATATAATTAAAGACCACCACATCGCGCACGGCAAGAACGGGCATGACCGTAGGAAATGGCGATGAATCCATCATCATTTCATCATGGTCGCCTTGCTCCTCAGCGCTTTCTCCACCGGACTCTTCCGGTCCCTTTACATCCAGCTCATCTTGCTCATGTAAAGCGCCATCGTCCATGATTTCTATGGTGCTATCTGCATCTTTATTTTTATCTGACATATGTTACTCCTAAATATCGTAGAGCGGAGGCTAACTCTTTAATAGGTGTATCCTGATAAAATACTACGACATTCTTTTTCTGTAATAATTATATGCTCTAAAAAGGCTATGCCCATGGGCGGGCTTAACTGCCTTAAAATTTCTGTGAGTACCAAGTCTTCTCGCGAAGGTTTAGCACTGCCGCTGGGGTGATTGTGCATAAGTATAAATCCATGAGCCTTACGCTCTAGCACTTTCGCTATAATATCTCTTGGTGCAATGGCAATGGCTGATAAGGAACCTTGCGCTAAGCGCTCCCAGCCAAGGCATCTGTGTCCTGTGTCCACCAAGGCAATCCAGCATTCTTCGCACGTTAAACCTGCAAAGCGCTCTTTGGCAGCGTGAGCAATGGCTTCTGGCGAGGCCAGCACTTGTTTTTCTAACAAGGGCGCCATGGCTGTACGTGCTGCGCACTCTCTAAAAACTTGCCAAAGTGTCCACACACCCGGACCAAAGCCTTCAAACTGTTCTAATTCCTCTTGCCTTGCCCTAAGCACATGGGCGAGGGAGCCAAAATGACGCAAAAGCTGTTTTGCTAGAGGCTTAGTATCTTTGCGCACCAGCGCATAACCGAGGAGAAGTTCCAAAAGCTCATACTCTTGTAGGCCTTGGGGGTCGGCGAGAAAACGCTCTTTAAGGCGTTTTCTGTGACCAGAATGAAGCGTATTTATTGTACTCTTACTTGTCATAAGTAAACAGTTTTACGCATTACGCAAGGGCTACAGGAAAATATACTTTGATGGAGCATGGAATTTTTCCTTACAAAGCTTTTATGCCCCTTTGGCTTGCCCAAAGAGCATACTTAACTCTGCCACAATTGCCTCTAAAGTTTGCTCAACACTACGTTCGCCGCTTTTGATGGCCAGCTCCGCCTGTACAATACAAGCAAAAATTTGTGCTATTCCATCATACCCCAATCGCCTAGCACAGGCCTCTTTTTCTCTTGCTGCTGCCGGATGCATACGAGGATTATCCCCCGCTAAAATTTGCCATAATGTTTTTGCATCGCGTGTCAATAAAGCAAGAAAGGGAAATAGGAGGGCATCCAAATCATTTTGGCTACGATAGATTTCGCGCCACGCCGCACTCAAATTTCCTGCATAGATCTGGTTCATGAAAGAGAAAATATTGGATTCCGGAATAAAGCCCCCAGAACCTACCATATCCATGGAAACTCGCCCGTCATTGGCGGCTAAGTGGAGTTTTTCCAGCTCGCTGTCAATGGCCGTGGCATCAGGAGGCACGCAGGCGCATAAGGCATCAAGAACATGAGGGTCAAAAGAAAGGGAAAGGGACTGCGCCTTACCCTGTATATACTTCTTAATTCCTTGAATATCAAGCCCACTGTGACGCCAAATCCAACCTTTTTTATCCGCAAAGGCCAAAGATTTTTGTTTGACTATATGTGCAGGCAGTTTTGGCTGTCCTTTTTCCCAAGGGCCTTCAAGGCAAAGTATAAGCCATGTGAGGGGGTTAGGTTGTGCCAGCGCGGCGGAAACTTCTTTCCATCTGGCGGCAGAAATATTTTGGGCATTGCGAACAATAAGTAAACGAGGTTTAGCAAAAAGCCCTTGAAGCATGAGATGCTCCCAAAAGGCCGGAGATAAATCTTCATCTCCCCAGTACACGTGACGCTCCCAATGCGGGGAAGGTGCAGTTGCGCCAAGCATACCGCCCATGCCACTTAGGCCCCCCATACTTGGGGCCGAGCCATCGGCAGAACCGCACACATCGGCAGGAAAGTCCTTTTGCAATTGCTCTATATGATTTTTCATAAGCCCGGCATCAGGGCAAATGCAAAAATAAAAACCCGGTCGTGACATAGTTTTTGCTAATTATGGATTTTTTTAAAGATTATAAAGGAGGGAGAAAAGCTCTCCCTCCCCAATATATTAGTTGGCTACAATATTTACCAATTTTTGCGGTACCACAATAACCTTACGCACCGTAAGGCCGCCAATATGCTTTTGCACTTGTTCATCGGCTAAAGCAAGCTTTTCCGCTTCTTCTTTAGACGTTTCGGCCGGCACTTCCAGCTTACCGCGCAATTTACCGTTAACCTGCACCACCATGGTGATGACATCTTGCGCTGTGGCTTCTGCCTGCCAGGTGGGCCAAGGCATATTGGTCACTTCGCTTTCATGCCCAAGGTCTTGCCACAATTCTTCGCTCATATGCGGAGTAAAGGGGCACAACAAGGTAATAACTGTGCTCATGGCAGAGGAAAATACCCTGCGCCCTTGTTCATCGCGCAAAGCTTCGCGGCTCAGATACATGGCATTAACCAATTCCATAATGGCAGAAATCGCTGTATTAAATTGGTATTTATTTTCTATATCGCTTTGCACTTTCTTAACAGTTAAGTGCTCTTTACGACGTAATTCTTTAGCCACATCGCTTTGTGCAGCGGCGCTAGCATCTTCCCCAGTACTGCTGCAAGGAAGCATGGTCAATAAATGCTCGCGCTCTTCGGCAAAGAGGCGCCACACGCGATTTAAGAAGCGCGAAGAACCATCAATACCTGTTTCAGACCAGTCAAAGTCACGCTCTGGGGGGGCCGCAAAAAGGCAGAACAAGCGCACGGTATCGGCGCCGTATTTTTCTATCATTTGTGTAGGATCCACCACATTGCCCTTGGACTTAGACATCTTTGTGCCGCCCATGAGCACCATACCTTGCGTGAGCAAATTAGTAAAAGGCTCATCCATATCTTCTGGATAAAAACCTAAATCACGCAGGGCTTTGGTATAAAAACGTGAATAGAGCAAGTGTAAGATGGCATGCTCTACCCCGCCAATGTATTGGTCCACAGGCATCCAATGCTTAATAATGTCCTTATCAAAAGGCGCATTTTCATTGCGAGCATCGGCATAGCGCGCGAAATACCAAGAAGATTCCACAAAGGTATCCATGGTGTCGGTTTCACGTCTAGCCTTGCCGCCGCACTTATGACAGGTGCACTCATAGAAAGACGCTGCATCAGGCAAGGGCGAACGACCGTCTTCCTTGGTCTTCACATCCAGTGGTAAAACCACGGGTAAATTTTCTTCTTTCTCAGGTACTACGCCGCAAGCATCGCAGAAAATAATAGGAATGGGCGCGCCCCAATAACGCTGACGAGAAATATTCCAATCACGTAAGCGGTATTGAATGGTGAACTTACCAAGGTTCTGTTCTTCCAGCGCCTTAGCTACGGCTTTTTTACCTTCTTCATTGTCAGTGCCATCAAAGTCACCAGAGTTGAACATGGTGCCCACACCGGTCCAAGCTTCGGTCATATTTTCCACTTGCAAAGTGTCCTCACCTGCAGGCTGAATAACAGGAATAAAGCTTAAGCCGTATTTTTTGGCAAATTCAAAGTCACGTTGATCATGCGCAGGTACGCCCATAACAGCGCCCGTGCCATAATCTGCCAGAACAAAATTACCCAGCCAAATGGGCACTTGTTTGCCGGTGAAGGGATGCGTGCAATAGGCGCCGGTGGCAATGCCTTCTTTTTCCAGAGTTTCCGACTGTCTGTCCAAGCGATCCATATTACGAATTCGCTCCACAAAAGCGCGAACCTTAGCTTCATCGGGGGTACCGGCAATGAGCTGTTCCACCAAGGGATGCTCTGGGGCCAG
>CAYJPR010000129.1:0-4007 GCA_964372075.1 uncultured Desulfovibrionaceae bacterium | reverse complement strand
TCATAATACTGTGGCAATGTGGCGAGAGGCTGGGCATTGCTGCGCAATGTATCCCCTATCTCTTTATTATGTCTATGTTGCCATGTGGCTAGGGTACCTTTGGCTATGCTGGACCATTGAGGGTGTAAATTTCCTTCTTCAATGGTGAGCCATGGGCCAAAGGCGTCAAAGACGCGTAAATTATAAAATTGTATTTTGCCTTCCCAAAAGCCACGAATAGTTGTTAATTGTATGCGCAAACCCAGGGGTTTACCAATGTAGTTCACAGTTGTTTCCACTAAAGCAGTGAGATCTTTTTCTCCCATGGGGGAAGTAAGATAGCCAATGGGGGCAGCAAGGCAAAGAAAAAGGAAAAGAAAAATATATAAGAGCTTAATACTATAACGTTTTAAACGAGACGGTGTTTTTTTTGGGGCGTTGTTGTTGGGTTGCTCTGGGTGATGTATTTGCCACTGTTGCCAATTTTCTTTGAGCTCACTTAAAGAATGCAAATTATGCTTTCTTTTACGCTTTGGTTGCGGGGCATGGAGAGTTTGTGTAGTACTGTGCGTCATGGATAATAATAACCTAGATTGTATGTGCTATTTATATGTAAAGTTTAAAATAATTCACTTTGTACTATGCCATATTGAGCTAATCTGCAAGGGAAAATTCCCCTTGCAAGGCAAAAAATGTGAGCTTGCTTTGGGGTATAATTTGTCGTAGGGTGTCTTTGAAATAACACTAAGATATTAAGTACTTTTTTGTATTAAATGGTGTTTTACAACCTTTTATACCTTTTCATGGTATTTTAAGACTTATGGCGGTGCGTATATGTTTTCAAGAAGTAAAGAGCCCTCTAATGTAAAGCATGTGATTTTGTTTCTATGTCTTATGCCCTTACTTATAGTTGTGGTGGGATTGTACTATATGTGGCGCATGGAAGCGGTTCTTTTTGAAACAGTGCAAGAGTCCATGCACCAAGTGGGTGCCCATGCTGCTGCAGTGGCAGAAGAGTCTTTAGCTGAAACCATGAGTAATCTTCAAAGCGCAGCGCATAATCCTCTTCTACAAAATAGAGAAAAAAATAGAAAAGAAATATTCGCGTATTTACGAGAAGTGATTAAAAAGAATAATTGGTACGATATGTATGTGGTGGATGTGGAAGGAAATGCTCAAGCTATTAATGGTTTGCGCTACTCCATAAAGAGACGCCCCTACTTTCAAAAAGCTCTTGAGGGCACTGCCAATACTTCTTACCTCATAGAAGTGGATGATTACGCAACGTATGTACTGGCCCACGCTGTTCCTATTTTTGACAGTGAGCATAAAGTTATCTCTGTGCTGGTGGCTTTGGAAGAAGTATCTAGTCCTCGCTTTTTGCACGGAATTAGCCAAGATTCCGGTGCAGATGGAGAGCTTATTTTTGTGGATAGAGATGGCGGATGGATTCGTCAGGGCCATGTGAGTACCCATTCTTTTTGGGCTCAACTGTATCTTGAAAATGAGATAGACCCAGCTGGAGATGTGCTGGCCTTCATGGAAGCCTACGAAAATTCACCACGGCCATTATTGGTGGACGGTGTGGGGAGTTTTGTTTCTGTGGATGCCATAGGTAAGACAGGATGGATGGTAGTGGGGGTGAGTCCTAGCCATTTGACTGTGCAAAAAGTAAATAATATTTTATATTTGTTTATTGGATTTGCCCTGTGTACCCTAGCCGCGTTGATTTTTTGCGTGCTTTATTTGTATAGAGTAGGTAAGGCTTTTGCGCGTTATAAAAACTTTTCCCTTGCTGTGGCTAATACCAATGGCATTTTTTATTTTTATGTGGATGATGCCGGCTTTGTTCACAGTGCCAACGATTACTTTTATGAGCAATTGGGCTGGAAGGCCCCACATGAGCCTATGCCATTGCTGGATTATGCGCAAGGGGTGACAGCAGATCAATTACAAGCGCATTTGCAAGGGCGCTTACCTTTTGTGCTTACCATGACGCCTCCGCAGCAAAACTCTTTTCATATGCAATGCACTGTCATGCCTCATGTACGCGAAGGCTCCATGCATTTATTACTGGGTACAGATATCTCGGTATATAAGGCTAGCAGTGAAATGCACTCGGTAAAAACACAAAACGCGGAGTTACAGCAAATTATTAATGCCTTACCTCATGCTCTTATGGTGCACTCTACTGATGGTTTGCGCCTTGCAAATAAGGTGGCCATGGATATTTTGGGCGTAGATTCCATAGACGAGATTCGTGAGGGAATACTTTGTGGTATGGAGGCTCAAACTTTTATAAAGCAAGTACAAATGATTTCATCTGTTTTACAGCATGGTGTTAATAATGAAAGTACATTTAGCTTTATACGTGCAGATGGTCAGGAAAGCGTCTTTAAAAATATGCAACGACCTGTGTTCAATGATGATAATGAAGTAAAATATGCAGTGAATTTAAGTATTGATATTACAGATACCTTACGCTTACAAAAGCAATTAGAAGGCGAAATTCATCGCATGCATCAAATTTTAGATAGCTCTCCAGCGGGCTTCTTTTATGAACATGAAAATATGGTGGAATATTGTAACCCAGCCATGCAGCAAATGCTGGGGCTTGAAGTGGGAAAATCAGTACCTTTAAAGGATCTGAATTTAGAGCATGATGTGCGCATTATTAGCGAACAAGTGGAAAATGGCATCGATGTGCATGACTATCCCATATCTGTGCTGGATGCTCACGGTGAAGAGCGTCAGTTACTGGTAAGTACCATGGGCACCACGTGGCATGGGCAATGGTATATTATGGTCTGGGCTCATGATGTTACAGCCATTCATAATGTGCAAAAAGAATTGATGAATGCTAAAGATGCTGCTGAAGCAGCCACAAGAGCAAAAAGCGACTTTTTGGCCACCATGAGCCATGAAATACGCACTCCCATGAATGCTGTACTGGGCTTTTTGCAAGTCTTTGATAAGACAAATTTACATCAAACTCAATTAAACTATATAGATAAGATTACCATTTCCGCCAAGGGGCTTTTGCGCATTATTAATGATATTTTAGATTTTTCTAAAATTGAAGCCAATAAAATGGATTTAGAATACACAGCATTTAATTTGCATGCCAATATGGATGCCGTGTACAGCATTATGGCTTTTAGTGCGCAAGATAAGGGCTTAGAATTTATTCATACCACAGAGGAAGATGTGCCTGTGTTTGTTATGGGTGATGGGGAAAGGCTTAATCAAGTCTTACTGAATCTCTTAAGTAATGCCATTAAATTTACAGAGAAAGGGACTATTGCTTTGCATGTGTCTGTGGCTGATCACATTGACGAGGAACATCTTCTCTTGCAATGCAGTGTACGCGACAGCGGTATAGGTCTTTCTCAGGAACAAGCGTACAATCTCTTTAAGCCTTTTACTCAGGCGGATACTTCCACCTCACGCAAATTTGGCGGTACGGGGTTAGGTCTTGTTATTTCCCAGCGAATTATGCAGCTCATGGGCGGAGATATCTCTTTGCAATCAGAACTGGGCATGGGAAGCACCTTTACATGCACATTCCCTGTGCGAAAGGCCAACGCAGAAGAAATAAAGCATTTACAGCCTAAAAATTCTGTACAGGATATACAGTTAGAGCAAGATAGAGAAGCCGCTTTATTAGAAAGTATTAAAGGTAAATCTGTGCTTGTGGCAGAAGATAATTTTATTAATCAAGAAATTGCTGCAGCCATGCTGGAAGAATATGAGCTGGATTTAGATTTTGCCAATAATGGTCAGGAAGCTGTTCAAGCTGCGCAGGCTAAGGTGTATGATCTTATTTTTATGGATTTGCAAATGCCTATAATGAATGGCCTAGATGCCACCAAGGCCATACGTGCTTTGGATGATGCGCGTTTTAAGACCATGCCCATTATTGCCATGACGGCCAATGTGATGCAGGAAGATAGACAGTCATGCCAAGAAGCGGGCATGGATGATCATGTGGCTAAGCCCATTGGTGCAGATATGTTGCGTAAGGCTTT
>CAYJPR010000128.1:0-4038 GCA_964372075.1 uncultured Desulfovibrionaceae bacterium | reverse complement strand
GCCAAGGTAGCAGGTAAATCCACCACATCTTCGCGTACAATACTCAGACCATAGGTGAGAATATTATCCGCTAAAATAACGCCCTTACTATCCATAATCAGACCGCGTGGAGCCAATATACGCTCTTCGCGCATACGGTTTAGCTGAGCTCTTTCGGCATAAGACTCCCCTTTATGTACTTGCAAATACCAAAAGCGCACCACAAAAACCAAGAAGAATAAAGCCACAAGCCCCTGCAATAAAAACATACCGGAACGAGGAGCTTGATACGCTTCTGTTTCCACAGGAATTTTTAGCCAGCTGCGAAACTTGCTTTCTTTTTTGGGAGATAAATTAGATGGCATCGTCATGGGTATAGGTCCATTTTCTGGTAAAGGCCGCAATATACCATGCAAAGGGCACAAAGGCTGCTTGCACCAAGGCTTCATGCGTTAATAGGGGAATATTTACCGTTAAATCTTGCAAGGGTGCCAATAAAAAAACCAGGGCAAAATGTAAGGCGCCCAAGCAGACGCTTATAAGTAAAACAAAAAGAATATTTTGCACTTCAAAGAGCCAACGCCCCACGGCAAAGAGTAAAATAATCATAAAATACCACATAATCATACCGCCAAAAGCACGTGAGCCAATACCCTCTTGCAAAAAAATCAGCAAGGGCAAAAGCCAAAGTAAACTTTTATACCTGCGTTCTTGTAGTATTAAGATAAGCCCTATGAGCAAAGCGTCCAGCGCCGGCACCAAGGCTTGTATAATGATGGCTATAGGAAAAAAGAAGGCCCACCAGATGCCCGCACGAATATTCATGCCAGCCCCCTCCCCTCATAAAAAGAACGCTGTTGTTTTTTTTCTTTTTTAGGAGATGCAGGAAGCTCGGGGAGTTTAGGCCCTACAAAATTTTGTAAAAAATCTTGCCTCGCGGCTTCTTTGGCGGCTTTTTCCTTGGCAAATTGCTCATCCAGCATATGTTTTTGCTCAAAGGAAGGCGGCCCCATAAAGTCAGAAGCAGGAATTTCCGGCATGGGCTCTAAGCCCGTGGGCTCCAGCAAAAGCACTTCTTCCACATGCCCAGCATCCACCAAGGGCTGAGCGTACACCGTCTTAAAGGGCGAATAGCCGGAAACTTCCACCTTGGCAATACGCGCCACCGGCAAGCCTTTAGGGTATACCCCATCCAGACCGGAAGTTACGAGCAGCTCCCCTTCTTCAATGGGAGCATTATGAACCACAAAGCGCATTTCCAAATCTTCACGCCCACCACGCCCTGTAAGAATACCGCCAATGCGAGATTTTTGACTAAGCACAGCAATACGTGAGCCAGGGTCTGTAAGCAAAAGAGCTGTGGAGGCGTGGGCTGATGCGCGCAAAATGCGCCCCACCAAGCCTATATTGGTCATAATGGGCGTACCGGGAGAGCCGCCGGTAATATAGCCACGGCTTAAAATAACCGTTTCTAAAGCAGAATTGGGGCCAAGACGCCCAGCTAAGATGCGTGCCCCCACAGGGCGCCAGCTTCTATCCACAGGCAAAGAAAGTAAGGCACGTAAGCGACGTACCTCGGCCCTATCTTCATCGGCGGCCACAAGCTGAGATTGAATAGAGAGAAGATCAGCTTTAAGGCGCTCGTTTTCTTCACGCACGCCCACTAATTCCACATAATTTTCCCACACATCAGACACAGTGGCATTAAGGCTCACCATGGGCTTAAGCACGCCGCCCACCAATTCTAAGCCCACGTGAGTAGCCAACGTATCTAATATGCCTGTGCGCTGATTCCAAGTATGCATGCCTAAAAAGAGAAAGAGCATGATGATGGAGAGAACTATATACCGTCTGGAACTCACGGTTTATGACATCCTTTTGTAGGGCTTTTAAATAAGAAAATGCCTGTGACGGCATTTTCTTGGGAAACATTCCACATAAAGTGCGAGGCAAAAAAATGCTTACTTAATCAATGCACACTTCTTTGAGAATATCTATGCTATCAAGGGCCTTACCTGTACCCATAACCACTGTGGATAAAGGATCTTCCACCACCGTAATGGGCAAAGAAGTTTCTTCGCGCAAGAGCTGATCAAGGCCGCGTAATAAGGCGCCGCCACCTGTAAGCACTATGCCTCTATCCACAATATCTGCCGCCAATTCAGGGGGAGTTTGCTCAAGGGCCATACGTACAGCCTGCACAATGCCTTCCACTTGCTCGGCAATGGCTTTGCGCACTTCTTCAGAAGTAATAATAATATTTTGCGGAATACCGGTCACAAGGTCGCGGCCTTTCACTTCAATTTGTTGCTCAGGATCCATAGGATAGGCAGAAGCAATTTTCACCTTAATTTCTTCGGCAGAAGACTCACCAATAAGCATACTATACTTACGGCGCACATGCGTCATGATGGATTCATCCATCTTATCGCCGCCCACGCGCACAGAACGCGAATACACAATACCGGATAAAGAAATGATGGCCACTTCTGTGGTACCGCCGCCAATGTCTACCACCATGTTGGAGGTAGGTTCTTGGATGGGCAAATTAGCGCCAATGGCTGCTGCCATGGGCTCTTCAATGAGATAGACTTCGCGAGCGCCGGCAGATTGAGCAGATTCTTTTACAGCGCGCTTTTCCACCTGTGTAATACCTGTGGGCACACAAACAATAATGCGGGGACGAACCAAATGACGCGAATTATGCACCTTACTGATAAAGTGACGTAGCATGGCTTCTGTCACTTCAAAGTCTGCAATAACACCGTCTTTCATAGGACGAATGGCTGAAATATTTCCGGGAGTACGCCCAAGCATTCTCTTGGCATCATGGCCCACGGCCAGCACCACATTATTACCACGACCGTCTTTTTTTACCGCCACCACAGAAGGCTCGCGCAACACAATACCTTGGCCTTTTACGTACACACAGGTATTGGCAGTGCCAAGGTCAATGGCTAGGTCATTGGAAAAAACACCTAGAAAAGAATCTAAAAATTTCGCCATGAATTCAACTCACCTTATATTTTAATCACAGCCCTAGGGCTTGTATGGTTCTATAGACTGCCTACTGTTTGCCAAAATACGTATAAAGTCAATTACTATCTTGAAAGTTCAAAAATTTTGCCTTACACTGTTGCGCCTTACCCATACGGGACTAGCTAAAAAAAAGAGTTTTATTATGATGCTTTGGCAAACTTTAGGCACATATTTTCGCCGTAATCACGGCAAACGAGTGCAAAAAATTCCACTGGATGCAGGGGCCTCTTGTCCCAATCGCGACGGCACCCTTGCCACAGGGGGGTGCGTGTTTTGTAATGCCCAAGGAGCTGGCTCCGGCCTCTTGCAAAACGGCCTGAGCATTGCCGACCAATGGCACGTTTGGGAAAATAAATACCAAAAAACCGATGCAGACAGGGATTTCTTAGCCTATTTTCAATCTTTTTCCAATACCTACGGGCCAAAAGAAAATCTTCTCAAGCTCGTTCACTCTGTGCAAGCACTGGAAGGCAATGTGGGCCTTGCTGTGGGCACGCGTCCTGACTGCGTTGACGCTGAAAAACTCGATATTTTGGCTCAGTGTGAACTGCCTCATGTGTGGATTGAATACGGCTTGCAATCGTGCCATGAAGCCACCTTACAACGCATTGCGCGCCGCCACACGGTGCAAGATTCTGAAAAAGCCATATATATGGCTGCGGAGCGCGGATTAAAGGTCTGCGGGCACCTTATGGCAGGCCTACCCGGCGAGAACCACGAAGACTTTATGGCTACCGTTCGCTGGGCCTTAAGCCTACCCCTTGCCGGCCTTAAAATTCACAGCCTCTTTGTGTGCTACGACAGCCCCTTGGAACATTGGTTTAAAGAAGGGCGCTACACCCCCATCACCATGGAAGCCTATGTGGATATGCTGGCTGAAGCCTTACCCATTATTCCTTCCAGCATGGTTATGCATCGCTTAACGGGAGATCCGGCGCCGGGGGAGTGCCTTGCGCCTTCGTGGACGCTGGAAAAACGCCCTGTGTTTACGGCGCTTATTCATAAGCTTAAGGCAAATAA
>CAYJPR010000127.1:0-4091 GCA_964372075.1 uncultured Desulfovibrionaceae bacterium | reverse complement strand
TAAGGCGCTAAAGCGCCAACGGCTACGCTTCGCGCCCTTTGGGTCGATTTTTGCGCATGCTACGCATTACGTAAAAAACTACCCTCTCGGGACGGTGGGCTTAGATTGCGTGGATAGTCTTTACAACAATAGTGAGCAAAGCGGTTTGGAAAGGGGGCTTTTTACAAAAAGTCCCCTCACCAAATCAAAATATGTAGAAGATGCAATTTAAGGATTGTGGAATGCTGGGCGTGATAGGTATAGTAAAAAGAAACTACAGCAAAGGAATTACAGTGTACGTTTCAATTATGGAGCTTTCTGCGATATGTGGTAATTTTTCTGTCATGGTAGTCACATGAGTTTTTTGTAGATGCTGTATCCATGCCATTTTATTTTCCCAAATTTCATAACCCATAAATTGGCGAGCATTATTCTGTTCTATGTGCAGGGCACTATATAGACACCCTTTTTCTTCTTTATTTTGGGTAATGCAAGCTGTGACATCTTGGCGGGTTTCATGTTCTTTGCCAGGTTGCGCTAGGATTGTGCCAAAAGCTATGAGGCTATTTTCATATGCTTTTATATGTACATATTTGCACACGTTTAAGGTCTCTATAAAAGGGTTATGTAGAGTGAATTGAATGTCTGAGAAAAATTTCTTGGATTCTCTATAGAATTCTTCAACATTGGGTGATTGTAAGTGATCATGCCAAGCTTTTCTACTTTCCCAAATTTCATAGACTAAGTAGTTTTGAGAATTCTTAGTACTTTTGCTTAAAATGGAAAGCGTACAACCGTTTTCAAGTGTATTGCCTTTGAGAAATTCCAAGAGCTTAACTTGTGCTATGTCAGCATGCTCAGCAATGGCCACAGCCTGCCCTAGTAAAACGACTTTATCTGATAACATAAACACCCCTTAGAATTAATCTACATAATCGTACAAAACCATAAACAACTGTCCATAGGAAGTCAATGCTACTTAGGGTAAAACCTTTGTATACCAAGCTCAATCAGATTTTCTAATAATTCACCGAATTTTAAGCCTATGGCTTTAGCTTCTTGAGGCACAAGGCTTGTGGCTGTCATACCGGGCAGGGTGTTGGTTTCAAGGGTAAAGATGCGCCCGTCAGGCGTGATTCTAAAATCAGTTCGGCTGTAACCTGAAAGCCCAAGACAGGTATGAGCTTTGAGCGCTAGCTCTTCTAGTCTGGCATTAAGCTCTGGCGCTAGAGGTGCTGGGCAGATTTCTTCTGCGGCTCCTTTGGTGTACTTGCTGGTATAGTCGAAGAATTCACCGGCAATGGGGCGTATGAGGATGGGGGGGAGGGCTTTTGTACCTAGAACTCCACAAGTGGTTTCTAAGCCGTCTATGCTGGTTTCTAGGAGAACTTCTGCTCCGGCGGTAAAAATCTTTTTGATGGCTTCTTTGAGCTCACCTTCATTTTGGCAACAAAAGAGCAGAAGGGAAGAGCCTCCGGTATTGCTTTTGGCAAAAATGGGATAGGGGAGCGCTGGCTGCCAAGTGAGAGGCGGCAGTTCTGGGAGAAATTCCCAATCTGGGGTGGGAATGTCTGCCAGTCTATACATTTGCTTAGTGGCGGCTTTGTTGAGCGCTAGGAAAGAGGCACTGGCACCGCTACCTTGGTAGGGGATGCCTACAGTATCTAGCATGGCTTGTACAAGGCCGTCCTCGCCAGGCGCGCCGTGTAAGTTTATGAAGGCAAAGTCATGCTCTTTGGCAGTGCTAAGCAGGGAATCAAAGTTGAGGGAAAGGTCAAAAAAGGTGACACTATGGCCGTTTTCTGTAAGTGCAGTAGCAATGGCATTGGCGCCGCTAAGGGAAACCTCACGCTCGCTTGACCAGCCGCCCGCTATCAAAAGTATGCGCATGTAAATTACACTCCAAGAGCGCTGAGAGCGCCTTTTCAATGTTACGTCCTTGTTCATAGGACAGACGAATATTTTTCTTATGTAGCTCATTGGTGCCGTAGCGCTTGAGTAAGTCTTTGTAGCGTGTTTTCAAGGTAACGCAATTATCATGCATAACGCGCTTGTCGGCATATATAATGAAGAAAGGCAATGAGCAAACGTTTTTGGGGATATCCCAAGGCCAATGAACGTGCATGGCTACCCCTTGTGCAATCTGTCTATTGCCTGTGTGCTGAATAACAAAGGAAGCTCCCATTTGAGCGTGGCTGCCGCCATGGCAAATGGTATAGCTTTTGGCAATATCGTGCAAAAGAGCACTGGCGCGAATGGAAGGCACGCAAACAGGGTGGCCTTTTTCCACAGCCAATTGGGCTAGCGCCGTAGCAAAGTCTGCCACAAGCAAAGAGTGGGCACGTATATTATCAAGCATGTTATAAGTGTCCCACAGTTCAAAGCAAGCTTCGTCGTTGGGAATACATGGTTTGGCATCCACGGGCTCTGACTCGGAAAAGTTGAGCCAAGGCAGGGATGCTAGGGGATGTTCATGCTGTTTTTGTGTCATGCTTGCAGTATGCCATCATCGAGGCTTTTTGCCAAAGATTTTTTGAGCCCAAAAAAGAGAAGGAAAACAGAAAAGGAAAAATGTGAAGAAAAAGGGAAGAGATACTCGCTAAAAAACACAAAGGGCATGTTGCAATATTTACAACATGCCCTCCAGACGGGAGTGTCCGGTGTGTTTTATGAGTGCACCACTCAAAGAAGTTTATGCAACTCATTGTGACGGCAATGAGTATGTGTAGAGCATATTCCCCTATGCAAGTCTTATCGGCTCGTTCACAGATGCCTTAAGGCTTAAGCTGAAAAAAAAGTAAAAATAGAGAAAAAAACTTTGCACTCTGCGCAAGGAAATTTTCTAAAAAAAACTTGACTTGCGCTAAACGCTTGAATTGCTAGCGCTAGGATATTTTTTAAAATTTAGAGTAATTCGAAGCTAAAAAGAGCTAAGTATCTATCTGGCTGTGGATAAGTTGGAAAAAAATAAGTGCAAGATAAATATTTTTCAAAAAAAAAGCCTTGTAGACAAAGGACATTGTGAGAGAGGAAAAATCATTAACAATATTTTTACTCTTTAATTTTTGCTAGTTATATCTATAGTACGTAGCTTAGCTATTGGGGGAAATAGAAGAGAGGAACTTGGGGAAATTGCCATTGCTGAGATGTTCGTATTTTTGCTAGAAACGCCTCATGACAACGAAATGGGAAATAGTTTGCGAGAACCTACAAAAAACGCTTAAATCTGGTGATTATAAGGTATGGATTTCTCCTCTAACAGCACATATAGAGGATAATACCGTACAAATATTTACAGCAAGTAGCTATGTATCTTCATGGCTTGAGCGT
The DNA here is from genome assembly GCA_964372075.1 of uncultured Desulfovibrionaceae bacterium. Lineage (GTDB taxonomy): Bacteria > Desulfobacterota > Desulfovibrionia > Desulfovibrionales > Desulfovibrionaceae > CAYJAD01. The sequence goes on along the minus strand of CAYJPR010000127.1, from coordinate 782 downwards.
CATTTTTCAGTAGCTATACGCATGGCATGTGCCAAGGTTTTAGATGTATGCGAAGACGCCATACAGCTTTCTTTTAGCGTACGCGAAAAAGAACAGGCTGAGAAAATAGCTTCTTCCAACACCCAATCTGTGAGCCGTGCTAGCCTTGTAGAAGGCATAAGCCCTTCATCAAGGCGTGCTACGCCAAGAGTGCGCACAACTTCTCCCATTATGGACTCTGGGCCCGTAGTACATGGGCAAGATATGCAGGTCTCCTTACCTCTTGCCGCGCAAAGCCCGCTTACTCGCGTGCGTTGGCGTTATGATTTTCAAGATTTTGTGGTGGGCCCCACCAATTCTGTGGCGGCAGCTGCTGCGCAAGATATTTGCCGCGCTTCTTCTTCCATTGAGACACTTTTTGTAAGCTCTACTTCTGGCCTTGGCAAGACGCACCTTATTCATGCCATTGGACAAAATTTAGCCAGAGATAATGGCAGTGCACGCGTGGGCTATTTGACGGCAGAAGATTTTACTTCGCATTTTGTACGTGCCGCGCGCAATAGCCAAATGGACGAATTTAAGTCTTCTTTACGCGGTTTAGACATGCTCTTATTGGAAGATGTACATCTTTTTCAAGGCAAAGAAAAAACGCAAAACGAAGCCCTTGCCACCATTAAATCTTTGCAAGCGCAAGGTAGCCGCGTGGTGTTGACTTCTTCCTTTAGCCCCAAAGAGCTGAAGAATGTGGATAGTCAATTGGTTTCGCATTTTTGTGCCGGTATGCTGGCGCAAATAGATAAGCC
>CAYJPR010000126.1:0-4138 GCA_964372075.1 uncultured Desulfovibrionaceae bacterium | reverse complement strand
GTAGCCAGCACACCATCCACCACATTTTCCCCCACACTTTCGATGCCGGCTCTGGCTATGGCATACGCATCAAGACTTTGCACATCACGCCCCACAATCATGCTTAAGGCAAGACGGGCCTGCGCCAGATTTCCACGGGCCAAGGGAAGCATAATATGCTGTGTATGCTCGGCTAAACTTTTAGGCGCAAGACAAAAGGCAATACTAAGAGCTGTGCAGACAAAAAGCCCACTTTGCCCAAGGCCCAAAGCTGTGCCTAGCAAAAGCGCCATATGCAAAAAAGCAAAGGTCACCACTAAAGAGCTTGCCACCACGCAAAACCAAGCCACAGCCCCGCGCCAAAAAAGTGCTTTCTTTTGTCTCTGCGCTGTAGCATCCGGCGCCGTGCCAGAGTTTATATTCTCATAAAGATGCGGCTGGCGTAATCTCTTTTCCAGTGCATAGCCTCCATTGCCCATAAGACGCACAGGATGCCACACAGTGCGAGGGTCTCCCAGCACATAATCTATGCCAAGGGCCAGGAGCAGCACCGCCATTTCCTGCATATACATATTATTTCAGCCCCATGGCGGCATAAATAGCGGACATATCGCAGCTTTTGCGCACCACATCTGCCAAACGATCTAGGGCTTTTTCTAAATTATACACAGCGCCTTGCTCCGCACTCACAGGTAAATTCACCTGCATACGCATCTGGTTTATAAAAACGCGGCGAAAAGTATCATCATCAAAAATACCATGTAAGTAGGTGGCATAACATGTTCCTTGAGCATACCCGCAAATGGTACTTTCCGAGTTTTTGTCCACGGAACTGCCCGAACTGCCCACACTACCTAGGGCCACACTACCTAGGGCCTCACTACTTAGTACCTCACGGTAAAAAAAACCTTCCATGGGGCTAGTATGCCAACTTTTGCCATGATGAATTTCATAGCCGTGAGCCTGTACTCCCAAAGGCGTTTGCGCCTTGCTCACCTGCAATAGAGTTTTTTGTTCTGCAAAAGTGGAGCAAATATCCAAAATACCCAGCCCTGCATACATATGCGAGCCTTGAGAATCTGGGGCACCATCAAGACTTTTTTCTACACCATAAGGATCATGAATTTCCTTACCCAGCATTTGCAAGCCGCCGCAAATGCCAAAAATCCATTTATTCTGTGCGGCATGCTCTAAAATTTTTTGCGCCAGTCCATTTTCTCGCAAAAGCTCTAAGTCTGCCACCACAGATTTAGAGCCGGGAATAATCACCACATGCGGCGTACCAAAATCTTGCACAGAGCTTATGGGGCGCAAACAAACATCTTTTTCCATTTGCAAGGGCGCCATGTCTGTATAATTGGACATATGACGTAAAAGTATAACCCCCACGTCTAAAAGCTGTGAGGAATGCAAAGAATCTTCTTCTGTACCGTTCACATGGGTATTGCCCTGGGACACAGTATCCATACCCGACCATATACAGCCGGCCATATCTTCTTCGGGTATACCAAGATCATGCATATGCGGAATAACGCCCAACACCGGCACTTGTGTTTTTTCCAGCATATAGTCATGGGCAGAATCTAAATAACTGGCATCACCGCGAAACCTATTGACCACATAGCCCGTGAGTAATTTTTTCTCCGCCTCGGTAAAGGTATGCCATGTGCCCAAAAAAGAAGCATATACGCCGCCGCGATCAATATCTCCCACCAATAGCACAGCCGCCTCAGCGTGGGCCGCCATGCGCATATTTACAATATCATGCTCTTTAAGATTAATTTCCGCCGGGCTTCCGGCCCCTTCCAGCACCATGACATCATATTCTTGAGCAAGGGCGTCATAGGCCTCTGCCACCGTGTGCCAAAGTTCCTTTTTTTTGGCAAAATATTCCTTTACGCGCATATGCCCCAGCGCTTTACCCAGCACCACCACTTGCGAGCCCGTATCGGAATGCGGTTTCAATAGTACAGGATTCATACGCGCATCAGGCGTAACGCGAGCGGCCTGAGCCTGCACAATTTGCGCCCGTCCCATCTCTTGCCCCAGCACCGTGACACCTGAATGCAAAGACATATTCTGCGCCTTAAAAGGAGCCACGGCATAACCATCTTGCTGAAAAATGCGACAAAATGCCGCCGCTAAAACACTTTTCCCTGCATTGGAACTGGTGCCTTGCAACATAAGCGCTGGAGTTTTAGCCTTCATAGCGCCCTCTCCCCCAATACAAATGCACATAGCCTGCCTTAACATTTTTATATATGACACCCTGATTTTGTACGGTATCTCTCACCTCAACGGCATATAAGGGCTTATACTCTGCATGATGCTCAATATGTGACCAGTGAAATTCATGCCCACGTAAAACTTCCATACCAAGCCCCAAGGGCGCCTTGCTTAAAAGTTTTACCTGTCTATAGCCCAAAGCCTGAAGACGTGTACCCATGGTGGCTGTGGCTTTAAGAACATTGCACATGTCCCATGCTTGCATAGTATCATTCCACTCTTCTAGAAGAGTGGAACTTCCTACATCACAAGGCGTTAACAGTTGCGAACATAAATACATATAGCCGCCGCATTCGGCATATATTTCACCGTTATTTTCTGCAAAAGCCTTAATACTGGCTCGCATGGAAGCATTAGCCGACAATTCCTTGGCAAAGACCTCAGGATAGCCTCCCCCCAAATACACAGCCTGCACGCCCTCCGGCAAATGCGCATCATACAAGGGAGAAAAAGGTATAAGCTCATAGCCTAAGCTTTCTAAATATTTTTCATTTTCAGCATAATAAAAGCAAAAGGCATGGTCTTTGGCTATGGCAAGTTTTTTTGTGGGAAATTCACTCTTTAATGATATTTCTTCCGGCTGTGCAATCTCTATCTTGCAAAGCTCGGCAAGAGCATCTAGATCACAGCATTGTTCCAACTCCTGAGCCATGGCATCATACCATGCTTGCGTGGCCTGAACCTTGCCTGTATCTGCATATAAAGCAGACGGAATTCTTTCCTTTGAAATCACTTCTTTTTGAGCAACTTCCTGTTGCGGCACAAGGCCCAATTGTCTTTCCGGCAAAGTCCATAAAGCCTTACGCGGTACAGCCCCCAAGAGCGGCGGTAAATTCTGTACGCTTAAGACCTCGCGCAAAATATCCACATGGCGTTCACTGCCCACATGGTTAGCTATGCAGCCCACAAGGTTTATGCTATGATCTTTGGCTTGCTCATGAAAGCCGCGCACCAGTGCCGCCGCCGAAGCCGCCATGCCTCGCGCCGTGAACACTAAAATCACCGGAAGGTTAAGCACCTTAGCCACATGGGCTGTGCTGCCTTCCAGACTGTGCACAGGGCGCCCATCAAAAAGCCCCATAACACCTTCACATATCCCCAGCTGCGCATCTTGCATACCTTGGCGCCATAAAGCTTGCACCCCAGCAGGGCCCATCATCCACGTGTCCATATTATAGGACGTGCGCCCTGTGGCTTCGCTGTGAAAGGTAGGGTCCACATAATCAGGGCCGCACTTAAAACCTTGCACCACCATACCGCGGCGCGTAAAGGCGCGCATAAGCCCCATGGCAAGGGTCGTTTTCCCCTCTCCTGAGCGCGGCGCGGCTAAGCAAAAGCCATATGTACTTTGTATCTGTATCATTTATAAATATTTATCCGCATAACCACGGGCTTCGTACAGTTTTTGTCCATCTTGCAAAGTACGTGCACTGCCTATGAGCACAAGGGTAGACATATCCACCTCATGTTCAGGAAAGTCCTTTAATTTCCCTAGCCATTTTTCTTCTTGCGGGCGGCCTGCATGGCGCACATAGGCGCATAAAACATCTCCACCGCGTTCAGTCATAAATATTTGCAAGGCCTCTCCTAAAAGGGCGCGGCGCTTTTTACCGGCGGGATTATACAAAACCACAGGCAAGGCCGAAGTCGCCACAGCGCGTACATTTTGACGCACTTCATCTGCCGGAACAAGCAAATCTGAGAGACTCACCAAGGAAAAACCATTTTGCAAAGGTGCCCCCAAGCTTGCCGCCGCAAGGCTGGCCGCTGTTATACCCGGAAGAACCGTAATCTCCACCTCGGCAAAGGCCGCATCTCGGGCTTTTAGCTCAAATAAGAGCCCCGCCATGGCTAAAATACCGGGGTCCCCAGA
>CAYJPR010000125.1:0-4177 GCA_964372075.1 uncultured Desulfovibrionaceae bacterium | reverse complement strand
TTCTATTCTTACGAATCATTCTTAAGGCTTTCCACCAAGGCAGAAAGCTCGTGAGCTTGCTCCGATAAGGACACTATGGCTTGTGTGGCTTCAGCCATGGATTGCACCGTGGTGTCTGCAATGCCGGACACAGTTGAGATAGACCTTGCAACTTCATCTGAAGTGGCTGATTGCTCTTCGCTGGCAGTGGCTATGGCACGAATACCATCTGCGCTTTGCTCTGCCATTTCTAAAATCATTTGTAAGGCCTGACCACCTTCCACGGCAAGTTCTGTGGCTTCTTCAATGCGCGCCACAGCTGCATCCACTTGTTTTACATTCACTTCTGTGCTTAGCTGAATAGCGTTAATGGCATTGGCCACATCTGTGGTAGAGGCTATGGTTTTTTCTGCCAATTTACGCACTTCATCGGCCACAACAGCAAAGCCACGCCCCGCCTCTCCGGCCCTTGCCGCTTCAATGGCTGCATTTAAAGCTAAAAGGTTAGTTTGGTCTGCAATATCAGAAATAACGCTCATAATGGCGCTGATAGATTGCGCATGGCTTGCCAATTCGCTCATATTTTGGCGTAGCTTTAAAGATTCATCCTTCACATATTCCATGGACATTTGGCATTTTTGTGTAATTTTTGCCCCGTTAATAGCTCTTTCCTTAGTGCTATCAGCAATTTTTGCACTCATACTGGAATTTCTGGCAACTTCTAAAACCGTGCTATTCATTTCATCCATAGCTGCAGCTGTTTCTGTCATGCGTGCAGATTGTTCATCGGCACCTTGATTGGAAATTTCAATTTGTGCAGAGAGTTGTGTAGAAGCGGTAGAAATAGCATTTACAATGCCCTCTAACCGAGTGGCCGCATCGTATAGTCCCTGGCTACGGGCCGTAGCAGCTTGCTTTGCGGCTTGCTCGGCAGCTTGTGTAGCTTCACGAGCTTGATCCATGGCAACATGAGCTTGCTTTGTTTTTTCATCTGACTCATGCACCATTTTTGCAAGATTGCCGATCATGGTCTTTAAGGCATTTACCAAGTCAGCAATTTCATTTTTACGCCCTGCCATGGCAGTAAATTGCGCATCTTGTTCAGATTTGAGGGTAAGATTACCGTCAGCTACATACTTTGCCACATGGGTGGTTTCAATAATGGGCATCACCACCTGCTTATAAATGCTGAAAAAGACAATACAAGAAGTAATTAAGGTTAAAAGAGAAAAAATAATGGAAATAAGAACGCTTTTTTCAAATTTTTCTTCAATTTCTGCCGCTAAAAGGTGGGTTCTTTTGGTTAGCGTGAAAAAGAAATTATTAATGGGCTCCATAATTCTTTGCGCTTGATTTTGATACGCTTGCCCAAAAACCAGTTCCATGGCCAAAGCTTGATCAGGTGAACTATACTCCCCCTTACCTTCAATGGCATTCATGGCAGAAACTTCTAGCTTCACCAAGGTATTTGATAAATTATTCCCTTCTTCCAAAAGGGCAAATTCTTCAGCGCTTACACCGTATTGTCGTAATAAATCTAATAAAGGAATTCTTTGACCGGGGGCAATGGTACTTGAACTAGGGCGTGGCTCTGTACCATTTCTTATGGCCACTGTGGAATCATAGGCCGATTTAAAATTGGCATCCTTAGTGGCCACATAACTGCGCACATGGGATGTGAGGTTTGCTGAACTTTCTCTAAGCTCAGCTGCCAAATTAAGCAAAATCTCATTATTTCTATCCACTTCTTGTAACTGCTTAAAAACAGTACTCGAGTAATACGAAAGGGAACACGTTATAGCAATAAACACAACTATTAACGTACTGCTACAAAAAATACTTTGTTTTATCTTCATACTTCCCCCTATTTGATTTTCCATAAAATGTTGCTAAAGCTAGCTTTTTTTTAATCATAGTGCAAGCCTATGCAATGAAGCCTAAAAACATTGCATTATTACAAATTTGTATAAAAAACATCCGTATTTTCCTCATTAAGAGAACATTTAGGACAAAAAACCACTTTTTCTTTGTATAAAACATTCTTAACAAACATTTTTTTTGACTTTATTTCTTTTATTTAGTACATGTCACAAAAGCAATATCCCTTTAGCCTTTAATCAAAGGTTGCCTATGAAGTGGTTAACGCAGTCCTCTCTCAGTCTCAGAACAAAACTCCCCCTCTCTATCATGGTTATTGTCATCATAACCGTGGTTATTTCTACGCTGTTTACATTTCAAAATTTTACTTCTGTGGTAGACACAGTCAAATACGCACGATTGGAAAACACAGCACGTAATATTGGAGAACATATTACCACCAGCATTAATCAAGCTGGGCGTGATATGGTTATGGTGGCCTCCTTACCCAATGTATTACAATCAGTTGAATTGCCTCCGCTACAAGACATAGCCCAGAATGAAAAAAAACTAGATGCTGCAGATACTACTGCGGCACACAAAGAAGATGTCACAAGAACATCCCTTACCTTACTTTTTCAAAGAATATTACAAGCCTATGGATATTATAATGCTTTTTACCTTGTAAACCAGCAAGGGGATTTTCTTTTAGGTACCAACCCTACAGTAAGTAGCTTACAACATGGCGAAGCCAGCAATGTTTTTGCGAAAGCCAAAGAAATAGGAGGTTTTTATGTCCATGATGCCTACTATAGTGCCCAGCTTAAAAAAGCTTTAGTGCCCATTTTTTTAGAAGTGGTATACAATGGCTATGGCGGTTTTTTGGTAAGCTCCTTGCAAATTGAAAAACTTGCCCATGCCGCCGTGCAAGGAGTGGAACATGAAGATATTTATACCCATATATTTGCTCTCAAGGGAAAAGATTTCACCCCTATTTATCACGAAGGCTCTGAGCGTTTACCCAAAGGGCCTTGGTTAGATAAAATTCAAGAAAGTGTTGCCGGCATTTGCTCAGTAGAAATTGATGGTAAATCTTACACCATGGGTTTTTACCATGTGCCGCAAACCAATATTTATACTGCCACGCTGGCCCGTGCTTCTTTCATGTCTGAGCCAGGCGCTATTTTGCGCCAAACAACCCTACTTACCAACGGTATTGCTGTTGTGGCCATCATGCTCTTTTTATTTTATCTGATTATCCCCATCATGCGTGAAATTGCCCAGCTCAGCCTTTTTGCTAAAAATGTTACTGAGGGTTGCCTTGACGCCAGCTTACATAGCTCTCGCAAAGACGAGTTAGGGCATTTAGCCTTAAGCCTTGAAAAGATGGTCAACACCTTACGCGAAATGATACAACGCTCAGAGGCCGCCACCAAGGCTAAGAGTGACTTTTTGGCCTGCATGAGTCATGAAATTCGTACGCCCATGAACGGTATTTTGGGCATGACCCATTTAGCCTTGCAAGCCAATCCCGAAGAAGAACAAAAAAACTTTTTACTTCGTATTGATACAGCCGCCAAAACCTTACTTGGCGTTATCAATGATATTTTAGACTTTTCTAAAATTGAAGCGAAAAAGCTGGACATAAATCCTGTTACTTTCCGTATTTCAGGTATTTTAGCTTCCATGCGCGATATGCTGGAAGAACGTTGCCAAAACAAAGGGCTCACGCTCACCTTCACAGTGGATGCTGACGTTCCGGATATTATTAACAGCGACCCCCTACGCTTTGCGCAAATATGCATAAATTTATGCTCAAATGCCATTAAATTCACCACTGAAGGTGAGGTACATCTGCACATAAGCCTTGTGGAGCGTCAAGATGAAGACTTACTACTGCGTGTTGATGTGAAAGATACCGGCATTGGCATTGCTGCAGAAGATCAAGCTAAGATTTTTGAATCTTTCTCACAAGCTGATGGCACCACCACACGCAAATACGGTGGTACGGGCCTTGGCCTGACCATTAGTAAAAGCCTTACCTATTTACTGGGCGGGCGTATAGAAGTGTGCAGCGAGATTGGCAAAGGGAGCACCTTCTCTTTTACTTTACGTGCCAAGTCAGGTCTTGAAAAAGATATTGAAAGCAAAGACATATCTTCTCAAAATAAGCAAACTTTGCCTCCATTGCATGTGCTCCTAGTGGAAGACAATGAAATCAATCAAGAAATAGCCTTAGCTATTCTAAGAGATATGGGCCTCAGTGTAAGCCTTGCCTCCCATGGTGCTCAAGCGGTGGAAAGCTTTGAGCAAGGCCAATTTGACCTTATTTTTATGGATA
>CAYJPR010000124.1:0-4255 GCA_964372075.1 uncultured Desulfovibrionaceae bacterium | reverse complement strand
GGTACATGTGAACCCTCTATCGTAAGCACAAGAATTTTAAAGATATAACTAGTTGAAAAAAAGAAAAGGGCTTTGAAAATGTAACCATTTTCAAAGCCCTTGATATTCTTATGGTGCCGAAGGGGAGACTCGAACTCCCATGCAGTTGCCCGCACTAGAACCTGAATCTAGCGTGTCTACCAATTCCACCACCCCGGCACGGGGCACATTGCGGTGCGAAGATTTATTTAAGTCAATACACCGTCATTGGCAAGTTATTTTTTAGTAGCTACTACTTTCTACCTACGCAGAAATACGCAAAGCCTTTGGCGCCCATGTTTTCTGGGCTGTAAAGGTTACGTCCGTCAAAAAGGATAGGAGCAGACAAAGCACCTTTAATGCGGTCAAAGTCAGGATTACGGAATTGGTTCCATTCCGTTACCACCAATAAGGCCGCGGCGTCTTGGCAAGCTTCATATTGGTCAGAAACAATTTCCACCAAATCATTACCCTTTAAAATCTCTGCGGCATTTTCGTGTGCCACGGGATCAAAAGCGCGCACTTTCATGCCAGCGTCGGTAAGTTCTTTAATGATGCTTAAAGCGGCCGCTTCGCGCATATCATCGGTATTGGCCTTAAATGCGAGACCCCACAAAGCAAGAGTCTTACCAGCCACGCCGCCTTGAGGCGCAAAATATTCCATAATGCGCTTGGCCATGCTCTTCTTTTGGCGAGCATTGACGCTTTCTACAGCGTTGAGCAATTCTGGCACAACGCCAGCTTTACCGGCAGTGTGAATAAGAGCCTTTACGTCTTTGGGGAAGCAAGAGCCACCATAGCCCACACCAGGGTAGATAAATTGGTAACCAATGCGCGAATCAGAGCCAATACCCACGCGCACATCGCGCACGTCAGCGTCTACTTTTTCGCAAATGGTGGCAATTTCATTGATGAAAGAAATTTTTGTAGCCAACATGCAGTTGGCGGCATACTTGGTCATTTCTGCACTGCGCACGCTCATAACAATGATTTTATCGCGGGTACGTGCAAAAGGAGAATACAATTCACGCATGGTGGCGGCGGCTTTTTCCGAAGAAGTACCAATAACCACGCGGTCTGGCTTCATGAAGTCGATGATGGCATCGCCTTCTTTTAAGAACTCAGGATTGGAAACCACTTCAAAGGGAATCACAGTTTGACGCTCCACTAAAGAAGCTTCAATAAGGGCGCGTACGCGATCCGCCGTACCTACAGGCACGGTGGATTTATCCACCACGATGATTTCTTTTTGGATATATTTACCAATATCACTGGCAACTTTTTCCACATAGCTCAAATCGCAAGAGCCATCATCACCGGAAGGTGTGCCTACGCAAATGAAAGCAAGGTCAGCATTGGATAAGGCTTCTTCTAAAGAAGTGGTAAAGCGCAAACGACCATCAGCATAGCTACGTTGCACCATGTCTTCTAAACCAGGCTCAAAAATATGTACCGAACCGGCTTTAAGTCTTTCTACAACTTTAGGATTAACGTCCACGCAAGTAACAGTATTACCCATTTCAGCAAAGCATGCGGCGCTTACAAGGCCCACATAACCGGTTCCAACAATACAAAGATTCATATATCCCTCTAACAGAGTGTTATGTATTTTACCTGTTGCATATTTCTTGACGCGAAGAACAGGCGTGTTTACAGTCAAAAGGTTGCAGAAGTACTGCAACACAAAAATTCCATAAATGAAGCGACAGCTTACACATATTTTTCAGCAATGGCAAGGCTCTATGATTTGCGGATTAGGTACTGATATAATTGAAATTTCTCGCATTAAGCATTCTCTGGATCGCTTTGGAATGCACTTTGTTCACAAAATACTCTGCCCTGAAGAAGTGGTAGCTTTAGAAAACAGACACAAGAACTTTACGGAAAATCTTCCCGCACATAGCATTGCGGCACGCTTTGCCGCCAAGGAAGCCGCCGTTAAGGCCCTTGGTACAGGCTTTAGTAATGGCATCGGCTTGCACCACGTATCCATAATGAGCTTGCCTTCTGGTCAGCCGCAAGTGCATTTTTCAGGGCCCGCCCTTGAGGCCCTGCAAGCCCTTGGCGCCACACACAGCCACCTGAGCATTTCTCATAGCCGTGACACGGCTTGCGCCGTGGTCATACTGGAAAAACCATGCTAAAACAGAACCCTACCCTTCGCGGCAGACATGCAGCCGAAACTCTTAGCGCCCCCTTGCCCAGCGCCCAAGAAATGCGCCATTGGGATAAAGCCGCCCTTAGCTATGGCCTACCGGAATGCTTACTCATGGAAAATGCCGCCCGTGAAGCCTTTACGGTGCTACAACAAGAATGCGGCCCCCTAGATGGAAAAAGCATTTTGCTCTTCATGGGAGCAGGCAACAATGGCGGCGACGCAGTGGCTCTTGCCCGGCATCTTTTGGACGCCTCAGCCAGCCCCTTGGTAGTGCACGTAAAACCTCTACATCACTATAAAGGCGTCACTAAGCAACATATACACATGGCAAAAAAATGCGGCGTGAGCCTGCTGTATATGGGCAAGAAAACATTACCGAACCAGCTCCCCCTCACTTGGCACAGACCAGATATTATTGTGGACGGCCTTTTGGGTACGGGCTTTAACGGCCCCTTGCGTCCTCATTTTACTGAGGTCATTAGCCATATAAATAGTCTAAAAACGCATAGTTATATTTTTGCGCTGGATATTCCCAGCGGCTGTGAGGCGCACAGCGGTTTACCCCATGCAAGTAGTTCTATGGCTGTTGAAGCCCACGCCACGGTGGCCTTTGCCGCCGCCAAGCCGGGCCTCATACTGCCACAAGCAAGGCCACACGTGGGTAAGCTTTTTGTGCGTTCCATTGGCATGCCTCGCCTTGTGCAAGAAGAAAGCCCTGCATCATTTCGATTAATCCAGAAAAATAGAATCGTTACTTTACTAGACGAGCATCAACCCAATCAGAGTCATAAAAATTCTTGGGGCCATGTGCTCGTCCTAGGCGGCTCTCTTAAGGAAGCAGACCTTAGCGGCGCAGCGCATTTAGCGGCACTTTCTGCCCTGCGCACGGGAGCGGGTTTAGTAACAGCGGCGGCGCCCAAAGCCGTATGCGCCAGTATAAAAAATACTTGCCCTAATATGATGACCTTATCCCTGACTGCGCCGAGCATGCTCCCAGAACTATGGCCTTCTGCTATGCCACGCTCTTTGGCTGAAAAACTCCCCCAGATACATGCACTGGCTGTGGGGCCTGGCATGGGTACAGGGCAAGACAGTCATGACTTTTTGCTGACACTTTTAGCCACACCAGAGCGCCCTCGCGCCGTGTTAGATGCTGACGCTCTCACCCTTTTGGCCCAATCTGCCGAGCTACAAAAGCTGGTACGCGAAGATGATATACTCACACCGCATCCCGGTGAAGCCGCGCGTTTCTTAGGGCTTAGCTCCAAAGATGTGCAATCGCAAAGATTCGATATTTTACGAACTCTTACGCAAAAATTGCCTTGCGTTTGGCTTTTAAAGGGAGCAGGCACGCTTATAGCTCAGGGGCAAAGTCCCATCTATATTTTGCCTCACGACAGACCTGCCCTAGCCATTGCCGGCTCGGGAGATGTACTTTGCGGCTGTATGGCGGCCTTGGCGGCGCGCTTGCCCATGGTAGATAGCCTGAGCATTGCGGCCCTTGCGGCTGTAGTACATGCTGAGTGCGGACTCAGTGCGCAGAAACTCTACCCCCTACGAGGCCATATGGCTTCCGACCTTGCCGAGCTTATACCGCAAGCCATGCACTCCTTATATAGTTGCCAAAAATCTAGCCTTCAAGAAGAGGTATACAACCTTGATGACGCGTAGCACAACCCTAGCCGACCTTGACGCCACCCTGCGCGTGGCCCAGGCCCTAGCCCAAATTATGAATACACAACAACAAGCCCATGGCGAGCCGCCTGTGCAAGCCTTACTTTTTAAAGGTGACCTTGGTAGCGGCAAAACCACCTTTACGCGCGCCTTTGTGCAAGCCTTACCCGGTGGTATGGAAGCGGAAGTCTCCAGCCCCAGTTTTACCTTGTGTAATGCCTATAAAACCACACCGCCCATAGTGCATGCCGACCTCTACCGCTGTATGCAATCCTTACCGGAAGAAGTGTGGGAAGCCCTTGATAACAGTGACACTCTCAGCCTTATTGAATGGTCTGAGCACTTACCTGCAGAGGCTTTACCCAAGGATTATCTAGACATTTCTCTCAAAATATGCCAAGAATC
>CAYJPR010000123.1:0-4277 GCA_964372075.1 uncultured Desulfovibrionaceae bacterium | reverse complement strand
GCACAAAAAATTGCCAAGCAAATACCCGATGCTCCCATAACTTTTATGGGCAAAAATCCTTCTGTTACCATTGATAGTGAACAAGTAACCAAGGTGTTCTTAAACTTATATCTTAATGCCTTGGAAGCTGGGCAAAACAAAGCCATTACAGTAACCGTAGGAAAAGAAGATGGAGTGCCTTTCTTCGCTGTACGTGATATGGCTGGCGGCCTTGACGAAAAAGTACTCAAAAAAGGCTTATTTAAACCTTTTAATACCACCAAAGAGCGTGGAATGGGCATAGGCCTTTTCCATTCTCATAAAATTCTTAAAGCTCATGGCGCCACTATTACAGTGGAAAATCGCCCTGGAGAAGGTTGCACTTTTACGGTGCGCTTTGTTAACGAAGTAACCCTACCTTAAGCTTTCAGACACAAGGATTTCGTCCATGACCAAAAGTTTGCTCATTATTGATGATAATGAAGACATATTACGCCAACTCTATTGGGGTTTTTCTGCGGAAGAATATAAGGTTTATCAAGCCAAAGATGTAGCAGAGGCCTTAGCCTTGCAAAGGGAAATTAAACCACAAGTGGTTACCCTTGACCTTGGTCTGCCCCCTGATGCAGAGGGCAACACCGAGGGCTTTCGCTGCTTAGATGCGCTCTTAGCTGCAGACCCTTATTGTAAAATAATTGTTATTACAGGGCATCATGACAATCATAATGCCCAGCATTCCATCCGCAGCGGGGCTTACGATTTTTGCCGTAAGCCCATTGATTTGGAAGAGCTCAAAATTATTGTGCGCAGAGCCTTCTTCCTTTATGAGCTGCACACTTCTTCTGCGCCCAGCGTACCACAAAACACCACAGAAAACTTAGGCATTTTAACTCAAGATGCCAAAATGCTAGACATATTAAAAAGTTTGCGCCGCATTGCCACTTCAGACGCTCCAGTGCTTATTGAAGGAGAGTCAGGCACAGGCAAAGAACTTATTGCCAAAGCTGTGCATCAGATGAGCTCACGCAGTAAAGGCCCACTCATTACCATTAACTGCGGCGCCATTCCGGAACACCTTTTAGAAGCAGAATTTTTTGGGCATGAAAAAGGCGCCTTTACGGGTGCTTCTCAGCGCATACAAGGCAAAGTGGAATTTGCCCACAATGGCACGCTCTTTTTGGACGAACTTGGTGAATTACCCTTGCCCTTACAAGTGAAGCTTTTGCGCTTTTTGCAAGAAATGATTTTCCAGCGTGTGGGCGGTCGTCAAGACATTGAAGTTAATGTACGTATTATTGCCGCCACCAATTGTAATTTACGCGCCATGGTGAAAAATCATGAATTTCGCGAAGATTTATACTACCGCATTGGCGTGGTTAAAGTGCCCTTACCTCCCTTACGTGAGCGCGGGCAGGACGTTATGCTTTTAGCCCAGCATTTTGTGGAAAAATACAATGAATCCGGACAAGCCAAAAGCTTTCATCCCGCCACAGAAAAAGCTCTGCTTAGCCATGCGTGGCCGGGAAATATACGCCAATTAGAAAATAAAATTCGGCGCATGATTATACTTTCTGATACGCCCATCATTCAGCCAGAATGCTTAGAATTAAAAGGAGCCCCGCCACCACAGCCTGATAAACCGCAACCCGGACATGACGCAGCCTTTGAAGAACTCAACTATGGCTCATTAAAAGAAGCACGCGATGCCATTGAAAGAAAAATGTTGGTACACGCCCTACAACAACATGCAGGAAACGTCATGCAAGCCTCACAGCTTCTCGGCGTAAGTCGACCCACATTTTATGACTTACTAAAAAAACATAAAATAACTTTGTAAAAGGTTCTCTCATGTGTACACGCTCTTCACCTACACTATTCATAAAATTTATGGCCCTTTTCCTTTGCCTTTATTTTGCCTTAAGTTCAACAGCCACGGCGCAACAAGAAAAGCCCCTTTTTAGCGTGCGCGGCATTGGCGGGGGCGGGGGCTTTTTCTCTCCAACATTTTCCCCTTATGATAAAAATCTCCTCTTTGTCGTTTGCGATATGGGCGGCGTATACCGTTCTAGCAATGGCGGTAAAAGCTGGAGCATGCTAAACTGGACCACCGCACCACGAGCTGCTCACCGTGGTCCGCAGATACAATTTTTAAGCCCCTCCCACTTACTGTGGGTACAAAACAGTTATGGTATTATGGCAAGTCAAGACCATGGAATTACATGGAAACGTCATTCTGAAACCCCTTGGTATAACGTCCCCAAAACAAATCGAGAAGAAATAAATAAAAGCTATATACAGTCTTTTCTCCCTTTAGATAGCGAAGGAAATACCCTTTTAGTAGCTACCGGTTATGGCCTTTGGAAAGGCGGTCGAAAAGGTTGGGATAAAATTTCTGAAGCACATTGCTCTCACTTGCAACGCATTAAGCAAGATATTTTCTATATGGAAAATGGCACAGACCTTTTGAAAAGCTCTGACAATGGACAAAGCTGGGAAAAATTACCTTTACCAGGAAAAAGTAGCGCCATAAAAGGTGTTGCTCTTAAAGATGGCTCCTACCTTTTTTACACTGCCGTCATAAAGAAAGGTATTTATCGTTCTAAAGATGGCGGAAAAACATGGACTTTTAGCAACAATGACTATCCTAATATTGTGGAATTTATTATGGCCCCAAATCAAGATCAGGTGGCCTATGCTCGACAAGGATATCCACCCTATCCCCCAAACTTATTGCGTACTGTAGACGGTGGCAAAATTTGGGAGCCCACATTTCGTATGCATGACAGCCAAACAACCTTTTGGCTAGATGTCAATGTGGAACAATCATGGTTGCAAAAACATTTACACTGGTCCTACTATTTTACCAATGTAAGCATATCGCCTTTCAATCCCAAGCAACTCATGGCTTCCACACAAGGAGAGCTATTTATATCCCAAAACGGTGGTGATACATGGGAAGTATTTTTCTCTGAAAAATATCCCCCCATTGAAGGGGATGTGGTGCCACGTCACAAAAGTATAGGACTTGAAGTCACTTCTGTATGGGGATACCACTTTGACCCGCACGATCCACAAAGAGAATATATTGCCTACACAGATGTGGGCTTTGCGCGTTCCGTGGACCAAGGGGAAACATGGGCATGGTCCGGAAAAGGTTCACCGTGGAATAATACTTTCTACGATATAGCCTTTGACCCAAAAATCCCCGGAAAAATTTTTGCCGCAGCAAGCAACTTACACGACATACCGCATTTCGTTTCTATTTCAGCCGTGCACCCTTCAGCACTTGTGCATCAGGGCGGCGCTCTTGTGTCTACAGACTATGGTAAAACATGGAAGGTTCCTTATGTCAAAAGTGTAACATTAGGAGGCTTACCAGCCCAAGTCTGTACCAGTATTATTATTGACCCCAATTCTCCTGCAAATAAGAGAACCCTCTATGCCGCCGTATTTGGTGAAGCGGATGATGAAGCTGGTGTTTATGTGTCGCATGACGAAGGGCGCACCTGGGCCAAAACAGCAGGCCAGCCCGGTGGACACAATAAACATATTTATAAATTACGTCTTCACCCCACAACAGGCGATTTGTACGCTTTAATTACTGGCCTGCGCGCTGCAAAACCACATTACCATAATATTGAAGAAGGCGGTGTTTGGCGTTCTTCAGATAAAGGAAAAACATGGACGCATATAAGCAAAGGCTCGAAGCTAAACCATTGGGCTACATCCATGACATTTCATCCCACTAATCCCAAAGCCATGTATGTTACTGCGGCTAGTCCTCAGGGCATCTATGCGGGCGGTGTTTACTACACCCAAGATGATGGTAAAAAATGGTGGAATATTCTCCCTGACAAAAACATCAAAAGACTTACCGGCCTGCCCCGCGACTATGACCATTGGATGTCCTGTGCAGTACACCCCAAGAAAAACAATATCCTGTTTGCCGGCGGCACCAATAATGGTCTCTTTTTTTCTATAGATGGCGGCAGACGTTGGCGTTGGTATCCAGAATTTCCCTTTTCCAATGTACAAAGTATAACTTTCAACCCGCGCAATACAGATGAAGTCATCCTCACCACCTTTGGCAGCGGCGTTTGGTCTGCATCGTTAAAAGAACTGCTACGGCGCTATGATATAGATTATAACAAAATTAAGTAATAAAAAAGGCTTAGAGACACACTCTTAGCCTCAGACTGCTGACAAAGTAGCATTCTATGGTTTTGAAAGAAAATTTCATCCCAAGTCATCGCGAGCGAAGCGCGGCGATCCATTACCAAAGGATGATTCTTGCGATA
>CAYJPR010000122.1:0-4304 GCA_964372075.1 uncultured Desulfovibrionaceae bacterium | reverse complement strand
ATCCATATCTAAGCGGGGAAATCTTTTCACCCGATGGAGCCTAAAAAGGTTGGTTCAGTCCAGCCTTTTATGGGTTCCACCCAATGAAACGTGTAAACCTAAAACTATTTGTAACTCAATAATCCATGTATGCTGTCAGTGATGCTCACTTTTTGTGAAAGCGATAAATGCAAGCACCTTTTTTCACAAAGTACGCACCACTTGATTTCACTTTACTAAAAGCCGTAAACTTTGTCTACCCCTTTTTAAAAAAAGCCACCGTGCTACAAAATCTTAACACGGCCCCACTTCCTGCTATACAGAGAAAAAAGTGTAAAGGGGTATCCATTAATAACTACCCTACCACAACTGCATTCATTTGTATACAGTAGACGCTTTTTTTTTACAAAAATGCCACAAAAAGCGCACATTTTTAAAACTAGCGTTGCTAATCTAACTACATAGCTATACTTATACCCTATTTTGCCCCTTTATTCACAAGGTGCAAAATTTTACCTGCATTTTATTACGCTAAGGGCTTTTTGTTGCTTGCATATCCTTGCTTTTCAAGCTACATGTGGGTTTCAATATTTAGCATAGGGAACAAGTCATGGAACATCAAAATTCACAGCGACCAGACCAAAATTTTTCTGGCACTGAAAAAAAACGCGAAAAAAGCTCCGATGGAGAGCGTCGCGAATCATCTTATTCTGATAATAAGAGCAAACCTCGTTTTAGCGAAGACCGTGGCGCACGTCGCCCCATGCGCGCTCCTCGCTCGTTCCGCAGTGGAGGAGACTCACGACCAGGCTCTCGTGACGGTCGTGACAATAGAGAAGGCAGAGAAAGAAATTTCGACGGCCCACGTTCACAAGAACGCAACTTTGACAGAGACAGAAAGCCTCGCTTTGATCGCGACGACCAAAGACCCAGACGCCCACGTCCTGACTTTGGCGACAGACCAGCACGTTCCCAAGATGATGGTGGCTACTCTAAGCCACGTTTTTCACAGCGCCCAGACCGTGACGGACAATCCTTCCAAAGAGATAGAAACCGCGATGGCTACAGCCCCAACCGTGATGGTGGGCGTGATGGAGGTCGTGATGGCGGCAGAGATGGTAACAGATCTTTCCGTCCCCGTTCTGATTTCAAAAAAGATTTCGAGCACAAAGACCGCGGCCCACGTCCTGACCGTGAAGGCCAAGGCAATCGACCACGCTTTGAAAATCGCGATAGCCGCCCCCGTTTTGAAGATAGGGACAGACGTCCCAGATTTGAAAATCGTGACAGCCGTCCGCGTTTTGAAGATAGAGAACGCCGCCCGCGTCCGGATTTTGAAGGCCGCGAAAATCGCCCACGCTTCGAAGACCGCGACCGTCGCCCCAGATTTGAAGATCGCGACAGCCGTCCCCGTTTCGAGGATAGAGACCGTCGCCCACGCTTTGAAGACAGAGACCGTCGTCCGCGTTTCGAAGACAGAGACCGCCGTCCGCGTTTCGAAGATCGTGACAACCGTCCTCGCTTCGAAGACCGAGACCGCCGTCCGCGCCAAGAATTTGAACAAGGCACACAGCCTCAAGAGCATATTCCGGGCCATCGTACCGAAGCAGAATTTAACCGCGAAGATCTTACCCCCGGTTTCACTGAATTTGGCTATGCCTACACCAATAGCACCCCTGAGCGCTTAGGCGAGGCAGCTCCTGCCATGCAAGGTGAACATGCACAAGCAGAAGGTCAGACTGGTGCCCCCGCAGGCGAAGGCCAGGCTTTTAGAGGCGAGCCTAGAGGTGACTTTAGAGGTAACTTTGGTGACCGTCCTCGCTTTAACCGCGAAGATGGCGATCGCAAGCGCCCCATGAAGCGTCCTCCTTTACGTGAAACCATTATGACCATGGACAGAGACCTGCTTAAAACATTGGCACGTCGCTGTAATATCTTGGACAGAATGCGTAGTAAAGCCGGTCACATGGCAGCCAAAGAAGAAAAAGAATTACGCGCATCTTGGGAAAAAGCTGCAACACAAATGACCCGCGACCCGCGCATCATTCATCAGCTTTTTGCCCTCATGCAAGAAATTGTGTTCTCTGCTAAGCCAGAAGAAGGCGCCGCCAAGCGCACCGGCTTTAACTTAGCACCTCCGCAAGTGCCCGTGGATATCAGCTTTTTTGCCCCCTTGGCTAGCAGACGCTCGCGCTTTTTCTTGGCTCTGGCCGGCGCCTCCGGCTCTGCTTGTCGCATGAACCCAAGCTTGCTTGACGATGCCACCATTGAATGTATTAAAATGTTCAATCAATGTGCCACGTCTTTGGCATGGGACGATGGCGGCGCGCTTATTTCTCGCGAAGGTGGCGGTTTATCCTTACCCGATAAAGTTATTTATGTGGGTGATGATATACTTAACTTCTTCTTGCTCCTCGGTCATTATGTGAGCAAGAACACCCGTGCTAAATTCACCGGTGAAGCCAGCCTTAAAGAAGCAGATCTTACTGCTGTGCGCTCTTTCTTGCCACAGCTGGGCGCTCGTTTAAGTAATGTTATGCCCAATGGTTCCGGTTTCCCCATTCGCATAGAATGCTCCGGAATTTTCTCAGATACCATTAGCATTCCTGCAGATATTCCTGCAGACATGGTACTGGGCTTGTTCTTGGCAGCTCCCTTCTGGGACAATGCCATTAGCTTTGAAATGCGCGCTCGTGGTGATGCTGAAGCCATCATTGAAGAAGCCCTTTCTGTGCTCACCCCCTGTGGCGCTCAAGTACGCCGCGAAGGTAGCCTCATTCACTTTGTACCTTGCCCCATTAAGACCCCTGCTGAACCTGAGCTTGGTATGGATCTGCAATTGGCAGCCTATATCTTGGCCTTGCCCTTGGCCATGGGCGGCTCGGTGCATTTGAAAGGCCAATGGCCTGATTGCGCTCCTGCCAAGGATATTGAAACCTTGCTCACGCACTTTGGTATTGAGCTTGAAAGCAATGCCGAAGGCATTCGCGCCAGCCACGCTCCCATGGAGCCCATCCAGTGGAAGGTTATGAAACCTGCTATGGATGCAGAAGAGCTTTCTGAAGATATGGAAGACGCTGACTTGCCTGAAAATGCTGAAGTGCCAGAAAACGCTGAAGTGCTAGAAGATGACGCCAAAGCAGAACAAAGCCTTTCCATGGATATGGAAGAAGAGGTAGAAGTTACATCTGAAGTGGCAGAAGAAGTTCAAGAAGAAGAAATTCAAGAAGAAGCAGAAGAAGAAATTTGGGAAAGCATTTCCGTGCCCCCCTTGGCCTTATACCAAGACCCACGTTTTGCGCCGCTCATGGCAACTTGTGCTACCTTGGCAGCCTTACGTAAAAAGCATGTCTTGCTTCCCAGCGATGTAGCTTTGGCTGATTTAGAATCTTTCTTCAACTACCTTGGCTTTGATTATAGCGAAGATGATGGCGAAGAATGCGCTCTGGTGCCCTCACAAGAGCGTCGTGACTTTACCGCTGTATGGACAGCTCCAAGCCCTGCTTGGGCATTGGCTTTTGCTGTATGTTCAGCTGCACGTCCGCATTCTAAGTTGAGTAACCCAGGAATTATGTCCAATTTGTATCCGCAATTCTGGACACTGTACAATGCCTTACCCTCCTTTGATTTGAAAAAGAATGTTACGGAGAATACGCATGATAAACCTGTCAGACGACGCATTATTGCCGCAGACCAAGAAGGAATTGGAAGCGGAGATAGCGCTCATAGAAACAATGCTGAGTGAAAATGACGCTGCCTTGCGCACCTTGCTAGCAGCAGAAGACCCACTAAAAGGTGTAAATTATGCACAAGATATTCATAATTTACGTCAAGAGAAAATGGTTCTTATGACACGTAAACAATTACGCGAAGTGATAATTCGGCGCATAGCCTTTTGCGAATACTAGTATTTAGTGGGGAGGGTAACTTTTTTTAGAAAAAAAAAGTTCCCCTCCCCAAACCCCACCCCTCAAAAAAACCAATGGTGAGCGGGTGCGTAAATCCCCATAAAAGATATTTGAGGTGTAGAATGAATTTGCGACAACATAAATATTTGTTCCTGCATTTTTCTTTTATATACTCTTGTGTATTTACTATTTTTTCCTCCCCGTGAGGATTTTTTTTTGTAAAAGGCCTCTACCCTTCCCCGCGGCGCCGTTATGTTTGCCTTAAAAGCAGATGTACTCGCCCATGAAAGTTTTTTGAAAGGGTGGGGGGTCTGGGGGCGGGGAAAAATTTTTTTAGAAAAATTTTTCCCCCCCCCACAAAAAAAAAAAAAAAAAAAAAAAAAATAAAATAAAATAAAAATAAAAATAAAAAAACAT
>CAYJPR010000121.1:0-4330 GCA_964372075.1 uncultured Desulfovibrionaceae bacterium | reverse complement strand
ACACAGTGCCAAAAATGCATTCAAATGTGTACCTCCATGGCTTTAGATACCACAGCTTTACAAAAGAAAAAGCCTCATGCCACATGCACGCTTTGCGGCAACTGTATAGCCGTGTGCAAGCATCAAGGCTGTGCTATGGATTTTGCATGGTGGTCAGTACGGCCTGAACAGACTCAAAGCGCATTTTGTGTACTCATTACGAGTATGCATAGTGTGTTCTTAGGTGTTGCCATGATATAACAGGCGGCCTTTTTTCAGCTCACTGCAGTCAAGTCTCACCGTACGTGCACCCACGCTTCATCTAGAAGTGCTTGAAAAGGGTTTTCGCGCCTATGCCTTCCATGGATAGAAATAATTTCTTTTTTTGTGACATGCATCACCAACTCACAAATGTTTTTCATGTACTTACCGTATGTGAGGGAAGACTACATACCTCCCTCTCAACTGAGATAATATAGAAAAATAAGGAGTTATATATGTATTGTAATCAATGTGAACAAAGAGCTAAGGAAATAGCGTGTGAAAAAGTAGGTGTATGCGGAAAAACAGCAGACATTGCCAAAATCCAAGACGAATTGGTCTATGCTTTACGTCTTTTGTCGCAAACAAGCTTAAAGGCCGATGCTAAGGGCTTGACCGATATACAAGTTGATACTTTCATTGCCAGAACGCTTTTCAAAACCTTGACCAATGTGAATTTTGACCATGACGCTTTGCACAGCTGTCTTGAAGAGTGCATTATTGTGCGTAAAAAAATTGCTGAAAAATTAGGTTGTACGCCGCAATTTACCACTGAAGCTCTTAACAAAGCCGTGGAAGACGTGCAAAAAAATGCGTGGTCAGTAAATACCATGTCTGAAGATGTAAATATCAATTCGCTTATGCAAATAGTGCTCTACGGTACTAAAGGTGTGGCAGCCTATGCTGACCATGCAGCATTACTCGGCCAACATGATACCAGCGTCTATACCTATATTAAAAAAGCTTTAGCAGCTGGCTTGCCTGATAAACAAGGTCATGTACAAGAGTTATCCTTGCAAGAGTGGTTAGACCTTGCCATGGAATGTGGTCATGCCAACTTACGCGCCATGGAAATTTTGGAAAAGGGCAATACAGACCACTTCGGGCATCCTGAGCCCACACAAGTAGCTCTTGGGCATAAGAAAGGTAAAGCCATTGTTATTTCTGGGCATGATTTACTTGATTTATATCATTTATTACAACAGACTGAAGGCACAGGAATTAGTATCTATACTCATGGAGAAATGCTCCCTGCTCATGGCTACCCTAAGCTTAAAGCCTTTACGCATCTTGCAGGGCACTTTGGTACAGCGTGGCAAAATCAACACAAAGAAATGGCGGCATTTCCCGGTGCAGTGCTATTTACCACCAATTGTATTCAAAATCCCGGTACGCATGGGGATAAAGTCTTCACTACCGGTGCAGTGGGCTATCCTCATGCAAAGCATTGCCCACAAGGGGATTTTTCGTTAGTCATTGAAAAAGCCCTCAAGATGGAAGGCTTTTCCGAAGATATAGACCAAGGGCAAGTGACCGTGGGCTTTGGGCGTAAAACCTTACTTAATGCAGCGCCGGCTGTGCTTGATGCCGTAAAAAGCGGTGCTTTAAAGCATATATTCCTTGTGGGCGGTTGTGATGGCGCAAAAACTGGCAGAAATTATTATACGGAATTTGTAGAAAAAAGTCCCAAAGATACGCTGATTTTAACCCTTGCTTGCGGTAAGTTTAGATTTTTTGATCAGGATTTAGGCATGCTGGGGCCGTTTCCTCGTTTGCTAGACCTAGGGCAATGCAATGATGCCTATGCTGCGGTACAAGTGGCATTAGCTTTGGCTGAAGCCTTAAACTGCTCGGTCAATGATTTGCCATTATCCTTAGTTTTGTCTTGGTATGAACAAAAAGCCGTATCTATTTTACTCACGCTGTTGGCACTTGGCATAAAAAATGTGCGTCTTGGGCCTTCTTTGCCTTCTTTTATTTCAGCGGATGTTTTGCAAGTACTGGTAGAAAAATGGCAGATTCAGCCTATTACCAACGCAGAAGAAGACCTTGCCGTGCTTTTACAAACAAAATAGTTTAAGCTACACTGCATAGTAGAAAATATTCTGCTGTGCAGTGTATAATAGAGTATGAGCATGAAAGATATTATAACACAAGTACAACATATACCCCTTTTAAAAAGCTTGTCGCCTCAGGATTGTGAGCGTATATGCGCATGCTTACAACAAAGAGAGTTTAAGGGTGATACTTGTCTTTTTGAAGAAGGACATGAAGCTTTTGGCCTGTATATAGTACTTGAAGGGCATGTAAAAGTTATTCGAACCACTGTAGACGGAAAGGAAGTCATGCTTTTTCTTGTGCGTCCTGGCCATGTAGTGGGTGAAGGTGCTGTTTTTCAAAAAAATACCCATCCTGCCACGGCAGTAGCCGTAAAAAAAGTGCGCACTCTTTTTCTCTCTGCGTCTCACTGTCATCTATTAGTACAAGAAATACCCACGCTGGCCTCACGCTTGCTCGCTATTTTTGCTGCTCGTCAGCGCATGCTCATGCACAAAATTGCTGCGCAAGGAGAACGCAATGCCACCACGCGTGTGGCAGGATATATTCTGCACAGAATTACTCTTGAAAAAGAACAGCATAGTATACAGCTTGCTATTTCTCGAAATGATTTAGCAAACTTACTTGGACTTGCCCGTGAGACCGTTTCGCGCCAATTATCCTTATTGGTGGACTGCGGTGCCATAATTTTAGAAGGAAATAGTGTACGCTTAGTGGACAGACAAAAATTGCAAGCCAACGCACAAGGATATTATGAGAAGACACGATAGAGAAATGCCCAAAGAATTTGCTTATGAAGTGAGCGATACATGCGAATGGGCTGTACTTAGCATGATAGATACAGAGAACATGCCCTATTGCATACCCATCACCATTGCTCGCCATGCAGATGTTATATACTTTCATTGCGCTAAAGAAGGTAAAAAAATAGACGCCTTAAGGGCTTGTAATGCGGTATGTCTCACTTGTGTAGGAGAAACTTTTCGCCCACCGCATAAATTTACTACATATTTTGAGTCCGCCGTTATTCACGGCAAAGCTTTTGAAGTTTTTGATGGTGCTGAAAAAATTCACGCTCTCAAGCTTTTATGTCTACGACATACACCTACAAATATGGATGCATTTCATAAGGCCATTGAAAAAAGTTTACACAGAACAGCTATTTGGAAAATAGAGATGGCGCATATTACAGGTAAAAGAAAACAAGCACGAACGTAAGTGTAATGTGTTGAATATATGGCACTGTTATATTAACAGCATTAGAATAAAAAGAGATGACAAAGCATAAATTGAAGTAGTCTCGACTTCATCGTACAATTGCCCTTATGGAAAAGGGAAAATGCCGTTTTAACGGAAATACAAATAATTACACAGTATCAAATATGGCACAGCCAAGCAGTTTCAAAGAATAGCTTGGCTGCAGGCTCTACGCATATTATTTATCGAATTCAAAGTGCACCTTTCGCCATGAATTTTCTTTATCAAAACATACTTCTTTAGACTCTGCCCCTTGTAAGGTCGCTTTGTAGCACTCTGGTGCTATGTTGGCTATGCCTGGAGGGTAATATAAAGTGGTAGGTGTGACTATGTTTTTTAGCTCGTGGTAAGTGCTTTCGTTGAAGGCTCTGTAATAAACAGTTGCACCGCTTGGGGAGGACGTGAGTTGAAGAAATGGTTTATTGGTGGGCTGTGGGGGATGGTTTGAGCGAATATATTCATCTTCGCTTATATAATACCACCCTAGTTGCGCTAAGCACTGTTCTCTTGTCGCTTTATATACATTTTCTGCATGGATATTATGATTTATGCTTTCAAGCATTCGGCCTAGTTCTTGAGCTTGATTGGGGTGTGTCGTAGCCGTGTATGTACCACGCTGTACGTTCCCATAGTTGTCTCTAATAACGCTATGCCCATAACTTGTAGTAGAGCCTTGTGGCAGGTATACAGAGCTTTGCGGCATAGCTCCACGGGCAATGGTGTCGCAATACTGCATATCTCTATTAAGGTGGGCTTGCACGTTTTCAGTATACTTTGCGTTTTTATAGTATGACTGCTGCGCTTTACAGCCTAAGAAAAGAAAAGATACGGCAATCAGGAAAACAAAATACTTCTTCATAACTACTCCTTTGTCAAAATCATCGTTTTTAGCGAATTACGAGACAAAGGTGCTATCCCTAGAATAGGGGAGAAGGTATTGGCGAAGTAAAATTTGACTTACATGAGGTAATGGCATGGTTCCAGCTCCTTTTAA
>CAYJPR010000120.1:0-4338 GCA_964372075.1 uncultured Desulfovibrionaceae bacterium | reverse complement strand
TTTCGGTAAAACTTTGCATACGATTTAATTGCGCAGCACTATTTACCTTAAAATTTTCTACAAAAACGGTGTCCATTTTGTAGGAAGCCGTAATGAGCACAGCACCCATGGATATTACAGCTGCCAGCATCATTCCCAATAAAATCTTACTTCGTATGGTCATTACATACATCCTTTCACTAAAATATGGTTTCAGCTACTACAAAAAAGCCTACTCGTCTAGTAAATATAATCGGCATCTTACGTGAGAACTTTAGGGAAAGAATTTACAATTCTCTAGCTGCAAAAGTATTTTTTGAGTCCATTTTAGCATTGAAATTTGCTTATCTTATTCAATTGTGCCACTTTCTCTACTTTCCGTATTTTACACGGCTACATATTTTTTAAACACTCCCTCTTGGTAAGCATTCAAAAAATCATAAAAACAATATATTGCCACCATTCCCATTTATTGGTAGTAAACAGCCACTATGCATTTCAATATAGTTTCTCTTTTTCCGGAATTTTTCACCTCCCCCTTGCAAACGGCCCTTATGGCTAAAGCGCAAGAGTCTGGCCTTGTATCTTTTAGCACCCACAGCCCACGCGATCATGGGCATGGCGTGCATAAAGCTGTGGATGACAGGCCTTATGGAGGCGGCCCCGGCATGGTTTTCATGCTAGACCCTTTAGTAAAAACTTTGCAAGACATTGAAGCCTTGCACAAACAAAGTCAGCCTGCACATGCTACACCCAGCCGCGCACCGCGTATCTTGGTCATGTCTCCTGCGGGCAAGCCTTTTACGCAAGCCATGGCAAGAGAATTAGCCACAGAGCCTAGCCTCACCTTAGTGTGCGGCCGCTATGAAGGTTTTGATGCGCGCATAGAAGAGCTCTACCCCATTGAGTACGTGAGTATGGGCGATGCTGTGCTCAATGGCGGCGAAGTGCCGGCACTGGCCATTATAGAGGCGGTTTCGCGTCTTATCCCCGGTTTTATGGGCAAAGAAGCTTCGGGCACAGAAGAATCTTTTTCAGCAGGGCTGTTAGAGTATCCGCATTATACCAGACCGGAAAATTTTGAAGGACATATGGTGCCAGAGGTTTTGCGTAGCGGTGATCATGCTCGTATTGCCACCTGGCGCCGTGAGGCAGCCCTTGAACGCACTTTACGCCATAGACCGGATCTTTTACGTGAAACACCGCTTATGCCACAGGATGCGCATTATTTGGCCTCATTGCCACGCACATGCCCCGGGCGCAACCTGTATATTGGCCTTGTGCATCACCCTGTCATCATAGAAGGCAAAAATTCCGGCACTTCTTCTTTGACAAATTTAGACATTCACGATATAGCTCGTATTTCCCGCACCTATGGCCTTGGAGGGTATTATATTATTACCCCGCTTAAAGACCAACAAGAGGTGCTCCAAGGAATTTTGCGTCACTGGCTGCACGGCCCTGCGGGCAAAAGCCACGCCGATAGAGCTGAGGCTTTACGACTAGTGCGACCAGCGACCAGCATTGCTGAGGCGCAAGAACATATCCATAGCCAAACAGGCTTAGCCCCGCAATTGTGGGGAAGCTCTGCCCAATGGGGCGAAGCAGCTACCATGCCTTTTGACCAAGCGCGTCAGAAGTTGCATGAGAAGCCGGCCCTGCTCTTACTTGGCACAGGACATGGACTTGCACCGCATGTTTTGCAAAACTGTGATGGATTTTTGCGCCCCTTACGTTTTTTAAGTGATTACAACCACCTATCCGTAAGGGCTGCTGCCGCCATCTTGGTAGACAGGATTTTACAAGACGTTTATTAAGCCAATTGTGAAAATTTCTGTTGCTCTTTGAGCAATGTTAGGCTATTAACACCCCTTCTTCTTGTGTAACAAGAGGAGATACGGTGACCAAAAGGAGCTTCATAATGGATATAATGAAGAAGATTGAACAAGAAAATATGCGTATGGATATTCCAGCTTTCCGTTCTGGTGATACCATTAAAGTACATACGCGTATTGTTGAAGGCGAAAAAGAACGCATTCAGATTTTCCAAGGTAATGTGATTCGCATTCAGCGCGGCACCACCGGTGCTACTTTCACTGTGCGTAAGGTTTCTGACGGTGTGGGCGTGGAACGTATTTTCCCCTTGCACTCCCCTTTCATTGAGCGCGTAGAAGTAGTTACTCTTGGCCGCGTGCGTCGTAGCCGCCTTTACTACTTGCGTGAGCTTAAGGGTAAAGCTGCTCGTATCAAGCCCCGCAATCGCTACTAAAATTTGCCACTTTTGTGGAAAAAAGCCTTGGTCTTTACATGAAGACCAAGGCTTTTTTTTGGGCCTTTTTTCCCTTCCCAAACCTGTTGTCTAAGGCTCGCTCTAAAAGGCACCAAAGTATCATAACTTCATTCTAGACATATAAAAAAGGGAAGCCTTGCTTTCACAAAACTTCCCTTAAAAAAATAAAGAAATGGTGGATTATTCCACAGTCACACTTTTTGCCAAGTTACGCGGTTGGTCCACGTCTGTGCCCAGATAATCGGCCATTTCATAGCTAAATAGTTGCAGTGCTGGCAAAGCATAAAATGCGCTAAGTAAGCCTTCTGCATACGGTACCCGCCATATATCATCCACTTGCAATTCAGCCTCCCCTTGAGGCCCGTTAATAAGGCCAATAACCTTGCCGCTACGCGCTTGTACTTCTAAGATGTTGGATTTCACCTTAGGCAAGAGCACATCATCAAAGGCCAGGGCAAAGGTGGGAAAGTCTGGCGCAATGAGGGCAATGGGGCCATGCTTCATTTCCCCAAGGGCGTAGCCTTCTGCGTGAATATAAGACAGTTCTTTAAGCTTCAGAGCCCCTTCTAAGGCAAGGGGGAAGGCTTGCCCACGCCCCAAATAGAAGAAGCTGCTATACTTGGTATATTTTCGCGAAAGTTCCTGCGCCTTACTACGCATGGCAGGCAAGGCATGCTCCATCACATCTGGAATGGCTTGCAGCTCTTTAGCAATGGCTTTGTACTGCTCCATAGGCAGTGTTTGCTTACGTTGGCCCCAGTGCATGGCCATCAAGGTAAGCACCAGCATTTGCGAGCTCATGGCCTTGGTAGAAGCCACAGAAATTTCTGGTCCGGCTTGGGTATAGATAACAGCAGAAGCTTCACGAGCTATGCTTGAACCCACCACATTACATAAGCCTATGGTGGCAACGCCTTTTTCTTTAGCAATGCGCAAAGCAGCTAAGGTATCGGCTGTCTCACCACTTTGACTGATGACCATAACCATGGCATCAGGCTCCAATAAAATTTCATTATAACGAAATTCCGAGGCTATTTCCAAAGAGGTTGGCACATGGGCCCAAGACTCTAAAATATGCTTGGCCCAAAGGCCGGAGTTGTAGGAAGTGCCGCAAGCCACAATGTGCAAGCGTTTAGGTATGGGAAGCTTTTCTAGCTCAGGCAGGGCTACGCTGTCTTTTTGAAAGCGTCCCACCAAACCATCGCGAATAACTTGGGGCTGCTCAAAGATTTCCTTCAGCATAAAGTGCTTATAGCCGCCCTTCTGTGCGGATTGCATATCCCACTTCACAAAGACAACTTCTTTTTGCACAGGGGCTAAAGAATCTAATTGCAACACATCCCAAGAATTGGCAGTGATTTTTACAATTTCACCATCTTCAAGGAAAACAACGTCACGAGTATAGCTTAAAAAGGCAGGAATATCTGAGGCTAGGAAGTATTCGCCCGTACCCACGCCCAAAACAAGGGGGGCGCTTAAGCGAGCGGCATAGAGGGTGTCCGGTTCATCTTCTGAGGCAAGGCACACGGCGTAAGCGCCATGCGCTTGACGCAAGGCCCAAGCAAAAGCATCTAAGAGCTTGGGATGCTCTTTGAGCCCTTCGGCTATGAGATTCACAAGAACTTCTGTATCTGTTTCAGAGGTAAACTCATAGCCTTTAGCCATAAGGCTTTCTTTGAGTTCTTGATAGTTTTCTATGATACCATTATGCACAATGGCAATTTTGCCGCCATTGGCCATATGCGGATGTGCATTACGCTCTGCAGGAACGCCATGTGTGGCCCAGCGTGTATGGCCCATGGCCACAGTGCTGGTGCTTATGGGTTGCAGGCCTAAACGTTCTTCCAAAGCGGCTAATTTTCCCTTGGCGCGTACCGTTTGCAAAGAATTTCCTTGCATAAAGGCCACACCGGCAGAGTCATAACCGCGATATTCTAAGAGACGTAAACCTTCCACCACCAAAGGCACCGCAGGACGGTGCCCCACATAACCAATAATGCCACACATAGGCGCTCCTTAACTATTACGTAAAACTATTGAGCCATCAGCGAGTCCAAATATCCTTGGTT
>CAYJPR010000119.1:0-4340 GCA_964372075.1 uncultured Desulfovibrionaceae bacterium | reverse complement strand
AATTCGGTTTTCAAAAAATCGAATTTTAATTTAATATTTATAATGAAAAGGAAGAATTTAATATGAAAAATTTAATTAAAAAAACAATCACAGCAGTAAATGAAAAATTAAACAAATTAGCAGTAAAGCTAATTATTCTTAAACAAAACTTTAAAAGAACTTTAGCAAGTAATAGTGGTGAGGGATACCTAGATACCGTTATCAAACTATTAATTGCAATTGTCCTTGGTGCACTACTTTTAGCAGGGCTGTATGCTCTTTTTAATGATGTAGTTATGCCAAGACTTGAAAAAGAAGTAACTGATATGTTTGATTATAAAGGTTAAAAAACGCTAGTTTATTTGGGGTTATATATCCATATAAAGCCATTAAATTTAATGGAAATGGTTATACAAATTTTAAGGAAATATGTAAAGATATAGTGCGATTAAGTGGTAGATATTTCAATGCAAACTAGATAGATGATATTGATGATTATATATGTGGAATAGATAGTATAAAATTGTTTGTGAAAAGTAGTGAAAAAATATTGTATAATCGAATATAATATGATATAATAATTTTATTTAATTTTATAGATTAACTAGAAATGTGAGGTAAGTAAGTATGTGTAAAATTATTGATAGTGAACTTGTAATTGGGAACATATTAATTGAGCTTTTAGAAAAAGATATAAAAACAATTGAATTTGAAAAAATTATTAAATTCGAAGAAAAACTGTCAAAAAAATTAAATAAATTAGATTATTACACCACATTTAGCATTCAAGAGCTATCTAAATTCGAAGAAAATTATTCTTTTTTTATCACGTTATGTCATGAATCTTTAGTATTTAATCCTAAACTGTTTGAAGAGAAAAAGAATGGTGTGAATAGATTAAGTCGATATTTCAGATACGGTATTCCAACAGTGATAACAGAACAAATTGAACATATCTCAAATGAAGTTTTATAGTGGTGACAGCTGATGGATAAATCTAAGAAAACAAAGTCGAAACGTCCAAATCAAAAAAACATTAAAATTAAGAGTATTAAAGATGCAATACACGGATATATAAAGATTGAAGAACCATATTGGAGAATAATAGATACTGTAGAATTCCAAAGACTAAAGTGGATTGAACAGACTAGCTACAGAGTTTTGTATCCTTCAGCCCGACATGATAGATTTATACATTCTATAGGAGTATATCATTTAGGTCAGAAAGCATTTGAAGGTTTTCTTTCAAATGCATCTGAAAAAAATAGTGATATTTTAATAATGAAGAATAAAGAATCTTTTTTATTAGCATGCTTATTGCACGATGTTGGACATTCTCCCTTTTCACATACAGGTGAGAAGTTTTATAACTACAAAAATAAAATGGAAGAAAAAGACTCGCATTTGAATAAAATATTTTTGAGCATCTTGCAAGAAAAATTAGATGAGCCTGTTTATAATAATTTTTTAAAAGATTATGGAAATATCAAAAAATCACCATCAGAGCACGAAGTGATGAGTAGTATTATTGTAGCAATTAATTTTTCTGCATACTTAGCTTTTTTTAAAAATAATAATTATGATAATAATCCAGATTTAGATTTAGTTATTAGAGCAATTATAGGTTGTACTTACGCTGTTAAAAGTAAGGACAGTTCTGAATATAAAAAAGAGGTGGGCGTAAAGAATTGCTTCATTAGAATGTTAAACTCCACTATGGTTGATGTTGATAAGTTAGATTATATCGCAAGAGATACAGCTATGTCTGGTTATGAAAATATTTCAGTTGATAATGATAGATTGCTCGCAAGTCTAACTTACATAAAAGACAGCAAAAGTATGTACTATCCAGCATTTAAAAAAAGTGCACTGAGTGTAATTGAAAATGTAGTATTAGCTAAAAATTCACAATCAAAATGGATTGTATCGCATCCAGTTGTAGTATATGATTCATTTCTTTTAGAATGTGCAATAGGTATTTCTTTAAGAAGTTTATACGATGCAAATGTTTTAGATAAGGAGTCTCTTTTATTTGATGATTTTGTTTTGAAAATATTTAATTACAAATCATTAGGAAAGGAACCTCATACTTTTTCTGATGTATCAATTAATTTACTATCTGATATTGATCTGTTGAGTTGGATGAAAGCAAATATAAATAATCATCTAGCATTAGAGTATTTTTCACGCGAAGAACGCAAAAAACCTATATGGAAATCACAAGCAGAGTTTGAGTATATTTTAGGGAAATCTGATGCCAAAAAAGTTGCAGAATTTTTGCAGCCGATGCTGAATCTTGGTAAAATAAGGGATATATCAAAACCTTTTTCAATTACTTCTAGTAGTATTGCTGATTTTGAAAATAGTAAAGAAGCTATTGAGAGTAAAGGTGGTATAATTGAAATAATGGATTTTTTAAAAGAATATAGCATAAGTAAAGACAAAGAGGATTTTGAATTTAACATATTGCCTGCAAAATCCAACTTTTCTACTAAAATTAAAGCAAACGATGTATATATTGTCTTTGACCCAGCTGATGAAGTAGGTTATACAACATATGACAAAATCATTAGTGAAACTACAAACAATGAAAGTGAATATGCATTCTTTTATATTTACTCTAATTATTTAATAGATAAAAAAGATTTTTTAAACTGTATAAAGCAGTTTGTAGAAGAACGAGAAGTATCTTATACTTAAATTAAGGCATAAAACGATCAACTTAGGTTGGTCGTTTTTTTATATCCAAAACCCAAAAAGGAGGTCAAAGTAAGGATACAAACAATCAAAAAAACAAAGTTTTGGACATACCTAAAAGGTGATTTTCTATATCGTGTACATCAGTCGAGATTAAGAAAAGTAACAATTAATTGCAATTGTCCCTAGGCATTGCTCTTAGCAAGGATATATGTTCTATTTAATGATGTAGTTATGTCAAGACTTGAAAAAGAAGTAATTGATATATTTGATTACAAGGGATAATGGTCATATATAGTAGGATTTAATAATAAAGAATTTAGATTTCAATAGTTTAATTAAGATAATAAAATTGAAATTTCACTTTATGGTATGATATAATACAAACAGTTAATAACGAAAGGAAAGAAAGTGATGAATTATCCAGTTTCTGTTTTTATAGATACTAATGTTTTTGAAGCGGCTAAATTTGATTTTAGCAGTACAAGTGTGCTAAATAAGTTAATAGAATTTGTTGATGAAGGTTATATAAAAATATATTTAAGTAATATAGTTGTATATGAAGTTACAAATCATATTAAAAAACATGTTAAAGAGATTTGCAATAAAAGAAAAAAACTTCATGGAGAAATTTTTAAATTATTAGCTGAACCTAACTTAGAATTAACCAGTTTTTCAGATGCATTTTCTAATATAAATAAAAACAAATTAGAGGATGAAATGGTAAAGCTGTTTGATGATTTTTTAAAAAAATCTGCAGCAGAAATTCTGAATAGTGAAGGCGTTGATTGCAACAAGATTGTACTTGATTATTTTCATTTTGAGCCGCCTTTTGAAAATAATGACAAGAAACGACACGAGTTCCCAGATGCAATTATGGCAGCAAAGTTACGAAATGTATTTAGTAATAGTGAGTTGCATATAATTGGTACAGATAAGGGTTTGAAAAAAGCTCTAGAGAATATTGAAGACTTTGTATTTCATGAATCATTAAAAGAAATGTTTGACTTAATTAACAAAGAAAACGAAAGCGTATATAGTGATATAAAAGAGTTCATAGAAAGTGACCAATCATTTGCAATCAATATGAAAAATGACATCTATAACTACATAATGGATAATAATGTTGATGTCGATGGATGTAAGTATGATAGAAACGGAGTTGCGGATGGGCATGTTTATGATGAAACTTATGTTATGGATGTGAGTGAAATTAATTTTGAATTTTACTCTATAGATAGGATTTCAACGGATATTGTATCTGTTACGTTGCAGGCAGCAGCTAATATTGTTGTAGATTGCTCGTATTTTGATGAGGAAAACTCAGCTTGGGATAATGAGGAGAAAGAGTACATACTTGAAGTAACAGGGAAAGTGCTTGAAACGCACAAAGCTGAATTTGATATTGAAGTTGAAATTAAAATAAATGATAATGACTATGAAATTTATGATATATTCATGGATATAGTTTTAGATGAGGACACTTGTATCCATAAAGATTATGATTGGAATGAATTTGAGGATGAACAAAATGAATACTTAGAGGATAATTATCAATAAGAATAACTTAAAACCGCTTTTATAAGCGGTTTTTTATTTATATAGGAGGAAAAATGAAATACGATGTAAAAATACATAATTTAAAAATTGATGGCGCTATAAAA
>CAYJPR010000118.1:0-4346 GCA_964372075.1 uncultured Desulfovibrionaceae bacterium | reverse complement strand
TGATCATTACCGGCGCCAATGGTACCAAGACGCAAGGTATCGGCATGTTTATGCACAGCGCGCAATGTAGCCGCAAGGAACACTAAGAATTGCGCGTTTTCCAGTGGTGTATCGCCGGGATCTAATAAATTATTGCCGTCAGAGTCGCCAATGGACCAGTTATTATGCTTTCCGCTTCCGTTTACGCCGGCAAAAGGCTTTTCGTGTAAAAGGCAGACAAAATCATGCTCTGCAGCGGTGGCGCGCAGTAAGTTCATGGTCAGCATATTATGGTCGGTGGCAATGTTGGCTTCTTCGTACAAGGGTGCTAACTCAAATTGCCCCGGAGCTACTTCATTATGACGGGTATGAATAGGAATACCAAGACGGAACAAACGCACTTCAAGATCTTGCATAAAGTCCATAACGCGCTTGGGCGTAGCACCAAAGTATTGATCTTCCAACTCTTGGCCCTTGGGGCTTGCAGCGCCCACCAAGGTGCGGCCTGTCATAAGAAGGTCAGGACGCTGGGCAGCGAGCTTGGCATCTACCAAGAAATATTCTTGCTCAGCACCCACCATGGGACGAGCGTAGGTAATATGGGTTTTACCAAAAAGATGCAGCACGCGCACAGTACTTTTGGATAAAGCTTCAATGGAACGCAATAAAGGAATTTTTCTATCTAAAGCTTCGCCGGTGTAGGAATAGAAGATGGAAGGAATGTGCAAGGTTTTTCCTTCTCTACCGTCCACTAAGAAAGCCGGAACGGTGGGATCCCATGCTGTATAACCGCGTGCTTCAAAGGTAGAGCGAATGCCGCCGGAAGGGAAGGAAGAAGCATCGGGCTCACCGCAAATAAGGGTTTTGCCAGAGAACTTAGATACCACCACACCCTGCTCATTGGGAGAGAAAAAGGTATCATGCTTTTCTGCCGTGGTACCGGTCATGGGTTGGAACCAGTGGGTAAAGTGAGTGGCACCATTTTCAATGGCCCAATCTTTCATGGAGTTGGCTACCACATTGGCAATGTCCAAGGGCAAACGCTCACCACGGGTGATGATACCTTCCATGCTCTTGTAAATATCCGATGGCAGGCGCTGACGCATAACCTGTAAATTGAAGGTCTCTTGGGCATATATGTTTTTAAAGCAAGGGCTTTTAGGGCTGGTATTTTGCGAACTCATAACTATCTCCTTAAAGGTACGTAAAATGTTTAGAACATATTCCCTACAGCATTTACCGTGCCAAAGTAGATTTTCTTTTTATGTTCAACAACTTAAAAATCGCACACCTCATATAGCCTTCAAAAGGGATATAGTTTTTCTACTTTTAAGTATTTTTTAATCATGAGTTTTCTTGTCCTTGTGCAAAAATTTACAAGAACAGCTCTCTTTACATATTTTTTCTACATATTCGGGCTTTTTGCGTGAAAAAGACGAATACAGCTCCTGGGCGGAATGAAAAAACAGTAAAACTACTTTTTTGTAGAAAAATATAAGCTTATAAAAAATGTTTGAGCGTATAAACAGTTTCTACAATATTTATACACCTAACTAGCATAAAATATAAACTAAATTATTTCTTCACGCATTATGAGTTGTGCATTACGTTTTATACCTTTGCGTAGAAAACACTATACTCTCAAAAAAGAAAACAAAAAATACGCGTAAGATTTTTCTCAATCCTACGCGCATTTTTTGCTCTACTGTATAAAGCTATTTTCCAACAAATGTTATGAAAACAGAATATCTACAACCGGAACAACTTATAACTAATACCATATTTGCGCATACGCTGGCCCATAATTCTTTCGGTAATACCTAAGGCTTCTGCCGCTTGGCCCATATGCCCCTTAGATTTAGTAAGGGCGTCTGTAATGGACACACGTTCCAGCTCTTCAATGCGTTCCGGTAAGGTGCCCACATGTTCTCGCAATGAAGCAGGGGCTTGCTGTACCGTATTGCACGCATGGCTATGCAACTCCGGTGGTAAATGCTGTGGCAAAATATACTTACCCTGCCCAAGCAAAAGCATGGCCCTTTCAATAACATTTTCCAATTCGCGAATATTGCCGGGCCAAGAATAGCGTTCCAACATATCATTGGTGGCTAAAGCAATTTTGGGCTTATCTTTATGGTGCAAAGCTGAAAAAATTTCTAAAAAGTGTTCTGCCAATAAAGCTATATCGCTTTTGCGCTCATTAAGGGAAGGTAATGTGATGGAAAAAACATTGAGGCGGTAATATAAGTCTTTTCTAAAAGTGCCCTCTTCCACCATCTTTTCAAGGTCTCTATTGGTAGCAGCTATGATGCGCACATCCACGGCGCGACTTTCTGTGGCGCCTATGCGATCAAAGCATTTTTCTTGCAGCACACGCAAAAGCTTGGCTTGGGTGGGCAAGGGAAGTTCCCCCACTTCATCTAAAAAGAGGGTACCATCGTGGGCCAGCTCAAAGCGCCCTTTGCGAGATTGCATAGCGCCGGTAAAGGCCCCTTTTTCATGACCAAAGAGTTCACTTTCCACAAGGCTTTCCGGCAAGGCGGCGCAGTTAAGAGAAATAAAGTTTTTCCCTTTACGCGGGCTATTTTCATGTATGGAGCGGGCCACAAGCTCTTTACCGGTACCGCTTTCGCCACGAATCATCACCGTAGTGGCGCTGCTGGCCACTTGTTCAATACGCTCATGTATTATTTCGATACTTTCAGAAGTACCGATAATACCGCGATAGCCGGTAATTTGTCTGGTGGGTAAACGTAAATTTTCCACAGCATCATCGGCCTTTTGCATGGCATCTTGATGCAAGTGTATATAAGGAATAAAGGCGCTGGCTATAACACTTAGCAAACGCTCTTCATGCTCTGGGTGCACCACGTCTGCGCTGGGCCTATCAATGCCAAGGGCGCCAATGACTTTATCTGATAATTTAATGGGCACACATAAAAAAGACACGCTTTCCATAGAACTTCTGGCATGGGTTCTATTTAAAAAAAGTGGATTATGCACGGCATCTTCAATAAAAAGAGGGGCGCCGCTTTGAATAACTTTACCCACAACGCCTTCTCCCACCACATAATGCCCCTGCTTTTTTTGCTCACTGGAAAGACCTGAGGCAGCTTCAATATACAAATCACCATCCACAGGAGATAAGAGCACAAGCAAGGCACGCTTGGCATAGGTGACCTCTTGAATAAAGCCAAGGGCATCATCCAAGGTAATGGTCTTTTTATGCAGGGCATCTAAAATATCCACTAATCTTTCAAGGTCAGAAGATGTTTTGGGAAGAGAGGGTAATTTTACCATACGAACTTCTTTTGTCTTTTTTGTGTATTCATAGGCTCACCTTTGCAGTAAAGGCAAGCATGGGGAACCATAAAACCATTATTAGTAAGAAGAACAGCCTAAGAAAGGAGGCTGTTCCTCTTACCCATTTATACTATTAAGAGCGTCTTA
This sequence comes from uncultured Desulfovibrionaceae bacterium, assembly GCA_964372075.1. GTDB lineage: Bacteria > Desulfobacterota > Desulfovibrionia > Desulfovibrionales > Desulfovibrionaceae > CAYJAD01. The sequence goes on along the minus strand of CAYJPR010000118.1, from coordinate 917 downwards.
AATGGCCACAGCGCCACGCTCTCCTGTACGTATACGTACTACTTCGCACACATCGGTGACAAATATTTTACCATCACCCACATGCCCTGTTTTGGCGGCTCTTTCCACAGCTGAAAGCACCGTTTCCATCATAGCATCATCTACCACCACTTCGAGACGCACTTTATGGACATATTCCACAAAGATAGTTTGCCCGCGGTACGTTTCGGCATGGCCTCTTTGTTGCCCATAGCCTTTCACTTCGCTGTAATTTAACCCGCTCACACCCACTTCTTCTAAGGCAGCGCGTACATGGTCTAGCACTTGGGGACGAATAATAATTTCAATTTTTTTCATGATTCTTTCCTTTTAGCAAAGCTCTTATAAAGAATAACCGCGTTCATTGTGTTCAGCCAAATCAAGACCGGTAACTTCTGCATCATCGCTCACACGAAGCCCCACGGTGGATTTAACAAAGGCCAACACAAGTCTGCTCACAATATACACAAATCCCCAAGTACCAATGATGGAAATAACCTGTGATACCAAGAGAGAAGAGTTGCCGTAAAAAAGACCATCAATACCATTTACCGAAGCGCTGGCAAATAAACCTGTGGCAAAAGCGCCCCATGTACCGCCAAGACCGTGAATACCAACCACATCAAGGGCGTCATCATACTTAAATTTCTCTTTTAAAAGCACACCGCCGTAGCACAACATACCACCAAGGAAACCAATAATAAGCGAGGGTCCAAGGGGCACAAAACCTGCACCGGGGGTAATGGCCACAAGGCCTGCAATGGCGCCGGAAACCGCACCCAGGGTGGTGGGCTTTCCTGTGCGCTTCCACTCTACCACTAACCAACCAAGAACGCCGGCGGCAGTGGCAAGGTGTGTGCTTAACAAAGCATGACCTGCAAGGGCACCAGAAGCTAAAG
>CAYJPR010000117.1:0-4363 GCA_964372075.1 uncultured Desulfovibrionaceae bacterium | reverse complement strand
CGCGCACGACATTGTACAGGCGTTTGCATGAGTATGGGTATCCCGTGCAATAGCATGCCACAGGACGTGGCATGCCCCGCAGGGGAGCAAGCCAAAGGCAAGGCGAAATTCACTTTCGCCAATAGCCAACGCTTGCGATAGCTTGTGTCGCATAGGACATGCGACCAAGCGTCATGTGTACTGTTCAAAAAGAACAGCACGCCACAGGAAGTGGCATGCCCCGCAGGGGAGCAAGCCAAAGGCAAGGCGAAATTCACTTTCGCCAATAGCCAACGCTTGCGATAGCTTGTGTCGCATAGGACATGCGACCAAGCGTCATGTGTACTGTTCAAAAAGAACAGCACGCCACAGGAAGTGGCATGCCCCGCAGGGGAGCAAGCCAAAGGCAAGGCGAAATTCACTTTCGCCAATAGCCGACGCTTGCGATAGCTTGTGTCGCATAGGACATGCGACCAAGCGTCATGTGTACTGTTCAAAAAGAACAGCACGCCACAGGAAGTGGCATGCCCCGCAGGGGAGCAAGCCAAAGGCAAGGCGAAATTCACTTTCGCCAATAGCCGACGCTTGCGATAGCTTGTGTCGCATAGGACATGCGACCAAGCGTCATGTGCACTGTTCAAAAAGTGCAATCTGCTTCGTCCGACTCATTTTTTGCTTCAGTCACGTATGTCTTGATACGCTCCACTTCGTAAAAAACTTTGTCGTCTTAGCATTTTACGCTTTTTGAACAGCCTGTAGGAAAGTCATGAAATTGTTATTGTAAAATGGATTTTTACAATAACAACATCTTTAACGATCTGCTAAGCAAGTGCTGCAACAACAGATACTTCACAAAGCAAATTGGGGCGTGCCATACGAGCTTCTACGCAAGCGCGTGCTGGTGGCTCACCCGGCACTACCCATGCGTCCCAAATTTCATTGAATTCAGCAAAGTCTTTCATATCACGTAAATACACGGTAGCAGAAAGCATACGGCTACGGCTGCTACCGGCTTCTTCCAAGAGGGCATCTACGCGGGAAAGCATGGTTTTGGCTTGCTCTTGGATGTTTGGAGAATCGCAGCCCACTTGTCCGCAAAGGTAAACAACGCCATTGTGAATAACAATACGGCTCATACGTTCCGTTACTTGAATTTTAGTGATTTCACTCATGAATACACTCCTTTAATCTATCTACTATAGGGTTATATCTTAATAGCCTGCAAGACTAGGTATATACAAAGCTAGGTCGGGCCAAAAAGAGGTTAAAAATACTACGGGCACATAGCCAAATAGTAAAAGAATCATGGCAGGTTTGAGGATTTCCACAAACTCTACCTTACCAATGCGCATGCCAAGATAGAGAATACTGGCATAGGGAGGTGTTACTCCGCCCATGGCTGTGTTTACACCCATGATGGCTGCAAAGTGGATGGGGCTGATGCCAATGCTTTCCATAAGGGGTAAAAGCAAGGGCGCCACAAGAATGATGGCTGTAAGGTCATTTACAATCATTCCCACAAAAAAGAGCAATAAGTTTATGAAAATAAGCAGTAAAATTTTATTTTCCGTAATGGTAAAAATGGCTTTTACCAAAGCTTGAGGTATGTCTTCCATAACAAAAATTTGGCTTAACATAAGGCTGAAAACAATCATAACCATAATGGTACCAATGGCTGTGGAAGCATCCTTCGCTGCTTTGCAAAACTTCTCCCATGTGAGCCCCTTATAGATAAGAAAGCCCACAGGGAGAGAGTAGACCACGGCTACCGCCGCAGCTTCGGTGGGTGTCATAATACCACCGTAAATGCCACCCAAAATGATGACAGGCATGATGATGGCTGGAAGCGCAATAAAGGTGGCAGACCCTGCATCCTTCATGGTGTGGCTAAAGCTTTTGGGGGGATCGAGCACTAAGTCAAATTTGCGAGACATAACAAGGTTAATAATACAAAATAGGGCGGTAATGAGTAAACCAGGGCCCACTGTGGCAAGGAAACATGCAAGAATAGAGGTGTCTGTCACCCAGCCGTAAACGATCATGGTAACGCTTGGGGGAATAAGCAAACCCAAAAGCGATGAATTGGCGATAAGCGCTGTAGCATAGCCGCGAGGGTAGCCCTTAGAAGCCATTTCAGGAATGAGCAGGGGCCCTGTGGCGGCAACGCCAGTGAGTCCGCTTCCGGAGATGGCGCCAATAATGGCACAAGAAAGCGTGGCTACTATGCCTAAACCACCGCGAAAACGTCCCACAAAAATATTTACAAATCGTAATAAACTGGCCGCGATACCACTTTCACTCATGATGGCGCCGGCAAAAACAAACAGCGGAATACATAAAAGCACAGGGTTAGCTAACTGGCTAAAGCCCCAAAGCATGGTGCCCTTCATGGTGGCGCCGCCAAATGTGGTCATAAATAACAGGGCGCCCCCAAAACAAAAGGGTAGGGGAACCCCAAAGGTAAGCATAATTACAAGTACGGCCAATGCCATTAAAGATATTTCAATCATTATTATCCCCTTCCTTCTGTACAGCACTGGGCAGAAACAGCTTCATTTTTACTAATATTCTTCAATTGTACCACATTTTTTACAAGGTAGAATAATGTGTAGAGGCTCATTAAGGAAAGGCAGATGAAGAGTGAGCATTCGGCATAAAATGTGGGAATGTATAGGGTGGGGCTTTCTTTCCAAACCCTTAAGGCATACAAGAAATAAGACCAAGCCCAGCGCGTGAGCCATAAAACAACCACAAGGCTCATGCTATCGGCAATAACCCTTACAATGAGGCGTGTTTTATCTGTTTTAAGAAATATATCCAGTACGTTGGCTTTAATTTGACTATCTTCGCGAGAGGCATTTACGCTGCCCCAAAAATACAACCATAAGGTAGGATAGACGGCAATATCCTCTAATCCCATCAAAGGTTGTTGTAGAATATAACGCCAAACAACCTGTATAAACTGTAGTAAGGCTACAGATGTAATCAGGAAGGTTAAAGTATAACGAAAAATCTTTTCCATTGTTCCTCCTAAAAAAACTTAGTGAGAATTTTCACTATAAGACTAAGCCAACCGTGTAAAAAATATAATAAAAATCACACTTGCTAAGCAAAGAGTGTGCCAAGTTGTGTTTTTAAGATTTTTGAAAATTCATGGAGATGGCATAAAAAAGTGTAAAATTTGGTAATCAAAGAACTGCCCTTGCTTGGAAATAATAGCGTTCAACGCATAATAATGAATGAAGGAGGGACCTTAAAAATAGTTAGTTTGTACCAACTATGCACCATTAATGCTCTTTTATTCTAAAATATTCTTTTACATGTGATATTTATTCTGTGCCCCCTAAATAGTCATTTGTTTTTGTCGATATAGTTTGATACATTGAACATGTACATCTCATTTTGACTATTGTGGTGCTAACGTTCACTTTTTTTACTTATTTGTATATATGGCAAAGTTGTACATATGTATTGAAATAATTAAAAGTATTTTGCGTAAATACCCTGCAAGCGCTTGTTTTTCCAGGCTATAAGGTCGTTCTGAGTGGAATTGCCATAACAGGTTTTTCAGTAAACTGCTAAGGCTCCAGAATTTTTATACTTCAATAATGTAATGATTATGAGGAAAGGTGTCTTATGAGTAGGTTTGGTTTATTTTTTTCTTTGAGTTTAGCGTGTTGTATCATGTATTTGAGTATACATACGATTGCGTACGCACAACCAGTAGATGGAACTCCTACCAGCGAAAATGTAGCTACAGAAAATTGGTATGTGGGCACTGATGCCTGTGCTGAATGTCACTCCGACACTGTCAAAGCCTTTAAAACCAATTCTAAAAAAGCTACAAGTAAAAATTCTGTCATGATAATGAAAGAAAAACTTACCCAAGCTGAATTTGAGGGCTGTTTATCCTGCCATACCACAGGTTATGGAAGTAAAAAGGGCTTTATTAGCTATGAGCGAACACCGCACTTGGCAGATGTTGGGTGTGAATCCTGCCATGGTATGGGCGGACTGCATACAGAAGATGGCAGTGCCGAATCCATTTCACGCACGCCTAGTATACAGCTTTGTGAGACCTGCCATGATGATAGTAAAATAGCGCGAATATCCTACGATGGACGCATTTATTCCGGCGGCCATTAATAAAGTTTTTTCTCATGAGTATCCATACATATACAGTGATTACATTATAATATTACTACATAGGAAAAGACATTATGATAAAAATACGTAAAAAAATAGGGCATAAGTTTGCATTACTCGTAGGCATAATGATGATTTTAATCATAGGTGTTTTTCTGGTATTTGTATCTTATACAAATGAAAAAAGATTTATAAGCACCATGAATAAAAATGTTGTCGTTGTGAAAGAACTTGCACA
>CAYJPR010000116.1:0-4377 GCA_964372075.1 uncultured Desulfovibrionaceae bacterium | reverse complement strand
ATGAGTCGAAAGCTTTCTGCCTCTATGTCTGCGGCTTTCATGTGCCAGCGTATATTCATACCCACTCCCTCAAAAAAATGGTACATGGTAAAATGTAGAAAAGCCCCTCACAAAGCGCGCATGAGGCTTTCTTGAGAGGCTATATATTATTTCTTTTTAACCATCATTAAGGATAAATACGTATCCTGACGTTTTTCTATGGCATCTATATCATGCAAAATAATTTCATTTTCCATGCCCAAATGCTCACCATAGCTGATTTCTATATCTTTTTCAGCCCGTAAACGCTGTAATAGCGCCGCGCGTGTGCGATAGGTTTTCAGCAAAATGGTGGTGGAGTTGGGGGTAAAGGAAAGCTCTTCCACAGCTTCTGCCTTAAAAGAAGGAACAATACACAGCTCTTGTGTATTTTCCACCAGCACTTGGCCCGTTTTAGCCGCTAACGTAGCAAAGGAAGTAATGCCTGGCACAATTTCCACTTCTACCTGCGGCAAGGCTTCTTTTATAAGGGCCTGCACATAGCCAAAGGTACTATAGGTAGTGGCATCGCCAAGGGTGGCAAAAGCGCAATCTTTCCCTTCTTGCAAACAGGCCAGTATTTGCGCGGCATTTTCTTGTACTTTAGCCTCGCGCACGGCGCTATCTCTCGCCATGCTAAAAACCTGCGTACGCACTTCCCCTTGAGGCTTAACGGAATTCACCACATCTAAAGACACGCTATTATGGGCATTTTGTGAAATGACCGTAAAAATAACATGAGCTTCTTGCAATACTTCCACAGCGCGTAAGGTTAAATATTTAGGATCGCCCGAGCCTATGCTCACGCCGTATAACTTACCAATTTTCATAGTTTTTCCTTTTAGACAAAGCGAAACTTAATCCGCCTGTACCACGGGGGCAAGGTCTAGGTAGGCATCCTTGGTATGGCGCAAAAAGATATCACGAATACCTTGCACCTGCCCAAGGCCTTGCACCTGTTGCTGTACTGTAAAGCCAGCTTTTTTAAGCATGGAAGCCCAAGAATCTTCTTCCGGCCCCACTAAATCATTAACGGCATGGTCACCAGCCACCAGCATAAAGGGCATAAGCCATACAGTTTTTACGCCCTGTGTTTGTAATTTTTCCAGCACAGCGTCAAAACGTAAAGCCCCTTCCACACAAGCTAAATGCACATTCTTATCGGCGGCGTTAAAAGCCTTGGCGGTGGCAAGCAAAATTAAATCTCCGGGGCCATGATCATTGCCATGCCCCATAAGCACCACGGCTTCATGAGCTTTGCGTTCTTTAGGAATGGTAGCCAGCACCGTTTGTACCGTGGCATCCATATCTTGCTTAGAAACAAGTAAGGGATCTCCCAGCAAAGCTTTGCTAAATTGCTGAGGATTTTCCAACAAATATTTTACAATCATGCGCTGTGTTTCCATATATTCTGCCGCCGGGGCCACATGAAAAGATTGCACGCGCACGTGCTTCACCCCTTGGGCGGCAAGATGGCGTAAACCTTCTTGTATGGAAAAAACAGGCTCACCTTGTTTTTTCAATTTCTTTCGAATGAATTCAGATGTATAGGCCACAGCCATGGGGCCTTTTTTTCCGTAGTGTTGTTGGTATTCCGCCTCAATGGCCTGTAAAGCAAGCTTGCCCTTGGGAACGGTTGAACCAAACATTACAAGTAAAGTGCCCTCTTGGGCCAAGACAGGACTTACGCCAAATAAGACGCAAGCTAAGAGTAAAAAGCCTAGCTTTTTCATACATGCTCCTTGGTCTAAACACCGTAGACCGAAAACTCTTTGAGTTTTCTTTACATTTTAGGCTGGTTCCCGACTATAATGCTTACATGCATCTTTACGGTTGCGGGTCAGCGTCGATTTTCACGAACTTCCCATTTACCACAAAAGGTGGCACCTAAAACTATTCATGTGATGTGTTCTTGTAGCGCAGGATGGCTTTCATAGCAATGCTCATTATGCCACCTAATAGGCCGTTGAAAAAGTGCAATTCGCTTCGTCAGACTTGTTTTTTGCGCCTCACACTTTTTGAACTGCCTTTTAAGACTCAATGGAGAATCTTTTATGTTTTTTACAAGCCATTTTCCTATTAAAACACACAAAAAAATAAAAGAACCACGCACTCCACCACCTCAATGAGGCAGCCATACACATCGCCGGTAACGCCGCCAATGCGCCTTTGAGCCAGCTTCACAATGGCCCTAGTCACGCACAAAGCCAGTGCCAGCGCTGCCAGAAGGCTTAGCCCAAAGCCGTACCAAGGCATATGAAAGAGCGTAGAAAAAATGTCACTGCCCATAAAGCAAAGCAGAAAGCTTAAACCGAGCAATCCTAAAGCCGTACCCCACTCTGCGCGGCGAGTAATGCCGGCAGTGACGCTTTGCCCAAGGCCCACATAGGCTTCATGGGCACGAGCATTGGAAGCGCGGCGAGCCAGAAATACCATGGCTCTGGCAAGAGCCAAAATAAAAGCCAAGAGGAGCATGCCCACAAGAGCGGCAAAAAGTATATTTTCCACAGTTTGTTGTAGCAAAAAGGGGGCTAGCCAGTATTCTGCCACATGCCACAAAGCCACCACCTTGAGCGCCAACACAAAGAAAACCGCCACACAAGCAAAAGAGCCCACCGTGGGGTCTTTCATAATCTTAAGACGTTTTTCTCTGGGCGCTTCCACCAATAAGGCATCGGCGCAATCAGCCAGTCCGTCCACATGTAAAGCGCCGGTAAGAGCTACCCACACCAAAGCCGCAAGCACAGCGGCCACAGGGGCTGAAAAAAATACCGTAGCAAAACATAAGGCGCCCCCCACCAAAAGACCAAGTACAGCGCCCACCGTGGCGGCATGAGCCATGATGCCTTCCAGCGACATGGCCTGGACCTGTGCATCTTGATTTCCATTCTTTTTAGAACAAGGCACAGGCAAAGTGCTGAAAAAAGAAAAAGCGGCGCGTAAACTCATGGATAATCCTTTAGCAGGCTATTAAAATTCTATACCCTTAGTGGCAGGTACACCTTTTTTACAAGCATGTTTAATATCAGCAATTTCAGACACAATATCCGCTTGCTCTACCAGCCATGCAGGCAATCCCCGTCCCGAAAGCACCAAGTGCACTTCCTTTTCTTGGCATAGCTTTATAAGCTCTTGCACTTCTTCGGGCAAAAGAAGCTCACTTTTAAGCGCATACAAAGCTTCATCTATAATAAGCATCTGTGCATAGGCGCACTTTTCCTTGGCCCAACTAAGCACCTGTAAAGCCGCAGCCCTATGCTCTGGGCGTTGTTCTTCGCGGGTAAAAAACCCCTTACCGCCTATGAAAAAATCTTGCCCCAAAAGTTCTGTTAAAAATTGTTGTTCTCCGGCTTGGCAAGGGGATTTCATACACTGAGCAAAGCACACACGCAAACCTTGCCCGTGGGCCCTAATGGCTTGCCCCACACAAGCGCTGGTCTTCCCCTTTCCGGGGCCAGTATAGACTATAATCATAGAACCTCCAACTTTATGGCACTATCTTAAGGACATATATAAAAGCATAAAAAAAAGCCCAGAAGTGATATTCTCACCTTTGGGCTTTTCTGAAATTCTTACTTATGGCGGAGAGGAAGAGATTCGAACTCTTGGTACGCGATTAACGTACACACGATTTCCAATCGTGCTCCTTCGACCAACTCGGACACCTCTCCGCACAAGCGAGTATCTATCTAAGGGAAAAGCGCCCCCTTGGCAAGTACTTTTTTCATTTTTTTTGCACTTTCTCGCTATCACTCTATAATTACGTATTTTTTATTTTATCTTTTTTGGCACAACCCGAGAACAACTACTCTTCTGTAAGGTGACGAGACATAAGCTCCGCCGCACAAGCCTTGGGAGATATGCCCGTAAAAAGAATTTTATACACCGTGGAGGTAATGGGCGCGCTGATTTCAAACTTCTCCGCCATGGCATGCACGGCCTCGGTGGTTTTTACCCCTTCAGCTACCATGCCCAAAGATTGTACAATGTCTTCCAGCTTTTCACCACGTCCAAGACGCAAGCCCACTTGCCTGTTGCGCGAAAGGTCGCCATTGGCAGTAAGACTTAAATCTCCAAGACCGGAAAGCCCCATAAAGGTGCCCACATCAGCCCCCATGGCCACGCCAATACGCCCCATCTCGGTGAGGCAACGCGTAACCAGTGCCGCACGGCTATTACGCCCAAAACCTAGGCCATCGCACAGCCCCACAGCTATGGCCATAATATTTTTTATGGCGCCGCCAAGCTCTATGCCAATAATATCTTTTCCGGAGTAACAGCGAAAATACGAGGTAGAAAATACGGCGCGTAATTGCTGCCCAAGGGCTGTACACTCTGTGCCAAGTACTACCGCTGTAG
>CAYJPR010000115.1:0-4388 GCA_964372075.1 uncultured Desulfovibrionaceae bacterium | reverse complement strand
CTTGCTTTCAGCAAGCCCCCCTCCCTCAAAAACTTTTTATGGCGACGGAGTGTCATCTTTGAAAGATATATTTTGGCGCAATGAAGTATAGATAAAAAGCCCATGAGTTTTACTCATGGGCTTTTTATCTATTTCTAGTAGGCTGTTCAAAAAATAGTGGGTACAAGGCCGACCCAACGGGCGGCTAAGCCGTTAATGTAATTTGCTCAAAATGGGCAAGATGCGAGAAAGACGTCGTTTTTTACGGAGGGAGTGTATAGAGACATACATGACCGCAGTAAAAAACAAGTCTGACGAAGCAGATTGCCCATTTTCAGCAAATTACACTTAAGCGATGCTATTAACACCCGTAAACGAGCTGAGATTACCTGAAGAGAAAGAGCCTATGGTCGATGCGCCGCTTTGATCCCACCAAGCGGCAAGACTTTCCATCTGTATGCGGCTACGCATGGCTTGAGGATCAATTTGCATGGACTTACGCGCCCCTTCAAGGCCAGCTAGAGCATCAATTTGCAAATAGCCCTTGGTAAGTTCTTCATTGCTATCCAAAAGAGCTTGTACTTTTTCGGCATCGGGGTGAGAGCTATTTACAGTAACTTTTCCATCCACCACGGTAAGACGAAAATCTATATTGGGATCAATGCCCATATTTTCCATACGGCCTTTTATATCATCGCCCACGCCTTGATCTTGCAAATAGTCTTGTAATTCTTTGGCTTGTTGTGTGCTTTCAGCGCTAGTAAAGGTAGTTCTGCTGGTCACAACACCGGAAGAGTTAATAATAACAACGGAGTTTACCGTTTGCCCTTGACTTTCAAGCGTTGCTTTAATTTCGCTGGCTATATTGGGATTATCTTGTAAAAATTGATTGGCAGCCGCGCTTTGCGCGCTATCACCTTCTACCACCACAGCAGTACCATCAAAGCGTACAGAAAAACTTTGAGTTGCGCTAATACCCTGACTTTCTAGGCCTTCTATAAGAGACGTTCCAAAAGTAGCATCTTCAACTTCTGTCTCTTCTGTTTCCGTTTGCGGCGTAACAGAGGTAATGTCTCCCGTGGCACTTACGGTAAAGTTTACAGGTCCGGTAAAGCCGGCTTCATCAAGAGTTTTACGTAAATTTTCTGCATAAGAAGGATTGGTTTTAAAGAAAGCTTCCACAAGAGCCTCGTCTTCATGTGCCGTATCTACTGTAACGGCGCCGGTTTCGCTCATGGAAACGGAAAAATAGGCCGAAGGGGAAACTATGGTATTGGCAATGGCTTCGTTAAGTTCTTTGCTGAAAGACTCTTCCAGCTCAGACTTATATTGCTCAATTTGTGAGAAAGTTACTCTATCACTACTGGAAACGCCCATGGCTTCCATAGCGTACTTGGCAAGCTCTGCCATGGCAGAAATACTTGAGTTAATATCCGAAGAAGAATAAGCATTACTGGCACTACTGGAACTGGACGTATTTGAGGACACAGCACCTTGTAATTGCTGATTATTCCACTGATACATATACAGAGATGAATTCGCGCTAGATATGCTTGATACGGACATATATTCCACCTTGGTAAGAGGACTTACATGGAAAAAATTTTCCCAGTACTACTCATTTCCCATGGTTTATGCATAAGTTGTGCCAGCAGGCTACACCCCTCAAAATCACTAGAAAAAAATAGACAACAGGCAAAAAAGGGCGTAGATGAGCTTGTATGGTAGACACGACTGCACTTAGCGAAACTGTAACCTTTGATGACCCTGAACTTGCCAATATTCTTTTTGGGCCCCACAATGCCCATTTAGAAGCATTAGAGCAAATCAGTGGGGCGCACATGTACTCACGTGGCGCCAGCGTTACAGTTAAAACGCCGGATAATCATATTCTACAAAGGCTGTGTAATCTTTTTGTACAGCTGTACGGACATGTGCAAGAGGGCAAAACCTTAAGCCCCAGCCACGTTATCTCCGCCTATTCCATGCTAGAAAAACAGCCTCAATTGAGCCTAAGTCGCGTGTATAAAGACACAGTCTTTGTGGCGGCTCCTCGCAAAACCATTGTGGCTAAAAATCTTGCACAAAAAGAATATTATGAAGCACTTATAAAAAGAGAATTGGTTTTTTGCTTGGGGCCCGCAGGCACAGGCAAAACCTATCTTGCCGTAGCCATGGCCCTTTCTATGCTCATGCAGCAAAGAGTGAAGAAGATTATTCTCACTCGTCCTGCAGTGGAAGCAGGGGAGAGACTTGGCTTTTTGCCGGGAGATTTAGCAGAAAAGGTAAACCCTTATTTGCGTCCCCTGTACGATGCCTTATATGATATGATGCCGCAGCCTAAGGTCCTTTCCATGCTGGAAACGGGCGTTATTGAAGTGGCCCCTCTGGCCTTTATGCGCGGACGTACCTTAAACGATGCCTTTATTATTTTAGATGAAGCACAAAATACTACTCCTGAACAAATGAAAATGTTTTTAACGCGCCTAGGCTTTGGCTCTCGCGCTGTTATTACAGGAGATATGACGCAGGTGGACTTGCCCCCGCAATGGGGTGATTCCGGACCGGAAACCCGTTCTGGTTTAGCCCAAGCCGTACGTATTTTACGCGATGTTAAAGGCATTGCTTTTCATTCCTTCACAGCTAAAGATGTAGTGCGACACAATTTAGTCAGCGCTATAGTGGCAGCCTATGATAACTATAACGAAAAAATCTAATGTCAATTCTCTAAAATCCTTTGGTAAAATGCTCTATGGGCATCATCATTGCGGTTATGGACTTGCGGTTTTATTGTGCTCGCTATTTCTCTTATCTATTTTTGCCGGTATTAACTATGAGCAACAAGCCCAAGTGTATATAGCCGGAACCATTGCAGAAGCAGATGTGGTGGCGCATCGAGATTTATCCATAGAAGATACTTTTGCCACCAGTCAGCGCCGCGATCAATTGCTCAAGGCTCAGCCCTTGGTTTTTGATTTGGATCCTACCGCCTTTGAAAAATTTAATAGTCATATTGTAAATTTATTGCATGAAATTAATGGATTAAGCTACGGTGAAGAAGCTGTAGCCATGCGTAAATTAGAAAATGATATGACCCCTGAAATTGCGGAAGAAATTTTAGAACAATTAGCCAGAGCCCATGTGCAAAGCTATATCCTTGTGCATATCTTGCCTAATGCCCGTGCTTTACTTGCTAAGGGCTTAGTTATGGATATGCGCGCGTCGCATGTGGGTGAGGGCGGCGCGGTACTGCGCAATACTGAAACCGGAGAAGAGATTTTACGCCCCAAGGTGCAAAATTTGCCCGATGTGCAATCCACCTTGGTTCATTTAACCTCTGTTATTCGCGCAGATGAAGCTCTTGATGCGCCGGCAAGACGTGCACTTATCCTTTTACTTTCTGCATATATGCCGGCTTCTTTATCGCTCAATAAGGAACTTACCAATGAACGAGCCAATTCCATGGTCACCTATGTGCAGCCTGTATACTATGTTTTACAGCGCGGTGAAATGGTGGTTCGAAAGGGCGACCTTGTAACCCGTGAACAGCAAGCTAAATTGCAAGCCATTTTCAGTTCTGTGGGTACATGGATACATATTCGCTTTTCCTTGGGACTTTTTCTTTTAAGTACCCTTATTTCTCTCGGTCTATTTATGGCTCCTAGCGGTAAACCTGGCACCCCCTTGCGCCGAAAAGATTACCATTTCATGGCATTTTTGCTGGTATCTTGTTCTTTGCTTGCCAAAGCTGTGTATGTATTTGGCGCCAGAAATGGTGATGCAGAATTTGTACAGTCTTTAGCTTATGCTTTTCCCGTAGCAGGTGTGGTGGGGCTTGTGGCATTGGTTTTTGCCGCGCGTCGTTATTGTACCATGAGTCTGCTTTTGGCGCTTTTCACCACCGTCATGTTTAAAGGCGATATTTCCCTCTTTTTCTATTATTTCCTTGGGGGCATGCTGGCTACGTTATTGGTTACCAGAGCGCAAAGTAGACAAGACATGGTTTGGAGTATTTTTCCTCTCGCGGCAGGACAATTGCTCTTTTGGCTTGCCATGACGCTTTTTTCGGAAACACCTTTTTACCAATGGCCATGGCAAGTGGTAGCTGTGCTTATAAATAGCAGTATTTCACTGCTTATGCTTTTTGCCTTTAGCCCTGTATTAGAATTGGTCTTTTCGTACACCACACGCTTTAGACTCATGGAATTTATGAGCCTTGAGCATCCGCTTATGCAAGAAATGATGGTGCAAATGCCCGGTACATACCATCACTCCCTTATTGTAGCCAATATGGTAGAAGCAGGCGCTAAAGCCATTGGAGCCAATAGTTTACTTTGTAAAGTCAGCGCCCTCTATCATGACGTAGGTAAATTAAGCCACCCTGATTACTTCATTGAAAATCAATATGG
>CAYJPR010000114.1:0-4390 GCA_964372075.1 uncultured Desulfovibrionaceae bacterium | reverse complement strand
CTGACCAGTAGACTTTAAGCCGTCACCATTGTGAGAGCCGGATAAAGAACCGTCTAAGAGCTTTACGCCGTTAAAGTCAGTAGCATTAGCAATACGTGTAATTTCAGAAGCAATAGCTTGGTATTCAGATTCAATCATCAAACGTTGCGTAGAATCATATGTACCAGTGGCACCTTGTTCGGCCAATTCCTTCATACGAATGAGTTGGGCGTCAATTTCAGCCAAAGCGCCGTCAGCAGTCTGCAATAAAGAGATAGCGTCGTTGGCGTTTCTTACACCTTGATTCAAAGCAGAGATATCAGCACGCATAAGTTCGCGAATGGCGAGGCCTGCAGCATCATCAGCAGCGCCGTTAATGCGCATACCAGAAGACAAGCGAGCTGTAGAGGTGCTTAAGTTTCCGTAGTGATTGTTTAAGGTGTTAGCAGCATTCAGGGCCATTGCGTTGTGATTAATTGTAAGTCCCATAACATTCCTCCATGAATGTTTTGACAGCCTAGTGGAGCTAAAAGCGCGATTGCATCCGTGCAATCTTCCACCGACAGTGCTCTGCTTTGCAGCAAAGCTTTATGTTTATTTTTTATTTGTACGTACTGTACATAGCCTAATAACCGTGCAAACTTCTGGGGAGTCTGCCCTAAGCGGCATTTTTTACCGCCTAGCTTTATAATGATATACAAGCAAAATATGTACCAAGGGAATTTTTTGCCTAGCTAGATAAACGTCAATAATATCAAGGCATTATGTCGCAAGCTATGTTTTCCCTCTAAACAGTGTCTAGACTTTTTCTAGACATCGCAACCCCGCTCATTGCCTCAAAAACATAAAAAATACCTCCAAGCCCCAGCATCTTGAAGGTATTTTACCTTTCCCCATAAGAGGAAAAATAGCGACCCTTGAAAACTTTCAAAAACAAGGGCCGCTATGACATTATTTATTAGCCGCCGATAAGGTTCATGGCCATACGGGGCATGGAGTTTGCTTGACCAAGCATGGCCACAGCAGACTGTGTAAGAATTTGATTACGCACGAAGTTAGTCATTTCCATGGATACATCCACATCAGAAATGCGAGACTCTGCAGCAGCCATATTCTCAGATTGTACGGTCAAGTTATTCACCGTAGACTCTAAGCGATTTTGCAAAGCACCAATGTGAGCGCGAATCTTATCCTTAGAGACAATGGCGTCATTCACAGCCACAAGAGAAGCCTGCGCTTGCGACTGAGTAGATACTGTATGACCAGCATTTGCAACACTTTGCATACCAACACCCAAGGCAGAAGCAGTGCTATCACCTATGCGAACATAGTAATAGTCTTCAGCCGAATCATTCATAGATCCAAAGTGTACAAGAAGCTGACCGGTAGACTTAAGCCCTGTACCATCGTGAGTACCAGACAAAGAGCCATCTAAAAGCTTTACACCGTTAAAATCGGTAGCATTGGCAATACGGGTGATTTCAGAAGCAATAGCTTGGTATTCAGATTCAATCATCAAACGTTGCGTAGAATCATACGTACCGGTAGCACCTTGCTCTGCAAGCTCCTTCATACGAATGAGCTGAGCATCAATTTCAGCCAAAGCGCCGTCAGCAGTCTGCAACAAAGAGATAGCATCGTTGGCGTTTCTCACACCTTGGTTCAAAGCGGTAATATCAGCACGCATAAGTTCGCGAATGGCAAGACCTGCAGCGTCGTCTGCAGCGCCATTAATGCGTAAACCAGAAGACAAGCGAGCTGTTGAAGTGCTTAAGTTTCCGTAGTGATTATTTAAGGTGTTAGCAGCATTGAGGGCCATTGCGTTGTGATTAATTGTAAGTCCCATAACATTCCTCCATGAATGTTTGACAGCCTGATGGAGCTATATAGCGCGACTGCGTCCTTGCAATCTTCCATCAACAGGAGCTCTAAAGCTCATTAATTTTTATTTTCCGTACATACTGTACGCAATCCGTACCACTACAGACTAACAAAAGTAAGCCTGAGAGCTCTTGAAGAACATCTGGAGTGTTCCACACAGCCCTTGCGGCAAATTTTGCCTAGTCAGCCTGTACTAGAAAATAATGCAAATTTTATTCCATAACATTACAAAAAAGCTTTAAAATACTATAGATATATTTTTTTTCACAAGACTAAAGTTTTTGTACTTTTTGCCGTTAAGCACAAAAATAGGGAGCCTCTTTACGAGACTCCCTTTCCCTTTTCCCACTGGGGTGAAAAATTTGCCTAGCGGCTATATTTTTTAACCACCAATTAAATTCAATGCCATGCGTGGCATGGAGTTAGCCTGTCCAAGCATAGCCACAGCAGATTGCGTAAGAATTTGGTTACGCACAAAGGTGGTCATTTCGGCAGCTACGTCAGCGTCAGAAATACGAGATTCAGCTGCTTGTACATTTTCAGACTGAACAGTAAGGTTATTTACTGTAGACTCAAGACGGTTTTGCATTGCACCAAGACTAGCTCTAATCTTATCCTTAGAAACAATGGCGTCATTTACGGCTGTTAAAGCAAGCTGAGCAGCGGACTGCGTAGAAACAGTATATCCACCACTGGTCTTTACAGCGGCATTACCGATACCCAAAGCAGAAGCAGTACTATTACCAATTGTTACATCATAATGGTCTTCTGCAGAGTCATTAGCGGAACCAAAGTGTACGCGCAAAGCACCTGTAGACTTAAGGCCAGAACCATCATGCTTACCGGAAAGAGAACCATCTAAAAGCTTTACACCGTTAAAGTCGGTAGCGTTGGCAATACGAGTAATTTCCGAAGCAAGAGCTTGATATTCAGACTCAATCATCAAACGCTGAGTAGAATCATACGTACCAGTAGCACCTTGCTCTGCAAGTTCCTTCATACGAATGAGCTGTGCATCGATTTCTGCAAGGGCGCCGTCAGCAGTTTGAATTAAAGAGATAGCATCATTGGCATTTCTTACGCCTTGGTTCAATGCAGCCACGTCAGCACGCATAAGTTCGCGAATGGCGAGACCAGCAGAGTCGTCAGCAGCACTGTTAACACGAAGACCAGAAGATAAGCGCTCAATAGAGGTTTGCAAGTTCCCATAGTGGGTACCTAAATTGTTTTGCGCAGCTGTAGCCATAGGATTACTATTAATTGTTAGACCCATAACATTCCTCCTTGAATGTAGCGTGGTATTTTAGGCGGACCTGTTCTTTCTTCCATGAAAGTTCCATCGCCTTACACACCCTTATCGGCAAATTTTGCCTACCCTTTAGAGCGCTAGGCAAAATTTGCCTACTTTTTTTATTTTACGCTATAAGCTTGCATAGCTACGCACAGTCATGTACCTTGCAAAGCAAGATTTTAAGGGCAAAAAAGCCATTCGATGGATAAATATTATAAAAATATGAACCAACAGCCTGTTAATATTTTTGCCAAACTGCACCAATTTGCCCATAAAAGGAAATTTTATGTCCTCACAAGAAAAAAGTTGCTTATTGACGAGTTTGCATATTCGCCAAAGTAAGGGCCAGAAAAAAATTGTCATGCTCACAGCTTATGATTACCCTTCAGCCCTATTGGCTGATCAAGCAGGCGTAGACATCCTTTTGGTGGGCGACTCCTTAGGTATGGTAGTTCTTGGGCAACCAGATACCTTGACCGTTACTATGGATATGATGGTGCACCATTGCCGAGCTGTAGCTTTAGCGCAAAAACGTCCAGGGGCAAAAGCTCTGGTTGTTTGCGATATGCCTTTTTTAAGTTATGAAGAAAGCCCTCAAAGCGCTTTGCGCAATGCAGGAAGACTTATGGCAGAAGGCGGCGCCCGCGCTGTGAAACTCGAAGGTTGCTTTGAGATTATCCCTCAAATACGCGCCTTAATAGCGGCAGGCATTCCCGTCATGGGACACATAGGCCTTACCCCGCAACGCGTTTCCACATTGGGGGGCTATAAAGTGCAAGGACGTAGTGCCGAGGCTGCAACGCTTCTTTTACAACAAGCGCAAGCTTTAGAAGAGGCCGGTTGCTTTTCCCTTGTTTTAGAATGCGTCCCTCAAGAAGTAGCTGCCCTCATTACACAAAAAATAAGCATTCCCACCATAGGCATTGGCGCTGGAAAAGAATGCGATGGCCAAGTGCTGGTTTTTCATGACATGCTAGGCATAAATACAGGCCATACCCCTAAATTTGTACAAAAATACGCTAACCTTGCCGACACCATGCGCCATGCCATAGAGGCTTACGTGCAAGACGTGCAACAAGGAAACTTCCCGCAAGCAGAACATACATTCTCCTTAGAGGAAGAAGAAAAGAAAGCCTTACAAGAAAAAGTAAAAGGATAGCCCATGTTTCGCTCCCCTGTTCCTCGCGTTGCCGCCATACACGACTTATCGGGCTTTGGACGCACATCTCTTACGGTGGT
>CAYJPR010000113.1:0-4418 GCA_964372075.1 uncultured Desulfovibrionaceae bacterium | reverse complement strand
TGGTTATTCAAAAGCGAAAGAGAATGTTTTTCTTGGCAAGATTTACAAGATGCCCCGCACCAAACAAGCTCTTGGGACGGTGTACGTAACTATCAAGCCCGAAATTTTATGCGCGCCATGAAACTGGGTGATAAAGGATTTTTTTACCACAGCGGAAAAAATCCCGAAATTACAGGCATTGTCGAAATTATACGCGAAGCCTACCCCGACCATACAGCTTGGCAAGAAGGCAATGATCATTACGACCCACGCTCCACCAAGGACACTCCCCTTTGGGACATGGTAGATGTACGCTTTGTGCAAAGCTTTGAACCAGCCCTTTCTCGCACACAATTACGCGAGGAGCCAGAACTGGCTGGCATGGAGCTTATGAAAAAAGGCTCACGTCTCTCGGTGCAAGAAGTGACGCCAGAAGCCTTTGCCCACATTATCAACATGGCCCAAGTGAAATAAACGCGCTGTACAAACGCCAATAAGCTAGACTTAACATCTTAGCTTTACGCTACTTACACTAAGCTATTATTTTTTGCCGCTACTAATACATTTTGAGGGTAAAGACAGCTATCCTCTTTGTACTACTATCAGTCAAAAGCGTACTACCATGCATTAACTTATCATTATTGCTTAATTCGATAATAAAAATTTTCACAATTTTGTAACTTTTCCCTTGCTTAGCTAAAAAATCAGCGCTATATGAAAACCAGCATATAGGTCAATGCAAGGAAGGTTCTCGTCCATGTTAGCGCATGGCAGACCCAGACCACGCCTTAGTGAAAAAGCTTTATTTATCAGGTCTTACAATACCTCACAAAGCCCCCCCTCACCATGAAATACGTGTTCCGAACTGCATCTTGACAAAAGTCACGCTACTTATTATTACTACGCTTGTCTGTTTTCTCACAAGTATGGTAATACCTATTTTTCGTGGAGGAAAAACATGAATCAGGTCAAAAACGTTCATATCCCCAAGGCCACTATTCAGCGCATTGCAGTCTATTTACAAGTGCTAGAGCACTTAGAACAAGAAGGCGTGGACGTTATATCTTCTGATCCTTTAGCCAAGGCTTGCGATGTTAACGCCTCTCAAGTGCGTAAAGATTTAGCGTTTTTTGGTGAGTTTGGCGTACGTGGCGTAGGTTATTATGTCAAAGCACTCATTGCCTCCATTTCTGAGGCCCTAGGTATTGACCGACAATGGCGCATGGCGCTGGTGGGCGTAGGTAATATGGGTCGTGCCATATTGAACCATGGCGAATTTCGTAATAAGGGGTTCCACATTGTGGGCGCCTTTGACTGCGACCCCTTCAAAATTGGCGAAAAAGTTAATAACTTAGAAGTCATGTGCACAAAACGCCTCAAAGAAAAAGTGGTAGAGCAGCATATTGAAATCGGTATTATCGCCACGCCCCCCGAAAGAGTACAACGCGCGGCAGACCACCTTATTGATGCAGGTATTCGTAGCATTTTAAACTTTGCTCCTGCCAGAGTTCGCGTGCCCGACGGCATTGTGGTAGAATATGTAGATTTTTTCCACCATTTATACACCCTTACCTTTAAGCATACACGCGCTTCTTAATATTCTTTTATTCAAGCTTAAAAAAAGCTCTCTCCTATGTGGCGGGAGCTTTTTTTATATCTTCTTGCTACTATCTTACTAAAATAATCCTTGCATTCCTCTAAACAACACTATAAGGTCTCACTTTCAGTTCTCCAAGAGGGGGTGATTTCTTTGCCAGGTGTATTCCTTAACGAAGACGATTACAATTTTGATATCGCATTGCGTCGCTTTAAAAAGCAAGTAGAAAAGGCTGGTGTTCTTTCTGAAATGAAAAAACGTCAACACTACGAAAAGCCTAGCGTTATGCGTAAGAAGAAGAAAGCCGCTGCTAGAAAGCGTCTTATGAAAAAGATCAGAAAGATGAACATGGGTTAATCTCCATGTATAATAAGTGCTTGCACTTTGAGTCAGAGATCCTGCGGGGAATTCGCTTATCGAGTTCCCCGCCTTTACTATTTGTTTAGTCCCAAAGGCCTTCCCATGACATTAAATGAGCGCATTGAAAAAGATTATATTGCAGCCTACAAAGCCAAGGAGCAAGTAAAACTAGATGTTTTACGCCTGCTTAAAACCGCCGCCAAAAATCTTTTGGTGGAATTACGTCGTAGCAGCGGAACCCTTGAAGATGCTGAAATGATGGATGTAATTTTACGTCAAGCCAAACAGCGTCAAGACTCTATTGTGCAATTTAATGAAGCGGGTCGCCCAGATTTGGCCGAAAAAGAAAGCGCCGAACTGCTTATATTGCAAGACTATTTACCACAGCCTTTGACAGCCGAAGAACTAGCTGCCGCCATTGATAAGGCCATTGCCGACACAGGCGCACAAAGCCCTGCGGATATGGGTAAGGTTATGAATGCCATTATGGCTGCCTATAAAGGCCGCGTGGATGGTAAAAGCCTTTCTTCCACTGTGCGTGAGCGCCTGAGCGCATAGTTTTTGGCTGTATGATACCTGCACGTACTTTTACGGCCCTTGAATTTGACAAGGTGCTAGACCATGTGGCTAGCCATTGTCTTTCTGCCTCTGCCAAAGAGGCAGCTCTTGCCTTGCGCCCATACGCCACAGCCGAAGAAGCCAGCGAAGCCGCCCGTTTGCACGATGAGTGTTGTACTTGGGCCGCACTTGCAGAAGGCGCCGGAAGCGGCACAAGCCAGAGTGACAAGAAAAGCTTTCGCTTAAGCTCTTTTCCCGATATTTCTTCCATAGGGCCTTTTTTACGCGCCCCACATGCGCTTTTAGATCTTGACGCCCTATGGACCTTACGCGAAGTATTACGTCTGGCCAGTCAAGCCAGCCTCTCCATTCAAAGCCTGTCTCAAAGTTCCCATGGGGAAAACTCTTGGCCACGTCTTTTGGCCTTAGTAGAAGCCTCTCCCCTACCCGAAGCTCTTACCGCTGCTTTACGTCGTTGCCTTGGTGATGATGGTAATATTCGCGATGAAAGCTCTCCGGAACTGCTCTTAGTACGTAGTGAATTGCGTCGCTTACACCAAAGCTGTCTGCGCCGTGTAAAAGATTTTGCCAATGAATATAACATCCTGCACTATATGCAGGACACTTTCATGACCCTTGCTTCGGACCGTTATGTTCTGCCCTTAAAATCTAATTTTAAAGGACGCTTGCAAGGTATCATTCATGATTGGTCACAAACGGGCGAAACCTGCTATTTTGAACCCATGTTCTTGGTGGAAGTAAATAATAATTTGCAGGATTTGAAACGCCAAGAGCGTGAAGAAGAACGTAAGATTCTTGAATATCTTACATCTCTTGTGCGCGAAGCCTTGCCTCTTGTACACCATGCCACAAATTTCCTAACCCGCATTGACGTGCTCTTGGCGCTGGATAAATTTTCCAAAGCCATGGCTAAAGGTTGTAGCGAGCCTACCCCCAAGGGGAAAAAGGCCATCGCTCCTTTCACATGCCATTATGCCACGCTCAATAGTGCGGACAGTCCCATTTATTTACCTGAAGCCCGTCACCCTCTTTTGGCTCTGGGTGGTCATGCTCAGCCCATTGACCTTATTTTAGAACAAGGTCAACGCGGACTCGTCATTTCCGGCGGTAATGCCGGCGGTAAGACCGTATGCCTTAAAACTTTAGGTTTATTAGTGCTTATGGGCATGAGCGGCTTTCCTCTCCCTGTTGCGGCAGGGGCGCATTTACCTGCCTTTACCCATATTCACGCCTTCATTGGCGATGCGCAAAGCCTAGAAGATCATGTATCTACCTTTACAGGGCAAATCCGCCAGCTTTCACATGCTTGGGAAGAAGCCAGTACCCATAGTCTTATCTTATTAGATGAATTTGGCGCCGGCACTGACCCCGCTCAAGGGGCGGCCTTGGCTCAGGCGGTTTTGGATGGCCTCCTCGATAAGGATGCCACCGTCATGGCGGCCACACACTTTCCGGCTCTCAAAACCTATGCGCTCACCCGCGAAAAAGCGCGCGCCGCTTCGGTTCTTTTTGATCCTAGCACCAAGCGTCCCCTCTTTCGTCTGGCCTATGATCAAGTGGGCGCCAGCCAAGCTTTGGATGTGGCCCGCGAGCATGGTCTACCGGACAGTATTTTACGCCGCGCAGAGCAATATTTACTCATGGACGGCGAAGATACCAGCGCCCTCATTGAGCGCCTCAACGTCTTAGCTGTACAGCGTGAAAAAGAAATTGATACCTTAAAGCGCGAGCAAAATGAGCAAAAGCATAAGCAACAAAAATTGCAAGAGCGCCTTGAGCGCGAAGGTCAAAAGCTGTACGAAGAAGTGCGCACCAAGGCCCAAGAACTTATGCAAGCTTGGAAAGCCGGCAAGGTCACCCATAAGCAAGCCCTGAAAAATATGTCCACCTTACGGGCAGATTT
>CAYJPR010000112.1:0-4424 GCA_964372075.1 uncultured Desulfovibrionaceae bacterium | reverse complement strand
ATAGATAATCAATGGCACCTTGGGCATGACCTTGCCTCGGTAAAGCAGGCTAAAGTTCCCTCTGCCAACGATGGAAAAGTAGTTTTTGTGGGTGACCTTGGTATTTATGGCAATATTGTGGTGCTAGACCATGGCCTTGGCCTTATGTCGCTCTACTCACACCTTACAGATATTTTAGTTAAAAAAGATCAGGAAGTTAAAAAAGGCCATACAGTGGGCACCACCGGCGTTACAGGCATGGCCTTTGGTGACCATGTGCACTTTGGCATCCTTGTGCACGGTATTGAAGTTTCCCCTCTCGAGTGGCTTGATCCTAATTGGATCAAAAACAATATTACAGACCGACTCCATGCAAAATAATACTGCCGCCTACCTCTGCTTAGGCTCCAATAAAGGCCATAGCAAGGCCACTTTTCAACAAGTTATTAAGCTACTTAATGACACAGAAGGCCTACAAATAGTAAACGCATCGCCCCTGTATTATACAGAGCCCCAAGGCCTCAAAGATCAAGCGTGGTTTTGTAATCAAATTCTGCGCCTGCACTGCGCTGAACCTTGGACAGCAGAAAAGCTCTTGCGCTTTACCCTGCATTTAGAAGAAATTCTTGGCAGAACGCGCACCAGTGATATGGCCCTACGCTTTGGCCCGCGCGTCATTGATATAGACCTTCTTCTCTTTGGGCAAGATGAGAGCCAAGAGCCTTTTTGCACGGTGCCCCATCCGCGCATGATGGAACGCGCTTTTGTGCTTATTCCCTTGCGTCATGTGCTGGGACAAGATACATTACTCACCCACGCAGATATAGACAAAGCCCTAGATACGCTTGACTACCGCGTGGAAGAAGATAAAATTTACCAATAAACATACCCTATTTAAAGGAGTACCTCATGTGGAAATGGATTATTCTGGCACTGTGTGGTTATGTGCTATACAGACTTTTTGCCAACGACATAAAGAAAAAGCTCGCTAAGCAAAACGACCCTGAAGAAGTGGAGCGTAAAGTAGCCACAGGGGATATGGTTAAAGACCCTGAATGTGGTACCTATATAGATAAGGATAGCAGTATTACCGTGAAAAACGGCGACACCATTCACCGCTTCTGTAGCTATGATTGCCGCGATGCTTTCCTTGAAAAAATTAATAATGGCGGCCGCGTCATCGAAAAATCTTCTGATAAGGAAGACTAGTTTTCTTTGTCTCCTTGTAGCTTTACTTAAATGAGTAAAACTACAAGGAGACAAATCTAACAAAATAAAATGCCTTTTTAACCTTGCCCCCCGCTCTGCTTACAGGTAAAATGCCTCCATGAGCGCACAAGATACTACTCCCCCCACCTTGCATCACCCCATCTGGTCCCCTCTTATGGAGCAGTGGCTAGACAGCCTTCTCATTGAGCGCGGTCTCTCCCCCCATACCGTGGTAGGCTACACCCATGATCTTAAAAATTTTCTCACCTTTTTAGAAGAAAGCGGCCTTGCCCAAGAA
Organism: uncultured Desulfovibrionaceae bacterium; assembly: GCA_964372075.1. Lineage (GTDB taxonomy): Bacteria > Desulfobacterota > Desulfovibrionia > Desulfovibrionales > Desulfovibrionaceae > CAYJAD01. Next base: position 2,938 of record CAYJPR010000112.1, on the reverse strand, counting down.
GCCACACGCAGAGAATTACAAGAGCATGAACTTTTTCTCTATATGGCCTGGCTACGTGGACGAGGCCACACAGGGCGCACGCTTTCGCGCCATCTTTCCAGCCTTCGCGGTTTCTTCTCCTTTTTATTGGAGCAAGGCAGTATGCAAAAAAATCCTGCCAAGCTTTTGGAAAGCCCTAAATTGCCTTCCCTCTTGCCGGAATTTCTCACCCGCGAAGAAATGCAACTCTTGCTTAACAAGCCCCCCATGCATGACAGGTTAGGCCAACGTGATCGTTGTATTTTAGAATTACTCTATGCCTCAGGTTTACGTGTGAGTGAGCTGTGCAATTTGCAATTACTCGACATAGACAGCCAGCGGCGTATATTACGAATTTTTGGCAAAGGCTCCAAAGAGCGCCTTGTGCCCATGCATGAACAAGCCATGCAACTTTTACAAGCCTATATAGATGAATGGCGCAAACTCTTTTCCCCCAAGGAAGACTTTGTCTTTCTCAATCGCTCAGGACGCGGTCTTACCAGACAATATATCTGGAAAATGGTCAAAAAATATGCCCTTGAAGCCGGCATTACCCATTCCATTTCACCGCACACCTTTAGGCATTCCTTTGCCACACATCTTTTAGAAGGCGGTGCGGACTTGCGCACTGTGCAACTCTTACTGGGCCATAGTGATATTAGCGCCACAGAAATTTATACCCATATCCAAACAAGACGCTTGCAAGAAATACATAAGCGTTTTCACCCTCGCAGTACGCTCTCTTCTCCCCAAGAAAGAAGAGAAGAATCAGGAGATACGTCATGTACTGCCTAAGAAATACGCCGCACAATAATGATGCACATGGTAACACGACACACAATGACAATGCGCCCATGGATTTCAGCTCCATAGCGCCTTTCAATGGACCGCGCACACTTATTACCTGCCATGCCAATGCCGACTTTGACGCCTTTGCCTCCATGATAGCGGCCCAATGCCTCTACCCTCAAGCCACCTTGCTCTTTCCGGGAACGCAAGAAAAAGCCCTGCATACTTTCTACACAGAAACGGCCATCTTCATGTATAATTTTCAAAAGGCCGAAGATATTGATTGGGACAATATTGAGCGTTTGGTGGTGGTAGATACCAGACAAAAGGGACGAGTGAGTCATGTGGCGCCGCTTTTACAGCGTGAATATATGGACATTCACCTTTGGGACCATCACCCTCCTTCTATGGATGATATGGAAGCCTCTTTTTGTAAATACGCTTCAGTGGGGGCGGCGGTAACCATACTCATTGATGAAATTAAAGCCCAAGGGCTGAACATTTCTTGCCAAACGGCCACCATTTTGGGCCTTGGCATCTATGCAGATACAGGCTCTTTTACCTATACCTCCACCAAGCCTGCAGATTTACAAGCCGCTTCTTGGCTTTTGGAACAAGGCATGGACGTACATGCCATTACCGACATTGCCGCCCATGAGCTCACCTCTGCCCATGTGCAAGCCTTGCACGCTTTGCTGGAATCTACCGAAGTGTACCAAGTGGGTGCCATTCCCGTGGCCATAGCCGATGTTTCCATGGAAAATTATTTGGGCGACTTTGCCTACCTTGCGCATAAACTCATGGAAATGGAAAAATTTGAAATCCTTTTTGCCATGGGCCGCATGGGGGACCGCGTTACCGTGGTGGCACGTTCAAGGCGTAAAGATTTTGATGTGGGCTCTGTGTGTATTTCCCTTGGCGGCGGAGGTCATGCCTATGCCGCCTCAGCTTCGGTACGTAATAAAACCATCATTGAAGTGCGCGAGCATATCTTGCAAGCAGCCTATGGGCAGGCTCATCCGGAAAAGTGCGCCAGAGATTATATGACCGCACCGGCCCTGGGCATAGAAGTGGGTATAAGTATTGAAGATGCCCATAACTTCATGGAACATTTCGACTTAAAAATGGTGCCGGTCTTTGCCAAGGATACCAGACGCTGCGTAGGGCTTTTGGATGCGCACACAGCAAGGCGAGCCGTTAATCATAAGCTTTCAGAGTTTGATACCTATATGCAGCAAGATATACGTACCTTACCGCCGGAAGCCGGACTTACGGAACTTATTGAAGCTATCGTAGATGGGCGCCAATACCTTGTGCCCATAGTGCAAGATGATGTGGTCATTGGCGTTGTGACGCGTACAGATTTAGTCAATATTTTCATGACGGAACCACGCCCCAGCACCGTAAATAAAAGCAATAAAGCACGCTCCTTACAAAAGCTTTTACGCGACAGATTACCCAAAAATCTCTATGCCCTCCTCGAGACAGCCGGGCAAATTGCCGATGAACTGGGCATGACGGCCTATGTGGTGGGCGGCTTTGTGCGTGATATTTTATTGGAGCGTAAAAATTTTGACATAGACATTGTGGTGGAAGGCAATGGCATTGAATATGCCAAAGCTCTAGCCCAGCGCACCGGCGGGCGCATTCGCGAACATCAAAAATTCCTCACGGCGGTGGTTATTTTCACCAATGAAGAAGGAAAAAGCGTACACGTGGATATAGCTACAGCTCGCCTAGAATATTATGAACACCCCGCCGCCATGCCCACGGTGGAGATGTCTTCCATTAAATTAGACCTTTTGCGCCGTGACTTTACCATCAATGCACTGGCCATACGCCTTGGTAAGCAGGTCTTTGGGCAATTGGTGGATTTTTTTGGCGGTCAGCGTGATATTCATGATAAGCGCATTCGCGTTTTACATACCTTAAGCTTTGTGGAAGATCCTTCGCGTTGCCTCAGAGCCGTGCGCGTTGAACAGCGCTATAACTTCAAGCTAGGTCCCAAGGTGGAGCATCTTATGAAAAATGCCCTCACCTTAAAGCTGATTGATAAATTGCAAGGGGCGCGTTTGTACCATGAAATGCGTAGTATTTTTGAGGAATTTAACCCTGTAGCCTGTTTATGGCG
>CAYJPR010000111.1:2036-4476 GCA_964372075.1 uncultured Desulfovibrionaceae bacterium | reverse complement strand
CCGTCGGCAAGGCCTTCCACCACCTTAGCTTCGGTGGCGCCCCAAGAATAAAATATAGATACGGGAATATTTTTATCTTTAAAATATTGGGTGGTAATACCTTCAAGCTCGGTGGCAATGCGTTTGCCGGCCAAATCTTCGGCCTTATAATAGGGAGAATCCCCCGCCACAGCCAAAACCCAGCGCGCAGGACGATTGGAGGTTTTGGAGTATACAAGGTCAGACACTTTTACCAATTGGTCATAAGCGCCCGTTTCAATAAGCCAATCCAAACCTGCAAGGCCGGCATCTAAAACACCATCCGCTATATAATTGCCAATTTCTTGCACGCGACACAAGGAGGCATTGATTTCTGGGTCATTAATTTCCGGAAAATAGTTGCGGTGATGCTTGCGAATTTTCCATCCTGCACGTTCAAAAAGGTTAATGGTGGCGTCTTCCAGCGAACCTTTAGGAATGCCGAGTTTCAAGATGGGCTGACTCATGAGTAAATCTCCTCAGGGTTAAATATATAGGGGCTGCACTGTTGCACAGCATTGTCCTTTAATTCACGGTAAAAACAGGAGCGATAACCTTTATGACAGGCGGCGCCGCCCACTTGTTCCACGCGTAAGATAACAGCATCACTGTCACAGTCAAGACGAATGGCATGTACCTTTTGCATATGACCGGAAGTTCCGCCCTTATGCCAAAGCTTTTGCCGGCTACGACTATAATAATGGGCCTCCCCTGTTTCAAGGGTTTTTTGCCAAGCTTGTTCATTCATCCACGCCAGCATAAGCACTTCACCTGTTTCGTGATCTTGGGCAATGGCTGCCACAAGGCCGTTATTTACTTCAGGCTTAAAAACAGGGCAAAATGCTTCTTCAAAGTCTTGAGGTCTTCCTTCCATGTTATTACCTTTTACTTACACGTATTTTTTGCCAAAGACATGGCTGTGCGCACCTGACGCACCTTGGCGCCAATGTCTTGTGCGCCTACAAGTTCTGAAACCAAGGCGCAACAATAAGCGCCGCGACCTACCACTTGGCCAATATTATGCTCCTTTATGCCGCCAATGGCCACAAAGGGCAAGGGACTATGCTGTACGGCATAATCTAAATATTCATAACCCACAGGAGCGCACACGTCTTCCTTGGTTTGGGTGGCAAAAAGCGGTCCCACACCCGCATAATCGGCGCCAAGCTCATGGGCTTTGAGCAATTCTTCCGGCGCATGGGTGGAAAGACCTATAATCATATTGGGCCCCACCAGCTGGCGAACCTCAGGCACGGGTAAATCTTCTTGCCCCACATGCACACCGTCGGCCTGTACCAAGAGGGCAATGTCAATATGGTCATTGACAATGAAGCAAGCGCCGGCTTCCTTGGTAAGGGCGCGCAAAAGGCGGCATTCTTCCAGCATTTGTCCGGCTTTGGCTTTCTTTTCGCGATACTGTAAAATTTTTACGCCGCTTTCCAGTAGCTGGCGGGCTACATATTCTAAAGGTCGTCCAAGACTGAGCTTGCTATCGGTAAGGGCATAAATATCTGTTTCATGCGGTAAAATGCGCGGCATGGCTTCTCCTTAAAAATACCTGCTCCACAGGCGTTTGAAAAAACTTTGCATAAGTCTATGTGGCTGAAAACACACATCTCGCAACTCTTGCGGCATTTCAAAGGCCGTAGATTCAGTGCTAGGGTATATATGTGACGCTTTGGCGCCAAGGTAATGAATATTGTGCTCAAAGGCTTCGGGCATGGCTAGATTTTGAGCCTCTTGCCACAGGGGGATGTTATGTATGGGTAGCTTGAGCATGGAATACAAAGCCGTATCCAAGGCCATGGCAGAAGGACTGGCCCCAAGGCAGTGCAGGGCATAAGGGGCGCCACTGGAAGGACCGGTCTTATGCATGGCTGTGACACCATCTACCAAGGCCGCCGAAGGGGGAAGGGCTTTGTACAAGGCTAAAATACTGTGCGTGAAATCTTGAAGGTCACGCCCTTGCACAGCATGAGCCACGGCTTTGCGCAAACCGCAAATACAGCCAAAAAGATTTTTTACCCCAAGACTCATACCCATAAGGCCATGGGCTTTGAGTTTGGGAAGGGACAAAATGGCGTCAGCTTCCAATGCTTCGCGGGCTATGCCCCAAGAGCCCAAATCTTTTGCATGACCGTGCGCACCGGAAAAATCAAGGTTTAAAGAAAGAGTCTCTACCTTTTTGAACTCCTGCACCTTGAGCCCCAAAGGGCGCAGGGTTTCACTAAGGCCAATGTGCTGTGCCACAGAGGCGGCTGTGCCAAAGCCGGGGGAATCTGCCACCAGCACCTGCACCCCCTGCTCTTGCAAGCAAATACAAGCGGCGCGTACCACCTGAGCATGGGTGCACGAAAGCTCATGACAGCGTAAAAGATTGGGTTTAACGAGGACTTTCATGCCGCGGGTAAAAAGGGGCTGA
>CAYJPR010000111.1:0-1936 GCA_964372075.1 uncultured Desulfovibrionaceae bacterium | reverse complement strand
TCTGCAATGGCGCCAAGCTTTGTGGCCACATCTAGCGGCGTATAGCTTTTGGGCAGAGGATTTCGCGGGCCATGGTAGAGATAATCCCCTAAAAGGACGCATAAATCCGGCTGAAGCTCTTGAGCTTTGGCGTAGAGAAACTCTGCACTTTCTAAATCACCGTGCAGGTCGGAGGCAATGAGAATACGCATGGGGGCCTAGCTATCTTTTTTCAGCGGCGTGGCTTCTTCCAACAACATGATGGGAATGGCGTCGCGGATGGGGAATACAAGGGCGCAAGCCTCGCAAATAAGGCCTTTCTTCTTGCCTTTGATAACTTGTAAAGTAAGAGGGCCGTGGCATTTGGGGCATGCTAGGAGATTGAGTAGTTCGTCGTTCATAAAAGTTCCTAAAATGGGGAAAGTAGTCGTTTTTTGTACTGGGAAAAAATAGCCTACTTTGGGGCGGGGGGCAATGGCTTTTTAGGCAGTCGGTTCAAAAAGGATAATCTACGTCGTCAAGCAGTTATTAAAGAAGCATTCTATTAAAGTCATTGCGAGCGAAGCGCGGCAATCCATGAAAGGGAAAGAGCTACACCATAATGAAGCCCCCTTCAAAGCCGCATGTGTCTATATACCCCACATGAATACTCCCATACGCCATAACTTTCTTCTATCCATGGATTGCCGCGTCGTCTCGTGCCTCGCCTCCTCGCAATGACCTTGCAGGGAGAAGTTACGGTGTAGGTACATGCAGAAAAAAGCCCCTCAGTAAAACCAAGGGGCTTAGGCATGAAAGAAAACTATCTATGCAGATTGCACTTTTTCAACGACTTACTAATGGCCTTTATTTTTTTGCATTCTATCACGTAAGTAAATGGCAAAAATATTCATGCCAAGTACCAAGAGAATAAGCACAAGGGCTGTACCGTATTGTAAAGGACGCGTTTTTTCAATTTCTGTTCCGGCGGTGGCCAGTACGTACATATGATAGGGCAGTGCCATAACAGCGCTAAAGACGGAGTCAGGATCTTTAGGCGTATAGAACACAGCGGCGGTAAACATGATGGCGGCGGTTTCTCCGGCGGCGCGGGAAAGGCCCAAGATGGCCCCAGTGAGCATACCGGGCGTGGCGGCAGGCAATACTACGCGGGCAATGGTTTGCCACTTGGTGGCGCCAAGGCCAAAGGATGCTTCGCGGTAGGTGTCAGGCACTGTGCGCAGGGCTTCTTCTGCCGTACCAATAATAACGGGAAGGGTGAGCACTGCCAAGGTAAGAACACCGGCAAGCAAGCTTACGCCCATGCCTAAGAAGGTTACAAAAAAGGCCAAGCCAAAGAGGCCGAATACCACGGAAGGCACACCGGCAAGGTTGTTTACGCCTAAGCGGATGTAACGGGCAAAGGTGGTGCGTCCGGCGTATTCATGCAAATAAATGGCAGAGGCTACGCCAAGGGGGAAGGAAATAAGCAAAGAGCCCAAAGAAAGCAAAAAGGTACCGAGAATACAAGGCCAAATGCCCCCTTCAGTCATCATTTTGCGTGGGGCTTCGGTGAGAAATTCCCAAGAAAGAGCGGGTAAACCTTGTACGGCGAGGAATACACAAACAACAACCAAGGCTGAAACGTTGACCACGGCAGCCATGCGTAAAATGCCAAACATAAAGCGTTCGCGGCCCATGCGTGAGGCAGAAGATACGGCAAATTTCATGTGTCCTCCTAAAGGCTGGAAGAGCCCACTTGCTTATGCTTTTCGGCAATATGCTGGGCTATCATGTTAAAACACAAAGTAAAGAGGAAAAGCACCATACCAATGGCAAAAAGGGCATAGTAGTGATCGCCTCTATAAGGAGCTTCGGCCATTTCTGCGGCAATGGAGGCAGGCATGGGGCGCACGGGATCAAAAATAGATGTGGGAAGCATACCAGCACCGCCGGCCACCATGAGCACTACCATGGT
>CAYJPR010000110.1:0-4590 GCA_964372075.1 uncultured Desulfovibrionaceae bacterium | reverse complement strand
CGCACAAACATATTATAGCCGGCATTTTCCAGCGCATTGCGCTTTTCCGTAAAGTTCAGCGGCCATGCTGGGTACAGCCATACATTGCTTCCATAATTACGCGCCCAGAAAATTTCACCCTTGGGGCTCATGAAGGGCTCATTGGCTTTGACACCTAACAGGCCAAAGCGAGCTATGCCCACAGGCCAAAAGCCTTCCAGCACAAAACCTAGGGGAAGGGGGCTTATTTCCGGCAAAGCTAAAAGGTCTTCACCGGGCAGTTCTGGGCTTACAAAAGCCAGCTTAAAGCCCATTTCTTTGAGCACGCTAATATGGGCTACGTTGGCCACGTTGCAGAAAGGTCCGGCCATAAGGTCTAGCTCTTCCTTTCTGTCAAAAAGCTCAATTTGCCATGGGGCATTGCACACAAATTGTGTGGCGCCATTACGGCACATTTGATCTATAAGGCGCTTATAGCCTTTTTCTTCCTCTGGCCAAATGACTGGCGGTAACCACCAACATACACGGGGTACAATGGTGCGTGAAAGCTCTCCGGCCTTGGGGGAAAGCCATAAAGCCATATGTCCACCCTTGGCACCGCGTGTTTCGCGTCCTTGGGGCAGAGCAGAGCGCAGAGTTAAATCCGGGCGTCTTTTTTCACGCTGGGCAGGCTCGAATACAGGACGGTCACGGCCCACATGCTGAGCGGCGCTGGGGCGTCCCTTATGGGCATTGAGCTTTTGTTGCCACTGCTTGAGGGTTTGCACAAGCTCCGGTTCACGGCGGTCAATGAGAAATACCGAGGTGCCGGCCTTGGGGGTTTTATGCTTGGGCACACGCAAAGCCAGCGTACCGGCCTTGGGAATGCGGCGCGTGACTGAAAGAGTGGAGTGAAAGCTTTGATCTTCCACACCAATGCGCAAATAATCTTGTGGCAAAAGGTCACGATAAGGCTTTACAATGGCTTGATCACCATTTTCAATGGCCACCTTACCTATGAGCAAGCCCGAGGAGGTAGAAGAGTTCGGGTCGGTAGGAATATTATTCTTTTGCGGTAAGAAACGGGCCTTGGTGGCAGGGCGTCCCAAAGCAAGTTCTAAATAATCGGCGGCCATTTTCTTGGCTTTGGAGTCACTGGGATTATCACGCAAAAGCTTATATGCCGACACCACATGATACACATAGTGAGGGCCTTTTTTGCGGCCTTCAATTTTCCAAGAGCGTAAATTGGGTACATCCAAAAGGGTTTTTGCCAAAACATCAATGGAAAGATCAAGACAGGAGAAATAGCGTCCGCTATGCTCTTTGCCCACACGATTGGGCCTTTGACCGCGGCTATTTTCCATACCACGCTGGGTGGCGCCGCGCTGGGCAGCACGTCCACCGCTTAGAGCCTTACCTCTATTTTCTTTCACCTTAAAGCGGCTAGCTTCTTCTTCTAATTTATTGAACTGCTTGGCTAATTGATGCCCACCTTGCTTGTAAATACGGCGACAAGGCTGTACACAGCGACCACGCAGGCCACTTTTTCCGCCCATATAGCTGGACCAATAACAGCGGCCCGAAACGCAATAGCATAAAGCGCCGTGCACAAAGGTTTCTAGCTCAAGACCTTCAGGACAGGCTTCACCCATGGCGCGAATTTCGTCAATGCTTAGTTCACGTGGTAAAATAACGCGGCTGGCACCTAGCTTTTTAGCCGCCACAAGACCTGAGGGGTGTGTGATATTGGCTAGAGTAGAGAGGTGAATTTCCCCTCCAAAGCCGGCTTGGCGGGCTAAGTCCACAAAGCCTGTGTCTTGCACAATGATGGCATCGGCGCCCACTTGTTTGTGCAGGCGCGAAACGAGATTGTAGGCGCTGTCCATATCTGTGGGCTTTAATAAGGTGTTCATGGCCACGTAAACACGTGTATTTTGCTCATGGGCCAAGTCTACTAGGCGGGAGAGTTCTCCTGCGCCAAAGTTTTCGGCCTGCATACGTGCAGAAAAGTGTTTAAGGCCTACATAGATGGCATCGGCGCCGGCGGCTAAAGCGGCTAAAAAACATTGACTATCGCCGGCAGGGGCAAGAATTTCCACTTGTGTTGTCATAAGGTGCTCTGGGGGAGTAAAACTCCCCATGTATTAGATTTTATAGTAATTTTTGTACCAAGCTACAAAACGATCAATGCCTTCTTCCAGCGGTGTGCAAGGAGAAAAGCCCGTAAGCGTGGTGAGGTTATCCACCGAAGCATGGGTGGAAACCACATCCCCCGGTTGCATGGGCATATAATTTTTAATGGCGGTCATGCCGAGGCTTTTTTCTAAAAGGGCAATGAAATCTCCCAAAGCCACTGTATTATTGTTGCCAATATTATAAATGCGCCAAGGGGCAGGGCTGGTATCTGGCGCTGGGTTTTGCGCATCCCAAGCCTCGTCTGCGGTGGCGGGTAATTGTAAAGTGCGCACTACACCTTCTACAATGTCATCAATATAGGTGAAGTCGCGTTGCATTTGCCCATTATTAAAGACATTAATGGGTTTACCTTGCACAATGGCTGTGGCAAAAAGATGCAAAGCCATGTCTGGGCGGTTCCAAGGGCCATACACCGTAAAAAAGCGCAAGCCCGTGGTGGGCAAGTTATACAAATGGCTATAGGAGTGGGCCATAAGCTCATTGCTTTTTTTAGAGGCGGCGTACAAACTCACAGGGTGATTTACAGGATGCTCTTCTGCATAAGGGCGCTTACCATTAAGGCCGTACACAGAGCTGGAGGAAGCATAGACCAAGTGCTGTACTTTGTTGTGGCGGCATCCTTCTAAAATATTACCAAAGCCCACAAGGTTAGATTGAATATAGGAACGAGGATTTTCTATACTATAGCGCACGCCGGCTTGGGCGGCCAAATGAGCCACATGGGTAAAGCCTTCTGTGGCGAAAAGATTGTCCATAAAGGCATCGTCAGCTAAATCGCCAAAGACAAAGCGAAAATTATCTAAAGGATCTAACTCTGCCAGACGGGCTTTTTTAAGGTTGACGTCGTAGTAATCGTTTAGATTGTCTATACCAACCACCGTATGGCCCTGAGCTAAAAGGCGCAAAGACAGCTGATGCCCAATAAATCCGGCTACTCCTGTAACTAAAACATGCATAGGAATCCTCCAAGGTGTGCGCAAAAATACGCCGCTCTTTTCATACATAAGGCTTTTTTGCTTTCTGTCAAAAAAAGTTGCGTACCGCACCATACTGTTTTCTATGGCATTTATCCAGTATTCTTTTGGGGGGTATTTGGCTAGAATTTATATAATGTGGCTAATTTTTGCAGTTTTTTTTGACCATTCTAGCCTTGCCTAGTGGGTTACAAGTGATTATAAGTAAATGTTGGTCAGAAGATTTATGATGTGAAATGAGTAAAGCAGGAATATATGCAACAAAAAAGTCAAGAAAACGAAGAAAATACAGCCTCTACAACTTTTTCCAAAGAAGACAATGCGCACACACATAAAGCGCGCATGGCAGATATTTTACAAGATAAGCAGCACAAAGAACTCCTTTTTTATCTATCCGTAGCCATTTTCTTTTTAGAGCTCATTGTGGGCGGCGTGGCTTTTTTCTATGGAATTATTCATGCCATACCCGGAGAAAATGGCGGTCCCCCGCAATTTCAATTCCCATGGCTTGCCTATGGCTTAGCAGCCATTATGGCCCCAGCGGCTCTTTTGCTCATAGTGCATATGGCAGGTGTGGGCTTGTTTCGCTCCATGCAAAAGAAAAGCCCCGAGGAAGAAGCCGCATGGCGTGAAAATCTACCGCATCGCCTGCAGAAGGTGTATACCATCATTCAAGGCGCCCCTAGCATTGTGTTATTTTTGGGTGTCATACTCATAGGAGTAGCGCTTTTTTATGTGGACGGCGCCCTGGGTATTTTAGTGCGCATGGGAGAGGCCCTAGCCCCTTATTGGCCTTGGATAGTGGGTGGCGGCCTTGGGGCTTTGTGTATTATTTACACGGGGAAAGCCTATTTTGCCTACCGCACTCGGCGCATGGAACAAGAATATGCTTTTAGGCGCGAGATTTTTGAACGCACAGGGCAAATTCTTGTGGATAAGGGCACAGTGCAATTGCCTCCGGCCTATGATGTGAGCACGGGCACCACTGTGGCCCTTGGGGGAAATGCTGTTACTGTAGATGCCTTGCCCGTAGGTGACAGGGGAGAAAATGTTGAGGCACAGGCTCAGCCAAGGGCGCCAGAAGCTGACATTCAGGACGTTGCGGCTGTTGCTGTTGACGTTGTGGAAGTGGTCGCGCAACATGCTGAGTCTACGCAACACGCTGAGCTTATGGAACCAGCTGAGCCTACACAAAACTCCGCGCCAATGAAAGAAACAGTGAAAGAAACTACAAGTTCTTAGCTTACCATTGCTAATTATTGCATCCAAGGGCAAAAACTGAGCGCCGCACGGCTAAGGTTTTCGCCCTTTTTTCTGGCATAGAGGCAAAGGCTGGGCTCTATTTGCAAGGCATGGGTCGCCTCTTTTTGCGCCGCCAAGATCACCCAACGCGCGGCCTTTTCCGGCCTGCTGTGCACGGCTAGCATGGAACGCAAGCCAAAGCCGTATTTTTGCAAAG
>CAYJPR010000109.1:0-4602 GCA_964372075.1 uncultured Desulfovibrionaceae bacterium | reverse complement strand
GTAATAATACTTGGGAAGTAGGTAAGAAGTACCAAGTCCACCAAGAGCATAATAAGGTAAGGCATAACCTTGGCGGTGACTTTGTCTATGGAAATTCCTGTGATGGAAGATACAATGAATAAGTCTAAACCTACTGGTGGCGTAATGCAACCAATGGCAAGGTTTACTACCATGAGCACACCAAAGAACATGGGGTCAATACCCATGCCCATAGCCACGGGCAAGAGAATGGGGGTTAAGATAACCACCGCTGCCGAGGCATTGATAAGCGTACCGATAAAGAGCAAGAGCACGTTTACAAGCATAAGGAATATCACGGGATTGTCTGTGATGGTGCTAAAGCTTTGTGCCAGCATATGCGGTACTTGTGCGTGGGTTAAAATCCAGCCGAAAACGTTGGCGGCGCCCACCACAAACATAATCATGGTGGTGCTATAGGCAGCGCTGAGTAAGGTTTTGGGCAGGTCTTTTAAGGTAAGCTCTTTATAGATGAAAAAGCCTACCAAGGCGCCGTATACAGCGGCCACGGCGGCGGCTTCTGTGGGGGTAAAGATACCACCATAAATGCCACCAAGAATGATAACAGGCATCATAAGAGCCCAGAAGCATTCACGGAAAGAAGAAATTACGCGTTGTACAGAAAAGCTTCCTTCACCTTTATAGCCATTTTTCTTAGAAATAACCCAGCTAACAAGGCACATGGTGGCGCCCATGAGAATACCGGGAGCAAAGCCTGCAAGGAAAAGGTCTGCAATGGAGGTGTTGGCAATGGAGCCGTAAACTACCATGGTGATGGAGGGCGGAATAACGATACCCACAGTACCACCACTGGCCACAACGGCGGCAGCGAAGGAGCGGGGGTAGCCGCGTTTTTCCATTTCATCAATCATAGCGGCGCCAATGGCAGCCGTGGTGGCAGCAGAGGAACCGGAAAGAGCCGCAAAGAACATACCGGCCACGGCTACCACAAGGGCAAGGCCACCGGCCAATGCGCCTACAAGAGCCATGGCAAAGTCTACAATACGCTTAGTTACACCGCCAGCAGACATGAAGGCGCCGGCCAGCATAAAGAAGGGCACTGCCATGAAGGAAAAAGAGTCCACAGAAGTGAACATGCGCTGCACCACAACGATGAGCGGCATATCCATAACGGCGTACAAAACTATGGCAGAAGAAAGGGCAAGGCCCACACCAATGGAAGCACCACTGGCGAGAATAATAAAGAATGATGTTAAAATAACCCAAAGTGTCATATCGGTACTCCTACTTTACATCTTCAGGTGCAGTGCGCAACAGGGTTATGAAATGGTTTATAACATAGATGCACATGACGGCGCAGCCAAAGGGAATAACGCTATACACATAAGACATGGGAATAACCATGGCAGGAGAGGTTTGAAAATGGGCCAATTGGACCATTTTTGCGCCATACCATGTCATGATAAGCAAGAAAGCAATGGTGAAAACATCTGCGATGACGCGGCAAGCTTTTAATTTTGTGCCGGATATACGAGATGTTAAGGTTTCAATGGCCATGTGTCCGCCGGTTTTTGCCACCAAGGGGAGGGAAAGAAATACAATCCACACAAAAAGGTAGCGTGAAAGTTCTTCGGCAAAAGACGGTGTAAAGTTAAAGGCATAACGTGTTATAACTTGTAAAAATACTATGCATAACATAAGGCCAATGGCTGTAATAACCAAAAACTTCAATGTCTTTTCAAGGTATTCTAAAAGTGTTTTCATGGAAACTCCTTAAGAGGACAAAACGATGGCGGCGCCATGGGCACGCCGCCAAGAAAAATTACACTGTGAAAAAGCGATTATTGTACAGCTTGGATGGCTTCAATGGTCTTGCTGCCAAACTTATCTGTATAGAGTTTCCATACAGATTTGGTAACTTCAGCAAAGGCTTTTTTGTCTACGTCATCGTTCACTTGAGCTTTACCGCTGTCTACGATGGTCTTCATGAATTCACCTTCAAGCTTACGGCAAAGGTCGCGCTGCCAATCACGTGTATCTAAAGCAGCTTGCTTTACAATGGCTTTTTGCTCATCGTTTAACTTGTTCCAAGCAATGGTGCTAATGAGTAAAGGCTCAGAAGCGTAGGTGTGACCGGAAAGAGAGATGTACTTTTGTACTTCATAAAAGCGTTTGGTGGCAATGTGGGCCAAGGGATTTTCCTGACCGTCAATGACACCTTTTTGCAGGGCTGTGTACAATTCGCTCATGGCCATGGGGGTGGGGCTTGCATCTAGGGACTTCATCATTTCGATGTATACAGGCTGTTCCATGACGCGCATTTTAAGGCCATCCATATCCGCAGGAGTCTTGATGGGCTTTTTGTTGTTGGTCATGTGACGTACGCCGTTTTCCCAAATGGCAAGAGTGATCATGCCGCGAGCTTCACCTTTTTTAGCTAATTCCATACCAACGGTATCTAAAGCTTTGTAGGCGTGAGGAATGTCACGGAAAATAAAGGGTAAGTCAAATACGGCTACTTCAGGAATGAAGTTACCAAGTACAGCAGTACCGGTAAGGGTCATGTCCACAGTACCGAAGGTAAGACCTTCCACAAGGTCACGCTGGTTGCCAAGCTGGCTGGAAGGGTACACTTGAATAACAACTTCGCCCTTGGTACGTTCTTTTACCAATTTAGCAAAGTGGTCTGCACCTTGTCCGTAGGGATTTTCCGGTTCGGCAATATGTCCTAATTTAAGAACAACTTCTGCGCATGCCAAAGAGGCTGTAAGCATAACCAACATGAGGGCCGTAGAAAGAACACGAATCATAAAGACTCCTTAAAAAAGATTTTATTCACGCAAATGTGAACATAAAGTGGCAACTTCTAACAATTTATTCCTGTTACGTCAATAAAAATACCGAAAAACTTCACTAGATAAGTGTTTCATATGTTAAAAAATCACGGGATAACTGTTTATGTAGTGTATGGTGCGTTTTAAAGGCCTGACTTCTGCATAATTATTGCTTGCGACCCGTGAGCGGGTAACAAACATCACTCATATATAAGAACACTATATAACTGTCATTGCGAGCGAAGCGCGGCAATCCATTATCGAAGGCAATAGTATTGTGTCACTTATTACTTTGGTGAAAGGAGTTGTTACTCAACAGTCTTGCTTTGAGCATGGATTGCCGCGCTTCGCTCGCAATGATGTCAACTAAAATCTTTTTTACTTACAGTTTATCATGTTCATGAAGATATTAACTTTTATTTTTGCACAAAAAAAGCACGAACCGAAGTCCGTGCTTAGTATTGGTATGGTAGGTAGAAAATTCTACACGCGTAGGCATTGTTTAGGCGCAAAGCGTTTTTTACAATGGCGTGTTTGTAATTCTAAGATGATAAATTTTTCATATTCATAGGCCAGTTCCACATCAGCCCCCCATTCTTCACGTAACACACGCTCAAGCTCTTGAGTCTCTGCCCAAATATCAAGCAATTCGTCGTTGGTGAGTGATTTTAACCGAAGAGAAAAAGGGATATCCTCAGTAAACACGCTTTTCGTCGCCATAAAAACCTCAAGGCTGCGGAGGATATTTGCTCCCATCAGCAAATAGCTGCTCCGTTTTTTCCAAATAAAACTGCGTTAAAGAGTCTTGCCCTTGCAAAGCAAGTACAAGAGACAAGGGGGATAGGTACCCTTGTTGCCATTGGGCGGTGAAGTGAATTTTTCCTGCTTTTTCGTCTATATGCGCCTCAGAAATAAGGGCACGTAGATCCGTTGTGCGCGGGCCTTTCTTGGTATCTCGCGTCCACAAGAATTCATCCAATTCCAGAAAATCTTGCCATTTTTGGAGTAAGATGTCCATGTTTATTTCGACTTTTTTAAAAGCAAGGCAAAATTTTTCCTGTATGGCTTGTTCTGTACGTCCCGCCTTGTTGGTGGGCAGCACGCACACCATGTTCATGCCTTGAGGTAAGTGGTCTTGTAAACGCTGCATCACTTCCTCTGCAGATAGGGGCTTGCGTAAAGTTATGGCAAACCATTCTGCTTGGCTACCCACGCCCACGGGCAAGGCTCTGCCAAAGGAAATGAGCGGCAAAGGGTGGAAACCTTGAGAGAAGGTCATGGGTAAGCCGGCCCGGCGTAAACAGCGCTCTAAAATGGCTTGTAATTCTAATTGGCTTAAAAAGGCAGAACGACCTTGGCGGCTATGCCATACACGGTATTCTACGGCCTTTACGGCTAGCTCTGAAGCAATGGCCGGCGGGGCTGCCTTGGTGCGCGGGGGACAAATGAGTCTCCCTTCAGCATCCAGACGCGGCTTATGGGCTTCTTGATCTCGCTGAGGTAAGTTTAAAATATTTTGAATGCTTTCTGTACCTTGCTTGGGTAAGCGAGAAGGGCCGGCCTTGGTATCGCACACGCCGCATTGACGACAAGCGTGATAACGGCAATCGGCGGTAACTTTTTCTTCAAGGGCACGTTCCCATTCTTTACGTAAATATTCAGGACTTACGCCACAGTCCAAATGGTCCCATATAAGCGGTCCATCGAGAGGGCGTTCAGCAATATAGTCTGCGGCCTTCAGTCCACATTCTTCTAAGGCTTCTTGCCAAGGCACAAGGCTAAAACCTTC
>CAYJPR010000108.1:0-4620 GCA_964372075.1 uncultured Desulfovibrionaceae bacterium | reverse complement strand
CTCTACGAAGACGTTAACACAAAGCAGCAAATTCTTAACAGCATCAATGCTACCCTTGTGGACGGTGTGGTGTTAACAGATAGTCTTGGTAATATTCAGCATGCCAATACCTCCTTTGCTAAAATGGTACGACATGACCTTGATAGTATTTACGGTTACAAAGTAAATAATATTATCAATGCAGAAGCAGCGGATATATTGCAAAGACAATTAGACAAAGTAGTTCGCACAGAACAAACGCATACTTTTGAAGATAAAATGACCATTCATGGTGAGCTTTTCTACTTACAAACGGTATGCACACCTTATTTTGGCGCCAATAAAAAGGTTGACGGTGTTGTATCTGTATACCGTGATGCTACCAAGATGCTTATGGAACGCGAGAAAGAGCAAGCCCGCGTGGATCAGCTCATTCAAGTGCTCACCATGGCCATTGAATTGGTTAATCCCTATCTTTGCGGCCACTCGCAAGCCATTGGCGACTTGGGTGTAAAATTAGCCGAAAATCTAAAATGCTCTTCGGAAGAAATTAAAACCATACGTATTTCAGCTTCCTTAAGTCAGATTGGTATGCTTAGTCTTCCGCAAGAACTCTTGAATAAAAAAGGTGCTCTTACTGATGAAGAGCGCGCGCTCTTGCATACACACGTGGAAAAAACATGTGCTATTCTTTCAGACTTTGACTTTGGCTTACCCATTCAGGATACTATTCGCCAAATGTATGAAAATATAGATGGCTCTGGTTATCCCCATCACATCCAAGGAGATGAAATAGCCTTCTTGCCGCGTATTTTATCTGTGGCCAACGTATTCTGCGCTATTTTACGTCCTCGTGTATGGCGTAAGGCTAAAACTTTGAAAGAAACTCTTATGTTACTTGATAAAGATAAGCATATGTTTGACCCCAAGGTTATTGCAGCTTTACATGCCTACTCAGCAACAGAAGAAGGTAAGGCCTTTATTGCACAATTACAAAGAAAAAACGTGCACTCATAGGCTGTAGAGCATATGAAAGTCCTATTTTTATCTCATAATTTTCCGGGTCCTTTTAGAGGAACTGCCAGCCGTTTGGCTGCGCAGGACGATGCTAAGATCCTATTTGTGAGTGGAAGATCCCGTAATGATGTACGCATTCCGGGTGTAGGACGCATTCTCATAAATCAGCCCCCTGTCCCTGCCATTCAAGACAGAGCAGAATTAGAAGCCGTGCGTGGCATACGACGTGCCACGCACATGGCTAATGCTTTAGTGCGCCTCAAAGGCACGGGATTTAACCCAGATATAGTCATAGCCAATGCCGGATTTGGCTATTCCATGTATATCAAAGATATTTTTCCCAAAACATTCTTAGTAGCCTATGCCGAGGGTTTCCATGAACATGGCAGCACTTTTACCTTATTTAGTAAAGGCAAAGCTCAACCATCACTAGATTTTGCCCCAGACCGTGTGCGCAATTTCTTTCAATGGAATGCTTTGCATGATTGCCATATGGCCTACACATCTAGTCGGTGGCAAAAATCTTTGTATCCAGAAGCCTTAGCTGAAAACATAGACATTTTCCACGAAGGTATTGATACTGATTTTTTCAAGCCAAATCCGGGAGAACACTTTGAAGTTGACGGGTGTGACCTCTCTCATGTGGAAGAGCTTGTAACTTTTTCAGGGCGTAGCTTGGAAAATAACCAAAATTGCCCTACTTTTCTACACTCATTCGCGCGTATTTTAGAAGAACGCCCCAAGGCGCATATTCTCATAATGTCTGCTAGCACTGCCAAAAACAATCCCCAAACGGAAAAGTGGCAAGTTATGTTGCAGGAAAATTATGCCATTGACGAAAGACGTGTGCATTTTATTCCATTTCATCCTCATAAAGATTACCGCAGACTTCTACAAGCTTCACATGTGCATATCTTTCTCTCAGCGCCTTTAGCCTTATCTTCAGGCATCTTCGAAGCCATGAGTTGTCAATGCTTAGTGGTTGCAGGAGATTCTGGCCCCATTAGCGAAGTTATACAGCACGGCCAAAATGGCTTTTTGTACGACCCTAATGACAGCAAAGCCTTAGCTGAAATGGTAATTTTCTTACTTGAAAGAAAGGATCAAATGCAGGCCATAGGCATAGCGGCTAGACAAACAGTAACTCGAGATTATAATGTCTTAACGCAAACCCAGAAAACTGTGGGATGTATTTTAGACAAATATGCCTCTTGGAAAGCAAAGGATGCTTAAAACATTTCATGAGCTAACTATGCAGTATAGATATTTTTTTCAAAACATAAAGGATATTCCCCCTCCTCTTCATTGTTCACATATTTTGCGTGTTCCTTTATGTGTTTTAGTTTTATGCTTTTTATGCTTCAGCATTCACCACCATGAAGCACATGCAGCAGCAGCCCCCAAAATATTTGGTTCCATAGAATTTAAAGGCTCCATGAAAGGCTTGAAACAATGGCTTAGTGTTAAAGATAGACATTATAAAAATGACATATTAAAGTCTGGCTCACAGCTTAATCACGGAACAACATGGGACAAGCTTATAGGACGGCTCAAAGGTAAAAGTGTCCTTGATCAATTAAAGCTTGTTAATAATTTTTGGAATCAATGGCCCTATAAGCAAGACCCTGTTTTATATAAATCACCTGATTATTGGGCCACGCCCAGTGAATTTAAAAAACGCTCTGGCGATTGTGAAGACTATGCCATAGCCAAATATTTTACCCTACGCAGTGCTGGCTTTCCCATGGAAGACATGCGCATTGTAGTAGTAAAAGATACCATCTTAAGACTTGCTCACGCTATTTTAGCCGTTTATGTTGATGGTGACATCTATATCTTAGACAATTTATCAAAAAACGTGCTTTCCCATAAAAGAATACGCAACTACATACCGCAGTATTCTGTAAATGAGAAAAATAGATGGATGCATGTAATGCCCAAAAAAAAGTAGACGGAGAAGCTCATGTACCAGGAAAAACAAAACGCGCTTACACCTAATGCACAAACTACCTCAAAAAGGTCAAGATTGATTCTTTTTGCTGGTGTTGTTTTAGCTTTTTGCGGTGTTACGGCACTCATCTGCCACACTTTTTACTCCGCACAAAAAGAAGACATCCTTCGCTCCCAGGAAGAGCGCTTGCAACTTAATGTGGACACCACCACAGAAAGCATTCGCTTGTGGCGTGTGAGTCTTGAAAACCAAGCCGCTCGCGTTAGTGAGTCTGAGCTCTTTCGCCTCTTTGCGCAAGATATTGCCAGCATGAATGCCAGCGATATGAAATTACTTAATGATGCAGAAGAAGTATCCTCACAAAGTGAAGATATGGCTTACATTGCCGAGCAATTGCCCATGATGCGTAATATTCTTTTGGATTTTACCTCTTATAATGGTTTGCAAGACGCGCGTATTACCAATGCAGAAGGCAGCACCCTACTCTCCTCTGCGCCGCGCCCCTTACCCATTACAAGCGCGCAAGCTAAAACCATCACATTAGCTGCATCTTCCAATGCAACTACCTACGCTCCTGTTCGTAACTCTACCACAGGTATGATGCTTGACTATGCCAGCCCTATTTTGGCAGAGCAAGGGCAAAGTAACCAACCCCAAGCCGTAGCTACCTTTCTTATTACCACACCTGTGACTGGGCAATTAGCTAATATTCTCAGCCGTACTTCAGGTCAAAATCAAGAAATTCGTTGTAATATTTTGCAACTTAATGACAACCAATGGCAAGTGCTACGTTCCGATGGTACCAAACCTGCACCTGAATCTTTACAACTAGATAGCCAAGCAAAGCAACTAACTTTTGCGCGTCGCACCACTCTTTCTGGCAATGCTAATGTCTATTCCATTGGCCAGCGTGTAGATGGTCTCAACTGGATGGTTACACAGGAAATTGCCGCTAACATTGTGGATGAGCAATTAAGCCGCGCTTTTAACCTTGTCTACGGCGCCGGTATCTTCCTCTGCCTCAGCGTCCTGCTCATGTTCTCCTTAGTATGGTGGATGATGATTGGCCGTGAACAGCGTGCCGTAGCAGAAGAGTTCAAAAAGCTCTATCAAGTTATTAGAAAGCAAAAGCATTTACTCGACAGTATTAACGTCTCTTTGGACGTAGGTCTTATCATGGTGGATGTAAGCGGAATGTTACATCTCGCTAACCGTGCTTTTGGCGAGATTCTTGGTAAGAACGAAAGTGAATTACAGGGCCAAAACCTGCACAGCTTTATGTCTGACAAAGCAGCTATGCAAGTTCAAGAAGCCATCTCCTCGGTGGCCAAAAGCGAAAGCTCCAAAACCATTGAACTAGTCATGAGCATCAAAGGTGAAGACCGCTTGTTCCGCGCCACCCTCTTCCCCTTCTTAGATAAGGAAGATAGCACCGCCGCTGCAGTTATCACCATGCAAGATATTACCGAGTTCCGCAGAAATAGTGAAAAACGCAATAAGCAACAGATGAGCACCATCGAAGCTCTTGTGGGCACCATTGAACGCGTTGACCCCTACCTTGCTGGACACTCAAGCCTTATGCGCAGACTTTGCGAACTTTTAGCTGATGAAATGGCTCTTGAAGGTAAAGATAAAGATACACTGGCCACAGCCGCTGTGCTTTCGCAAATTGG
>CAYJPR010000107.1:0-4677 GCA_964372075.1 uncultured Desulfovibrionaceae bacterium | reverse complement strand
AAGACGCCCGTTTCCACTTCATACATTTCCATTTGTATGGAGATGGCTGAGCTACCTACGCCGCCGCCATCCATAAAGTGGGTAATATAGCCGCCCACAAGCACATTGGCGCCGCGACTTTTGGCATGGGCCAGTGCATCGCTCACTTGAAAGGGCACAGCGCTGTCATTGTACTCTAAAGCCTGAAAAGAACGCTGTGCAAGCCAGACTTGCCAAATTTGACGGCTGATATTGTGACTAATATTTTTGGGGCTAGCCACATCTTGTGTCACTCTTAGAGGTACAAAGAGGCCGCGCAGGGCGTCCTTAGGAGATGTATTGGGTTGCACATATACGCGAATGGGGCTTACATCCACTTGCGCATCGGTAGTGACGTGATAGGGGGTAGCCATTTCGCCATGCATGCTGGTTGTGGGATTGCCCCCACAGCCTGTAAGGCATAGGCTTAATGCCATACATAGTCCTAATATCTGTACTTTCATTGCATCCTCGCAGTAGGGGCTTCGGCTCTCTGAATGGAAAGGATGAGTTTCTCTTGAGAGCGCAGTAAACTTTCATGTAGAGAAAGACGGCGTTGCACCGGTAGGTGCTTAAATTCTTTTTTTTCTGTCAAAAGAATGAGCTTGCACATCTCATCTTGTAGGGATTGCAAATGGTGTGCCTCTGGGCCGGATAAGTGCCCATTGCATAAAGAGAGCTCTACCAAATCCAAGAGTCTTTGCGCTTCAAGGCCAATATACTCTGGTGTGATGAGGGCATATAACTCTTTTTTCTTGCGTCTTTCATTCCAAAAACTCTTAATGGCGGAAAAAATCTGTAACATGATTCCCCCTTAGCTATGAAAATGGACATGCGAGGGCAGATTGTTCCCCATCCACGGGGCTTAGCCGGTAAACAAAAATTGCAATATAAGCGGTAAACCAATGACATACACAGGTAAGACGCCAAACAATGTCTGCCCCCAAGAAAGGCGCATGGCATAACGGCATCCCACAGCTGTGCAGGCTATACTCCATACAAAACCTACCACAGAACCCAAGGCAGGCACAAGACATAAAAGCATGGGTGCTGAGCCATAGGCCACCACCTGAAATATGAGGTTAAAATTTGCTTGTGCTGGCGCTATGAGGCGGAAAAGTAAAAAGTAGATGGTGGTGCTAAAGAATAGCTCCACAATGCTAAGAGCTCCCCCTAAGAGCAAAGCTAAGCTGTAGGAACTTTGCGGCGTAAGTAGGCTGAGCATGGCTTGTAATTGAGGGTCATCGGCGGCAGTGGGGGCCAGTGCTTCGCTGATAATATCACCCCAAAAGCGTTCAAAGGTAATTTGCAAAAGGCCCACAATGACAAAGAACACTAAGGCTCTTTTTTGTGATGCTTCCGGTATAAGGCCTGCAAAAAAACGTGGCGCGGCAAAAAGCACGCGTAATACCGTTTGGTAAAAAGCCGAAAAATAGCCAACTTTTTCTGGGTTTTCCCATGGATTATCCACTGCAAAGGCGGCAAAGGCGGCATCTTCTTGTGCTTTGTCATACGCTGCTTCTGCTCTGGCTTTTTCTTTCTCGCTAACTTGTTGCTGACGTGTGTAGGCTTCACGGGCAGTGTGTGTGTCAGCATCTTTAGGGGCAGAGTATTTTACCACAGGCTTTGGCTCTGAGGGGGGATGCATTTCTTCTGTGCTTTGTGGCGTAGAAGATACTGCATCCAAGGACTCTGGGGCGTCAGGTTTTACTGGCGAAGGTCTGGCGGCGGCTATGGCCTCAGCAGGGGGCACTTCTGCTTGGTTTTGGTCCTCATCAATATGCACTTGAAAGCGGCATTGGCATTGCGGGCATGTGGCCATGGTGGAGGCTTTGGGTAATTTGTCCGCAGGCACTTGGCGCGTAAATTGGCATTGAGGGCAAATAATATTCATGTGACTAGAAACTCCTAAATATGGCCGAGAAAGAATTTGCATAGAGAGTCATAAAATTGGCGCTTACACTTCGTGTTGAGTGGGCACATTGCGAGCAAATGATGACCTTTTGAGAGAAAAGGGAGGCTCTTTTTCTTTACGGCGCAGTAATGGTGGTTAGCATAGTGTTTTTTGTTTATACAGGCAAGTGCCAAAGGCCTCTCGCTCCATTTTGCTCCATGAGAGTCTGCATCCTTTGAAAGAAAGCTTGTGATAAATGTGGATAAGCCGCACTGAGGGTATGCTGCACAGGACCTGCGGCATTGAACACTGCCAGCCTTTGGCGCAATTCTGCCTCGTTTTTATGCACATGACTATAGTGCAAAATGGGGTGCGCCGCCGCTAGCACAGTGTTGCCTTGTAAACCTAGTACTTTTTCATGAATGCTACCCTCAAAGTGCACTCCTGTACGGCGCGGAAAAAGGCGCAATTGTACATCGGGCCACAGGCCAAAGGCCATGCGTATGGGGTGTCCCTGTTTAGGCGAGTGTTCCTGTCTAGACGTGTGTTTTTGGGCAGGTATTTTTTGCGCCGGCTCATAGGTATGACGCGGAAAAAGCACCCCTCCGGCATGTTCCTCTTGCATGAACTGTGGCAAGGCTTGCCATGTGCTAGGGCTGAGGCGCTCATCAGCATCTAGATATAACACCCAATCTCCTGTGCAAGCCTTAAGCATGGCATTGCGCTGTTCTCCAAAGTGCCCTTGTAAGGGGCGATAATGGTACTTTACAGGGGCCGCGCAAGGGTAGAGGGGCTGAGCTTGAGAGTCGTCTGCATCCCAAATGATAACCACTTCCTGCACATAGCTTGGAATGTGGGCAAAGAATTCTTCCACATGCTTTTCTTGGGGGTGCATGATGGCCGCAAGGCTTAGAGTTGGTCTAGTGGCAGGTGTCGATGCTGTATTTTGCGCTAAAGTTTTGGCCATGGAGCCTAAAAAGAGTTTACGCCATTGCTCTAAAATGGGGCTTCTTTGCTTGGGAGCATGGCTAAAGAATAGGGCACATTTTTCTGGGCTTAAACCCAGTACGCCCGTGAGCATAAAAAGCGCCCAAGGAGAGCTATCCACTAAGATATGTACATGGGCAGGCAAAGGCCCCACAGCGCGTAAAAAGGTTTTAGCTTGCTCTGGTTGGCTTTCTATAATGAGTAGGGGGGTAGCAGGGCTAAAAACATCTAGGGCGTGGGGATGACAACCTAGGAGGATATTCAGTTTATGTTCGCCTCGTTGGGCATGTTTCAAACCACGTTCCACAAGGCGTGCAAATTCCTCTTTGGCATAAGGCTGTGCCGAGGCGCTTGACCCCATCCCATCCCATGCCAGAAGCTCCTCAGTGTAGGCTTGCCACAGGGGGGCCATGGCATCTACAGTATTCTTTATGGGAGAAAGCGGAGGCTTATCCTGCATAATCTTCTGCCAACTTCACAAAATTAGGCGCCCACCAAGTACAAGAAGGGGCAAAAATATGCGTATACGAGGCAAAGGTTTGGCGCACAAGAAGGCCATCTTGATTTTCGCCCATGCCTGTACCTTTATCTAGCTGTAAACACAGTGTGGGGGCGGCGTGGTCTTCCATAAGGGCCTTTGAGTAGTGAAATTCGTGTCCGCGTAATTTTTGCCCCAGCGGATGGTAAGGATTTTTCTGAGTCACAGAGCCATGTATATAGCCTAGGCCTTGAGGGCGTGGATGAAATTCCGCATGCACGGGGAAAATATGGGCCATGGGGTATTTTTTCCCTTGGCGAATAATAGACTGGGCCAAAAGCATAAAGCCGCCGCACTCAGCATATATGGGCATATTTTGAGCTGAAAAATCTCGCAAACTTTGTAAATGCTTTGAAGCGCAAAGCTCTTCCAGATATTCTTCGGGATAACCACCGCCTATATACAAGCCATGCAAGTCTTGTGGCCATGGCTTAGTATCCAGCATGGATAAGGGCACTAAGGTGGCACCGGCGCGGCGTAATGCTTCTAAATTTTCTGCATAGTAGAACCAAAAAGCGTCGTCGTAGATATAGCCAATGCGAACGGCTTTATCTAAGCTGATGGGCTCGGCGGAGTAAAAGGGGGCAACATCGTGCAGGGGCGTTGCGCTTTGAGCAAGAGCAAAGATGGCTTTAAGGTCACAATGCTCAGAGATAAAACTTCCCAAATGCTCCAGCATACCCTCTGCTTCATGTATATGGCCTTGAGTGAGGCCCATATGGCGTTCAGGCAAAGGATTTTCCTTAAGGCGCGGGAGAGCACCGAGGACGGGAATGTCTGTATACTGTTCTATGCTTTGGCGCACTATGCGTTCATGTCTGGCTGAAGCCACTTGATTAAGTACCACGCCGCCTATGCGCACATCTTTTTCAAAATGTGCCATGCCTTGCACAAGGGCCGCTGAGGTGCGGGTCATTTTAGTAATATCTAACGACAAGACCACTGGGGCTTTGAGTATGCGTGCCACTTCTGCTGTGGAGCAAGAGCCTTGTGCATCTTGCCCGTCAAAGAGACCGCGATTACCTTCGGTTATGCATATATCTGCTTGGCTTAGTTCAAGGCTATGGGCAACAAGAGCTTGCAGGCCTTTGGCATCTAAAAAATAGGGGTCCACATTGGTACAAGGTGCTTTTGCCGCTAGCTCAAGCCAATGAGCATCTATATAGTCCGGCCCCTTTTTGAAAGGCTTTACCCTCTGCCCTTGTTGGGAAAAAGCGCGACACAGCCCCAGCGAAAGGAG
>CAYJPR010000106.1:0-4742 GCA_964372075.1 uncultured Desulfovibrionaceae bacterium | reverse complement strand
ATGGATAGGGAAGTGCTCAATATTAGCATTACCCCTAACCGTGCAGATTGTACTTCGGTGCTGGGCCTTGCGCGTGAAGTGGCGGTAGCTTGCGACTTGCCGCTGACTTTGCCTGAGGTGAATCTTGTGGAAGAGGGCGATGATTGTAGCGCAGAGGTGAAAATTACTATTCCTGATGCAGAACTTTGCCCCTTGTATCAAGGCAGGATTATTGAAGGTATTGCTGTGGCGCCGGCTCCTTATGCCATGCGTTATCGCTTGATAGCTTGCGGTATTCGTCCTATTTCCAATATGGTGGACGTAACCAATTATATTTTGCTGGAGTTGGGTCAGCCTTTACACGCCTTTGATAAAGATAAATTACGCGGCGCTGAGGTTATAGTGGCGGCGGCTACTGAGGGTGAAAAACTGGTGACCTTGGATGGTCAAGAGCGTACACTGGTGGCACAAGATATTACCATTCGCGACCCAGAGGGCGCCATTGCTTTGGCTGGCACCATGGGCGGCCTTGATTCAGAAATAGTGGAAGGATCCAGCACGTTATTTTTAGAAAGCGCTGTGTTTAGATCGGGCTCCGTGCGTAAAACGGCACGTCGCTTGGCTTTGCATAGCGAAGCATCCTATCGCTTTGAGCGTGGCGTGGATCAAGTGGGTAATACTTATGCTATGGATAGAGCGGCGGCCCTTATGGCACAGCTGGGCGGCGGTGTTGTTCGCCGCGGCGTGTGCAAGGCAGAGCCTAGCCCTTGGCAAGCACCGAAGATGACTTTCCGTTTACAAAGAGCCAATGACTTGCTTGGTTTGACACCTGAACAAGGGCTCAATGCGGCTTTTTGCGAAAAGGTACTTACCAGCTTGGGTTGCGGCGTGGAGGTAAGCGATGCGGCTTTATGGCAAGTGACGGCACCTTCTTGGCGCCATGATATGGTGTGCGAAGCAGACCTTATAGAAGAAGTGGGCCGCGTGTACGGGCTGGATAATATTGAGCCTGTACTTCCTGTGGTACGTCATAGCTTAGAAAATGCCGGCGGGAAGGAAAGCGTATTTGATTTCTGGTCTCGCATTAAGAAATGGGGCCGCGGTCTTGGGCTTAATGAAGCGGTTAACTATAGCTTTGTGGGCCATAAAGATTTGGATCACTTTGGCCTTGCCGCTGAAGGGCGCGTGTCCATTGCCAATCCTCTTTCTGCAGAGCAAGATGCCTTACGTACGGCTTTGGTGCCCGGCCTTATGCAAACCCTGCGTCATAACTTGGCTCAAGGCAATACGGGGCTGCGTGTGTTTGAATTGGCACATATTTTTACAGCCGACGCAAACTCTGAGACTACAGCCAAGGAAGAAGGCCGCTTGGGTCTGCTTATGTACGGCTCTCGTTATGATGGTAGCTGGCCGCAAGTGCAAGAAGATGCAGATTATAGTGATATGAAGGGCCTTGTGGAGCATTTATGTACCTCTTTGCATTTGTCATCTTTACAATCTTCCGGTGCGACATATGCTATGGTAGAAAATCATGCCTATTTGTTGCCAGCTGTATCCATGACAGTGAAGGGACAACAGTTGGGCGTTATGGGCAGAGTGCGCCCTGCCATGGCAGAAGCGTATCATGCTAAAAAAGATGTGTGGCTGGCTGAAATTGATTTGAATATTTTGCGCGCTTTAAGTGATGAAGCCAGCATTACCTTTAAGGCTTTGGCTGTATATCCCCCTGTGCGCCGTGATATGACGGTGATGACCGATGGCACTTTAAGCATTGACGCCATACGCGCTTGTATTGGAACCGTAAAATTGTCTTTACTTGATGAAGTTTGCGTTATAGATGTGTTTGAGCCCAGCGAAAGCGAACGTAATATTACTTTCCGCTTGACCTTCCGTCATGCTGAGCGCACCTTGAAAGATGCAGAAGTAGATAAAGAAAAAGATAAAATTGTGGCGGCTTTAACGCAAAATCTTGCCGTTCGCATTTAATAAAAGGAATACGCTGTGCGTAAAGGACAGGTAGCGTAGATATGACTGAAAAGACATATCGTATTGGGGAAGTTTCCAAACTCTTAGAGCTCAACTCTTCGGTGTTGCGCTTTTGGGAGTCGGAATTTACTCAAATACAGCCTTTACGCACGGACAAAGGCCAGCGCCTGTATTCTGAAGAACATATTTCCTTGCTGCGGCGCATAAAAGCCCTGCTTCATGAGCAAGGTATGACCATTGAAGGGGCGCGGCGGGTGTTGCAATCCGCCGCCAATCCCGAACTTTCCCCAACAGATACAGCAGGAACTTCTGGGCCGGATGTGCCTTGCCCTTGCTGTGCACAGAAGGAGAACGTTATGCAAGATATTCGCCGGGAGCTGTTGGCCCTGCGCGAGCTTTTGCACCGTTCTCTCAATTAATGCGAGGTAACGCATGATACTTTCCCCCTCCTTGCTCAGCGCAGATTTTGCCAATTTGGCACAAGAATTACGAGCCCTTGAAGATGCTGGCCTTAAATGGGTGCATCTTGATGTGATGGACGGTATGTTTGTTCCCAATATAACCTTTGGCCCGCCTGTTATTGCCGCTATGCGCAAACAGTGTGGGCTTTTTTTTGATGCGCATCTCATGATAGAAGCGCCGGAACGCTATTTGGAAGACTTTAAAAAAGCCGGCGTGGATATGCTGGTGGTGCATGCTGAAGCTACAAAGCACTTGCAACGTACCTTGGTGCGTATTCGTGAGCTGGGTATGCAATGTGGTGTTTCTTTAAACCCTGCCACACCGCTCAGCGCTTTGGATTATGTGCTCAATGATGTGGACATGGTTTTGCTTATGAGCGTAAATCCGGGCTTTTCCGGACAAAGCTTTATACCTGCCACCTATGATAAAGTGCGCGCTTTGCGCGCTAAGCTTAATGATGCCGGTAAAGGGCAAGTGCCCATACAGGTGGATGGCGGCGTAGACCCCAATAATATTGCAGATTTAATAGATGCCGGTGCCGATGTTTTTGTGTCCGGTTCGGCCTTTTTTTCTAAGCCTCCTTATGGAGCTCGCTTACAAGATTTTATGGCTGCGGCGGCGCTGGCTAAGCGTAGCCCTGTTTGCTCGTAAGATATATTTATTATAAGGAAATTTAGTATGTTAGAACGTTCCCATCTAGCCCATGCACTTCGTTTTTTAGCCATTGATGCTGTTAATAAAGCCAATTCCGGTCACCCCGGAGCCCCCATGGGCATGGCAGATATGGCCGAGGCTTTGTGGCGTCATCATTTTAAACATAATCCTGCTAATCCCAAGTGGGTAAACCGTGACCGCTTTGTGCTGTCCAATGGTCATGCTTCCATGCTTATGTATGGTTTGTTGCACTTAACGGGTTATGATGTCACACTTGATGATATAAAAGATTTTCGCGTGTTGCATTCCAAAACTGCCGGACATCCTGAGTATGGTATAACCCCCGGTGTGGAGTGTACTACAGGACCTTTAGGTCAGGGCATTGCCATGGCTGTGGGTATGGCCATGGCTGAACGTCATATGGCGGCGCAATTTAACCGCGATGGTCATGAAATTGTGAACCATAACACCTTTGTGTTCTTGGGCGATGGCTGTATGATGGAAGGTATTTCTCACGAGGCTTGTTCCTTGGCAGGCACCTTGGGATTGGGCAAGCTCATTGCTTTGTACGATGCCAATGGTATTTCCATTGATGGTAATATTGAAGGCTGGTTTGATGAAGATGTGGCTAAACGCTACGAAGCCTATGGCTGGCAAGTTATCGGCCCTGTGGATGGGCATGATGCCGGCGCTTTAGATCGCGCCATTTTCGCCGCTAAGGACGAAGAGCATAAGCCTACCTTGATTATTTGCCGCACACATATTGGCTATGGCTCTCCAGCCAAGCAAGATAGCGCAAAGTCGCATGGTTCTCCTTTGGGTGCTGAAGAAAGAGCTATCACCGCCAAGGCTCTTGGTTGGGAACACGGCGAATTTGAAATTCCACAGGAAGTTATGGACGCTTGGAGCGGACGCGATAGAGGCGCCGTGGCTCAAAGCATGTGGAACAATCAATTTAAAGCCTATGAAGAAGCGCATCCTGAATTAGCCAAAGAATTTTTACGCCGCATGTACGGAGATCTGCCCAGCGATTGGCAAGCCAAGGTAAGCGCCGCTGTACAAGCTTGTGTAGAGGCAAAAGAAAATATAGCTACCCGCGTGGCATCGCAACGCGCTTTGGAAGCTTTTATGCCTGCCTTGCCTGAACTTATGGGCGGCTCTGCTGACCTTACCGGTTCTGTGGGTACAAAGACACAATATTCTGCTGTATTTGACAAAAACAATTATGGCCAAAACTATGTAAATTACGGCGTGCGTGAATTTGCCATGGGCGCTGTCATGAATGGTATGGCCTTGCATGGTGGTGTGACCCCCTATGCCGGCACCTTTATGATGTTCTCTGATTATGCAAAAAATGCCATTCGCTTAAGCGGCCTTATGGAAAAGCGCGTCATTTGGGTATTGACCCATGATTCCATTGGGGTGGGCGAAGATGGCCCTACCCACCAACCAGTGGAACAAGTGGCTGGTTTGCGCTTGACTCCAGGTGTGCATGTATGGCGCCCTTGTGATACGTATGAGACTCTTATTGCGTGGCAATGCGCTATTGAAATGAATAATCATTGTCAATGTCTCTCGCTTTCTCGTCATAATTTGCCCTACTTAGAGCGTGATGCTGCTGCCATGGAAAATGTAAAGAAGGGCGGCTATATTTTACGTGA
>CAYJPR010000105.1:0-4745 GCA_964372075.1 uncultured Desulfovibrionaceae bacterium | reverse complement strand
CTTACATGAATTTTGTCCTTACTGCGCAAGCGAATGGTTTTATTATTTTCATCCTGAATAAAAGAAGCAAATTTACCATTTTTTGTGAGTAAATGTTCAATATTTTCATAATCCACAGCAGGATAAAAAGAAGCCATGTGTTCCGTAATGGCATTGATAAGCTTAGTTCTTGTGGCATAAGGCATAAGAGTCATCACAGGCAAGGAAATCCAAAGTACTTGGCGATTATTTTCCGTAGCCTGCTCTAAAAAATTCAGCACGCGTATGGCATACACTCTTTCCCAACCATCTGTATCAATTTGAAAGCGCCTTTTTCCCACCATAATATCTTGGGTATCATTGGCACCCAAAGAAATAATAAGCACATGCGGATCATGTTTTTGCAAAAGCTTTTTCAGATTTTCCGGCCAATTGAAAAAATCTGGTTTACTTAAACCCGAAGAATAGCGTCCTTCACGTATAACTTCCACATCTTTGCGCTTGCGTAAGCTTTTTTGTAAAGTGGGCCCAAGGCCTTCCATCATCATGGAATCCCCTATGAGCAACACTTTTACTTTCTTACCATAATCAGGCAAGAGCGTAAGGTATTCTTCTAAAGCTTCTGGGCTGGGAGCCGGAGTTAAACGTGTGGCGTCATAATAGGCATATTTTTTTGCTATGGGCTCTGTGGATGCAGTTTTTTCGGCCTGTATTACCTCTTCTTGTTGAGCCAAACTAGACTTGGAAATATCCATAGCCTGCTCGGTAACTTGTTCTGCAGCTTGCTTAGGCTCTTGTTTCTTTTCTTCTTCAGGGTCCGTGGCGGACTTCACGGCAGATTCTGCGCCGGGCTTAAGAGTGCCCATATCCGCCTGTTCTTGCACACTTTTACCCTCTGGATCTTGTGCGCTAGATTGCAAACCTAAGACCGAAGCATAAAAGGCTTGAGCCCCTTGCCATTGGCTTGCCATATCTTTATCTGCCACCACGAGAAACTCTTGACTTAGGGCCTTAGTCCACTGCCCTAGGCCTTCCATAAGACTCTCTATGCCGCTTTTTTGCGCCACTAAACTTATGGCCTCACCCACAGGACGTAAAAAAGGATATTCCCCACTTTCTCTATCAAAATAGACCCTAAAGCGTGTGGATTCTAAGAGAAGCATACAAGCAAAAATAGCAAGAAAACAAAAAAAAGCCGCTCTATTGGGAGAAGTGCCCTTAGAAGTAGGCAAAGTACTATGCTGAGCTTGAGAAGTTACAGCATGTGAAGCGGATACAGAAGGAGAAGCCTGCACCTCTTGTACGGTAAGAGATGGCGCACAAGCTTGAGCAGCCGCTATTTTTTTAGGCACAACCTTTTTAGAAGAGGTTTGTGCCGGCGCAGTTTTTGTGGGCGCTTGGCTGGATTTAAGCTGTTTCTTGCGCTGTTTTTTACTGTGCTTAAGTGATTTGGCTGTATTTTTCTTAGAAGATTTTTTCATAATATCGCTTTAAAATTGGAAATAAATAAAGGGTAAGACACCAT
The DNA here is from genome assembly GCA_964372075.1 of uncultured Desulfovibrionaceae bacterium. Taxonomy (GTDB): domain Bacteria; phylum Desulfobacterota; class Desulfovibrionia; order Desulfovibrionales; family Desulfovibrionaceae; genus CAYJAD01. The sequence goes on along the minus strand of CAYJPR010000105.1, from coordinate 3,241 downwards.
CAGGGCCTAATTTCAAAATACAGGCACAAAGTAGGGAAAAAACAAACACCTGCACAAGCAACCATTGTGATGCCATTACAGCCACAAAAGCTTTAAAAATACCACTGCCCCACCATTGCAAAAGCATGGTGACCGCAATGGCTACAGGTACAAGTAGAGCAAAGCCTTCTCCGGTATTTTCCCAAAAGGCCACTCTTTCCAGCACCAGTAAGGCTTGATCTGTGGAGTCTGCCCGAAAGAAAACCCACAATAAACACACAAAGTGGAAAGTTAAAAACCAGCCCAGTAAACCATAGGCACGTGCGCCCCATAGCGTTGGCCCAAATGAAGATTGGCCAGAAGAAGTTTGAGCAGAAGAGGTTTGGCCAGAAGAAGATTGAGTACACAAACGCCTTGCCGCCCCTTTACACGCATCTTGCCACAGGTGCACAAAACTGAGTAAAACCCCGTGCATCATACCCCAAATAAGAAAGCGTAAATGTGAGCCATGCCACAAGCCGCCAATGGTCATGGTAAGAATAAGGTTGAGCATTTTATTGCCGCGTTTATTTCCGCCTAAGGGAATATATAAATAATCTCGCAACCATGTGGAAAGTGAAATATGCCAGCGGCGCCAGAAATCTTGAATAGAAAGTGCCAAATACGGCGCATTAAAGTTTTGCGGCAAACGATAGCCCATAAGGCGTGCCACGCCCACAGCCATATCTGAATAACCGGAAAAATCGCAATAAATTTGCATGGCATAAGCATACACCGCCATGAGCACCGTCATGGAAGCATAGGCTTCTGGCGTTAAAAATACATCGCGTACTATATGTTCTGATAAATAACTGGCCAACACTACTTTTTTAAATAATCCACTTAAAATAAAAGAAAAACCTATAAGAATATCTTGGCGCTTTTCTTCTAATTTCGAGATATTTTGTGGCAAAAAATGCTCTTGCACCAAGGGGGACTCTGGTACTTTTTGGCCTAATAATTGCGGGAAAAAATCCTTGGCGCGTAAAATAGGCCCTGCCAATATGGTGGGAAAAAAGGAAACAAAGAGCAAAACATGCAAGAAAGATTGCGGCGGAGTTTTATGTCTGTATTGATCAATGGCATAAGATAAGCCCTGAAAAATATAAAAAGAAAGGCCCACGGGATACAAAAATTCTGTAGTGGCAATGACTTCATGTAAGGATAGATGCAAGCCCATATGGCTGAACAGCATTTCCAAATGCACCAAAACAAATTCATAATACTTATAAAAAACAAGCAAAGCCACATGAATAGTGACATTTATGCTCAAAAAAGCTTTGCATAAAGAGGCTCTAGCTTTATAGCGCTCCATGGCCTGAGCCACCGCCCAATTTAATAGCCCCACAAAGCATAAAAGCGGCACAAAACTCAAACCTGCCGAGGCGTAAAAAACAGCATTTATAGCCAATAAAGCATAAGCATAAGGCAAGGTTCCTTTGCGTAGTATGGCATGCATGGCCAGAACAAAAACAAAGAAAAAAGCAAAGGACAAGGTCACAAAATTCATATATTAGTACTCACAAAATTACCATATTAGCCTAGGTAGTGTTGTCAAAACCTTTGCTTAAAAGATGTATAAAACCAAAAAACGCCGTTAAAATTTGTTGAAAACTCTATTTTCGATAGGCTCCAACAAGGCCACAAGGCCACAAGAATACATGGATTCAAAATTTTTCTCTTTGCTAACAAAAACAGTCCCGCCAAGCAAGAAATAATATGCTCACAAACCTTTAGCGCATCTGTGCATAAGACACATACACCTTGACACAAGGCGCATTATTGTTCATTACAAGGAAAAATGCGCAATCCTTTTTTTCTTTATTTATACTCAAGGTGAACCATGAAAAAACTTTACACTCTTCTTGCGGCCATATGCTTACACATTGCCTTTGTGGGTACGAGCCTTGCCAATGAATTCATTATTCTTAATGCCTGTGAATTTAGCCTGCAAGCTATCCATTTACAAAAAGAAGGCGCCGATACGGCCTATAATGTGCTAGAAAGCCCCTTGGCAGCCCAAGAAGCCATTAAGGTTCGTATGCAAGAAGAGGAAGGCAGCGCATGGAATGTTTTAGCTGAAGACCCAGCCGGCAGCACGGTAAGCTTTGAAAATATTATCTTTGATGATATTAAACAAATACACATTAAAGGTGATGGTACCATAGAAATTTATCGTTAAAAGACATCTTTTACAATCAGCGAGGAGCCATGGCTTTTTCCATACATATTGTTTCTGCGCAAGATCCTCTTATTTTGCACGGATACGATTGGAATTATGGAGTTACGCCTTTTAGCGAACTTTTGCCGCATATTACCCACGCACCGGCCACTTTGCTTCTCAGTCTTTCGTGGACCATGCTTTTAAAAAAGCGCTTTACGTATATGCTTAAGGCATTGCAAGCCTATACAACACAGCGCCCCCTGCATCGCCTTGTTTTTTTGGCTAATATGCCGGAAGAAAAAGCTCTTTTCGACCAACATAGCTTGCACAGCATCTTTTGTCCGCACAATACTTTTTTAGACGAACGCCTTTATCATCCTTTACGCAGAGAAAAAGTCTGGCAAGGAATCATTACAGCCCGTCTGCGCCCTTTTAAACGCATTCATTTGGTGCAAGAACTCAACTCCTGCTGTCTTATTACCTATCCCACGGCCCATGATGATAGGCACTATGATGAACAATTATGGCAAAATATCCCACACTTACACCGTCCTCAATATGAAGGCACCACCTTTAAGAACATTTTTAACGAAGCCACATTGCGAGAATATTTTGCCCGCAGTCATTGCGGACTCACGCTTTCCCACGCGGAAGGCGGCTGTTTTGCCGCCAATGAATATTTGCTCTGTGGTTTGCCCGTGGTTTCTACGCCCAGCATAGGGGGCAGAGATGTGTTTTTCCATCCAGAATATACCTACTATTGCCATCCCAATACCAATGGAGTGCGTCTTGCTGTGGAAGCCGCGCAAAAATGCCCCATATCCCCCATGGATATTCGTAAAGTATGCTTAGATAGAATGGGATTTTTCCGGCAAAGATATACCGAAATGCTAGAAGCAGAAGCCAAAGTACATGGCTATGCCAGCACTTATAGTTGTGATTTGCAAAAGATTTTCGTCAATAAAATGATTACGCCATATCCCCATAAAGAGGCCGCCATAAAACATTTAGCCTCTCTTGGTATATGCCAGCTTTAGGTTGAGGCTTTTAAGACTTTTC
>CAYJPR010000104.1:0-4780 GCA_964372075.1 uncultured Desulfovibrionaceae bacterium | reverse complement strand
CATGCCCAGCAACAAATTTTAGCAGAATTTACTCGCGTTATCCAAGAGCGCAAGCCCAGTCGCTTTGAATTACGCTCCACTGATGATGCACTTTTTCAAACACGCTTTACCTATGCTTCGCCCTATACCTACCCAGAAGCTACGGGGCTTTTTAATTTTCATATAGAAGAAAATACGCTTACCGTCACCTCGCGAAATATAAGCCCTGAAGAAAGAAAGATTTTACAAGAAAATGCCATTCCTTCTCAAGGGACTTTGTGCATCAAAACCTATGGAAAGATACTAGAAAGCAATGCCCATGTGTCAGCCAATGCCTTGCAACAATGCAGTACGTGGAACATGAAAAATCTTGACGAAGGCGTAAAAATGGTTATTCGTTTTTCAAAATCTCTTGAAGAGAAATAGAATTTGTTGCACAGTGCTTAAGGCTTGGGCACTTGTTAACAGTGCTAAACTTTTTACCCTGAACAAATGAGGCTTTCATGCTCCACAAACAACGTTTGCTTACCCCCGGCCCCACACCTATCCCCTCTCGCGTGCGCCTGCGCATGGCCGAAGAGATGGTGCACCATCGCAAAAGTGCTTTTAAGCAAGCCATGCTGGAGTTACAGCCCAAATTACAACAACTTTTTGGTACCACCAGCCCCGTGCTTACCTTAAGCACCTCCGGCACCGGTGCCATGACAGCCGCTGTACACGGTCTTTTTGCCAAGGGCGAAAAAGTGCTGGTGGTTAATGCCGGTAAATTTGGTGAAAGATTTGTGCATATTGCTACCACTCGTGGCCTTGAAGTAGAAAGTATGGATCTGCCTTGGGGAAGCACTATCACCGCTGAGCAGATTAAAAATGCCCTTGAAAAAGATGCCAGCATTACTGGTGTGCTTATACAGCTGAGCGAAACCTCTACCGGTGCACTGCACCCCGTACAAGAAGTGGCCGAAGTTACTCGTACGCGCGATGTGCTTCTTGTGGTGGATGGCATTTCTGCCGTGGGCATTTCCCCTTGTCCCATGGATGCATGGGGTATTGACTGCGTGCTCACCGGTTCACAAAAGGGTCTTATGGTGCCCCCCGGCCTCAGCCTTATGGCTCTTTCTGAAAGGGCTTGGAAAAAGGCTGAAAATATACCTCAAGAATGTTTTTATTTTAACCTTCTTAAGGAAAGGGACAATGTTCTTAAAGGGCAAACCTTATTCACCTCGCCTGTAAGTCTTTTACTGGCGCTAGATGAAAGTATGAACATGCTTTTTGAAGCCGGTGAAACACCAGAGCAAGCTCTGGATGTGGTATACCGCAAACAATGGGCTCTTACCATGATGACCCGTACCGGCGTAGAAGCCTTGGGTCTTAGCCCCTTTGTACAAGAAAATTTCACCTGGGGGCTCACCTCCTTGGTGCTCCCACAAGGGGTAGATGGTACCAAGCTTATTAACCTTGCCGCGCAAAATTTTGGGATTATCTTTGCCGGTGGTCAAGATCACCTTAAAGGACGCATGATACGCATAGGCCACATGGGATGGGTGGACTTTGCTGATGTTAGCGCCGGCCTTTATGCCCTTGCCCATTGTCTCAAAAGCGTGGGTGGCTACTCCGCGTCAAAGTCCTATTTAGAACAAGCCTTAACTGCCTATACCAGCGCCTTGGAAGTGCCTGCCGGCACAACCGTTCGCGTACCTTAGGCTAACATATTTACGTTTTTAAGAATTATGGAGTCCTCAATGGATACATGTTGTAACGATAGCAAAGAGAATTTTGCCATGCCCCAAGTTACTTTTTCTGCTTTTATTTTGTCTTTGGCCTCCTCCGCTTTCATGCAGCTGGGGGAAATACCTAACCCTGAAACGGGAAGGGTAGAAATTCAACTTGACCTTGCACGCCACACCATTGACGTTTTAGAGATGCTTAATTCCAAAACCCGTGGTTGCCTCACCGAAGAAGAAAAAAACTTACTTTCTGATATTTTACATGAAGTAAAAATGAAGTACGTGGTTAAAAGTAAATAGCTGACACAGCAAAAGGAAGAATAGGGAAAAATCATGAATAATTCTGTCATTCGCGTAGGGCTCATTGGGGTTACCGGCTACACAGGCATGGAACTCACCCGCTTACTTACCCAGCACCCCTCCATGCGTCTCACTTTGGCTGCCTCTCGCTCCGAAGCAGGCAAAGTGCTTGGTAACCATTACCCCTTCCTACGCGGGCTTCCCGGCGCAGAGGTCATTATCAGCGCGCCAGACACCACCAAGGCCGCTGAGCTTTGCGACATTGTCTTTTTAGCCGTGCCCCACAGCACAGCCATGAACATGGGTGCAGAATTGCTTGAAAAAGGCGTTAAAGTTGTGGACCTTTCCGCAGATTTTCGTCTGCGCGATGCCGAAACCTATGAAGCATGGTATCATGTGCCTCACGTACAACGCGAGGCTTTACGCCAAGCTGTGTACGGTTTACCGGAGCTTTATGCCGCAGAAATTGCCAAGGCTAAACTTATTGCCAACCCCGGTTGCTATCCTTCTTCAGCCATCTTAGGCCTATATGCCGCCCTTAAGCATGAACTTATCCAAACAGAAGGCATTGTCATCGACGCAAAATCCGGCACCACCGGCGCTGGACGTAAAGCCGCCGTGGGCTCGCTCTTTTGCGAAGTGTCCGATACTTTTAAAGCCTACAATCTGGGTAAACACAGACATACTCCGGAAATTGAGCAAGAACTGGCCCTCATAGCACAAAAAGATATGGTAATTTCTTTTAACACCCATCTTTTGCCCATTAATCGCGGTATCCTATCCACCATGTACGCCACCCTTGCCAAGCCCTTAAGCCTTGAAGAAGTGCATGCCATTTACAGCAAAACATGGGAACAAAGCCCTTGGATTCGCGTACTTCCCCAAGGGGAATTGCCCGAAACCAAGAATGTGCGCGGTACCATGTTCTGCGATATTGGTCTTGTGGTAGACCCTCGCACCCAGCGTCTCATCGTGGTCAGCGCCATTGACAATGTCTGCCGCGGCGCCTCGGGCCAAGCCCTTGCCAATGCCAATATTATGATGGGTCTGCCCGTGCAAACCGGCCTTATGTTGGCGCCCATGTTGCCCTAATTTGTAGGTAAAGTTTTTCAGATTGGTGATAAAGTCTACTGGTGGAAGAACCTTTTGTGAACAAAAGCCCCAAGTCTAAGCTGGCCCCAGGCCCCCTTTCCAAAAAACTTTACTTGCGGCAGAGATTTGCCCTTGAAAGTAAAATTCTGCGCCCTGTAAGTTTCATAATGGTGTCCTTTTTGAATTTATTTTTAGGTAGTAAAGTTTAACACCAGTAGACTTTATTAATAATTCTAAAATTTTATCCATGGGCAAAAGATTTTCTCTCCCCTGCAAGACTCTTTTTATGAGGAAGTAAACATATGGATTTTTCTCGTGCCTTTAAAGACCCCGAAGCCTGTAAAGGTCTTCTAGAAAAACTCACTACCACTCTTGATGGCAAGTCCATGCGCTTTATGGAAGTATGCGGCACGCATACCGTGTCTATCTTTCACTCAGGCCTACGCGACCTTTTGCCAGAAAATATCGTTCATCTTTCCGGCCCGGGCTGTCCCGTATGCGTCACTCATGATGCAGAAGTAGCCACCTTCTTAGCCCTTGCCGCCAGAGAAGATGTTATCCTTGCCACCTTTGGTGATGTTCTGCGCATCCCCGGTCCCGACGGAACCAGCCTTAAACATGCCATGGCTCAAGGGGCACGTGTAGAAATTATCTACTCTCCCTTAGACGCCATTGCTCTGGCTCAAAAAAATCCGCAACAACATGTGGTCTTTTTAGGCATTGGTTTTGAAACCACAGCTCCCACCGTGGCGGCTACGCTGCTCATGGCAGAGCAACAAAATGTAAAAAATCTCCTAGTATTTTCCTGTCATAAATTAGTACCACCGGCCCTCAAAGCCTTGCTGGAAGATAGCACATGCAAGGTAGATGCTTTCCTCTTACCGGGGCATGTGTCCACCATCTTAGGCCTTGAGCCCTATAATTTTTTGCAAGATTATAAGACCCCCGGCATTGTGGCAGGCTTTGACGCCGCCGATATTTTGCTGGCCCTTGTGATGATGGCAGAAGAATTACATAGCGGACGATGTGGTATCAAAAATGCCTACGGTCGCGCTGTGGATGATGCGGGCAACCCCAAAGCCAAGGCCATTTTAGAGCAAGTTTTTGTACCCTCTGACGCCCTATGGCGCGGCATGGGTTCCATTGCCCAAAGCGGTTTAGCTCTCGCTCCGGCTTTTGCCCATCGCGATGCTTTACAAGCCCTTGGCATGACTTTGCCAGAGGTAAAACCTTTAGCAGGTTGCCGCTGTGGTGATGTGCTTAAGGGCAAAATGCTCCCTCCGCAATGTCCTCTCTTTGCCAAAGCCTGTACCCCTGCCAAGCCTGTGGGGCCATGCATGGTGTCTACCGAAGGCTCTTGCGCCGCCTATTATAAATACCGTTTAGGAAATTAATATGTCAAAAGATACTACCCTCTTACTAGACTGCGGCAGTGGTGGCAAAGCCTCACAACGCCTTATCCAGCAAATATTCTTCCGCCATTTTTCCAATGAAATTTTGGCTAAAATGGATGATGCCGCCCTTTTGGATATGCAAGGCCCCCTAGCCATGAGCACAGACTCCTACACCGTGACACCGCTCATCTTTCCCGGTGGCAGCATTGGCACCTTGGCTGTGCACGGCACCGTCAATGACGTGGCCATGCTGGGAGCCAAGCCGCGTTATTTAACTTGCGCCTTCATTTT
>CAYJPR010000103.1:0-4798 GCA_964372075.1 uncultured Desulfovibrionaceae bacterium | reverse complement strand
TGGGAGGAAGTGGCTCCTCCCATAACTGACGTCATGGCCACGAAAGGGCCTGATTGCTGCTTTAAACCGCTTTGGGAAGGCATTTGAGGCAAAGGCATGCTCTGCTTAGTCCTTCACTGGGCTGCTCGTTCTTCTACTGCCTCAGTTTTTTCCACCACAATGCGGCGAATAAACTTCACATCAGCTTCTTTAACGGTAAATGTCCAATCATCGATGGCGAAAACTTCACCCTTGGTAGGAACATGTCCGGCCTGCAAGCTTAAATAGCCGCCAATGGTGTCTACTTCGTCAGAGCTTAGGCTAATGCCTAGGTCTTCAAGGTCTTCCAAAAAGGCGCGGCCTGTGAGCTCATAGCAAGGAGTATCTTCATCATCGCAAATAATTTTAATATCTTTTTCTTTGGAAATATCGTGCTCGTCTTCAATGTCGCCCACGATTTCTTCTAAAACATCCTCAATGGTAATAAGACCGGATGTGCCGCCATATTCGTCAAGGGCAATGGCAATGTGTAATTTTCTGGTACGGAACTCTTGCAAAAGTTCACGCACGCCCTTGGTTTCGGGTACAAAGAAAGGCTCGCGCATAAGGGCGTCCACTTCGGTATGCACTTCCTTAGGGTTGATAAGATCGCGAAGCAAATCCTTAGCGTGAATAATACCTATGATATTATCGCGAGTGTCATGGAATACAGGAATGCGTGAGTGCCCAGAATTTACAATGCACTGCGCTGCTTCCATAAGGGATGTTTGAGAAGGGACGCAATCAATGTCTGTGCGCGGGGTCATAAGATCCTGCACTTGTAAATCATCAATGCGTAAAATGCTTAGCAGCATGGACTCTTCGTCGGCGGCAACTTCGCCGTCGGCCCTTGCTTCTAAAATAGCCTTTTCTAAAGACTCATCATCGTCGCCACGGCCAAATAATCGGCTAAGTCGTGACCACAGTGTACTGTCGGAACCTCCGTCCAAGCGGGCCTCCATCGTTAAGGTGAATAAAGAGAACGCAGCACCATGCTTTGTCCTATTATGTATGGCAAAGCCTTCTTTAGGTTTTGCTCATGTCTAGAAAATGAAATATGCTATAAAGCAGAAAAAAGTTCAAGCCTCTTACGTTCAAATTGAGGGTAAAGTGCTTACAAAAAAATTATTTTTACATGCACTACTGTAAATAATCATTTTTATCTTTTTGTAAAATCTACATGTCCATAAAATTTTCTTTTCAAAGACAGCATGTTGTCGCCATGATTTTTTTACCCAAGCTTCTTGGTTTGCATCATATGAGAGCGCATAACCCATGTTGAAAGCGGAGGGATACTTTTATTGCTGTCTGTGGGAAACCATGTGATTTTTTTGGAATTATCCGCCACAGGTGACCAGTTTTCAAAGCGCACCGCCACTTGCCATAAATTATTTTTTTCCACATGAGTGCGCATGGCTACGCGGCACGAAATCCAAAAAGATACTGTATTTTTTTCCGCTTCTTCTTTGTCTTGAGCTTTATTATTTGCTGCCGGGGCTTGTAGGGCTTGCGGCGCTTTATGTCCCGCCTGCTGCCCCGCCTGTTGTCCAGCTTGCTGGCCAGTTTGTTGACCTGTGGGAGCTTGCGCTGCTTTTTGCTCCCCTTGACCCACAGTATCTACTTTTTCTTCAGCCTCTTTCTTTTTATTGGCTAAAACTACTAAAAATAGCAAATGAGCGTCTTTTTCTAAAAGAGACGCCGCATGGGCCATGGCCCTTTCGTGGATAAAAATACGCAATCCCCCAGCGGAAATATTATCAAGCACCATGTCATTTTGCGATTGGGGTCTAAAAATCAAAAAGGGTTTGCCCAGTCCATCGCGAGATGTGGGCAAGGGGGCATTGCCAGCCATAAGCCATAAGCCAAGACCTAAGACATCCGTTTTGGGCGGTGTATAGCGCAAAAAAGAGCGCTTTTGCCCAGGAGAAATGGCCTCGGGCAGGTGCATGTGTAATTCTGTAAAAGAGCCTTTACGCACAGCTGTAAAAGCTAGCGTTGTAAAGTGGAAAAAAGATGTTTTCCCTTTTTGCTGAATGGACAGGAACATAATGAGAGGCACTTCTGTCCACTGATGAGCACCAAAAGCATCGGTGATTTGTAAAATCATATGGTCTTGGGCCACAGTATTGAAGATACCCTCGGCAGAAAATCCTTTAAAATCTCCTTGCATAACCTCTAAGCGTACATTGCTACGTTGTGTTAAGGCGCCATGGAGGACATCTTGCACTATTTTATTGCGTTGTATTCTTTGCTTGCGCGCGTAGAGGAGCTTTTTGAGTCTGTGGGCCAGATTATAGCCTAGTACGGCCAAAAGAATACCGCCGGCGCATCCTAAAAGGACTTCAGAAACAAGCATAATAACATCCGTAATGGGGGCTTGGCCCCGTATTCCCACAGCACAGGCCTAAGGTAGTGCCGTCAAATTCGCCTTTTTGGTTATCTCTTGGTCAGATATTCACGCTTTTTCGGTCATGTATATTATATACACTCCCTCAAAGTGTGCCTATCTTCCTTTAGATATAACACAAAAAATCATAATTTTACTCCACTATCTGAGAGTGTAGGGTTAATTATCAATCTTTGCGTCGTAGAAGGTGTAAATACCTTTTTTCTTTTTAGATCTATACAAAGCTTTGTCAGCTCTGGTGTAAAGGTCTTCGTAATTATCCGCGTCGGTGGGGAAAAGGGCAATGCCAATACTACAAGAAATATTGACCACAACACCCTCGCCTTCCAGCTTTTGTTTGAAGAATTCTATAACCTTATCGAGCTTTACCAAAAGAACGCCAAGGTTTGGCATATTTTTAAGGTAAACAATATATTCATCGCCGCCCATGCGCCCTACAATGTCATCGCTACGGAATATTCCGGCTAATCCTGAGGCAAGGTTTTTGATAACTAAATCGCCCACAGCATGACCGAGGTTGTCGTTAACATGTTTAAAATTATCTACATCTATAATGCAGAGCACGCCGCGCTCGCCTTGGTTTCCAAGCACAGCCTGTTGTATAAGTTCAGTGGATGCTGTTTTATTGTATAGGCCGGTGAAGGCATCGCGTTGTACATCATCACGTAGTTTTTGTAGGCAGCGCGTTTCTTCGTCCACATTTTTAATTTCACCAATAACTTTAGTTTCATTGGTGGTCATATCTGTCCAAGAATTTTGGCGCAATTGACACCAGACCCAAGATCCGTGAGCATTTTTTAATCGTAATAAAGATTCAATGGAATTTCCGCCTGCTTGCAATTTTGCCTGCATGGATTGGAATAAGTCCATATCTTCAGGGTGGATAATGTCCAAATCCACGGCGTAATAGTCTGCCTTTGTTTCCGGCAAAGCATAACCAAATTTTTTGAAAAACTGCGCTGTTGTGCGTAATTGCTGGCTATTCCAGCTGTATTCGTACAAAATATTTTCTGAAGCTTCAAACAGATAACGATAGCGTACGGTCATATTTTGATCGCGCAGCTCTTGCTCTTTGCGCTCAGATATATTGATAATGGTACTCCAAAACCAACGGCCAGACGTATCTTCAATAAGACGCAAGCTTTCTAGCATCCACAGTGGTACAGTTCCTCGGCTTTGCAATCTATACTCTAAGATAACAATTTCTTCTTGTGCGGCAAGAGCATCATGAAGATTTTTTCTCACCATGTCCCTATCGTCTGGGTGAATGAGCTCTAGCCAGCTATTATTATATTTCTTGCGCAATTCCTTGGCAGTAATGCCAATGGTGGAAAGGAAGGAGTTGCCATATTCCAAAACTGTCCAGTTTTCATCGTCTTTAAATCGCACCACACCGCAAGGGCTTTGGTCAAAAAGCCATTGTAAGCGTTTTGCGGCATATTCGGAAATTTTCTTTTCACGTCTTTGAGTTCTGATGACATGTAAGAAGGTGGCAATACAGAAAATAAACCATGCACTGCCAATGGCAAAGAGCATGTAGACTGTATTTTCTAAGCGAGATTGGATGACGTCATAGGCCACAAAAACGCCTATAATCCATTCTTTGCCTTTGGTGGGCACAAGGCTTACGTAATAGGGCGTGTCGTTGATGATAACTTTGGCAAAACTTAGCTTATATTGGTTAATGTCTTCACGCAATTTGCGTAAAAGTTGTGGGGGATTTTGCGGCGAAGAGCTCCAAACATCAATAATGTTTTTCCCTAAATTCATGGTGGGAAAAGAGCCTTCCACAACAGTACCTTGAGAATTAATAACCACATAGCGCATGTGATCTGATACTTGTTTAGGGAATAAGCTTTGGCGTAAGCTAGAATAGGCTTTCGCCACAAAAAAAGTGGCCTCTTGCTCTCCATCTAATTGTACAGGGGCCGTGTAAAATGAATAGTATTCCCCTTTTTTGTTTGTATACGCTAGGGAATAAAGGTTTTTAACCTTAGGAAGAAGGAGTAATTTATTTTTAGTAACGTTATCTAAGGTGATGACAGCATTCTTTTGCGCAGTGGTATACACATGCCCGCTGTGAGTAATAATGCCCATAAAGGGAAATCTGTGAGAAGTTTCGCCTAGTTTGTCGAGTTGCTGCTGTATGGAGGCAGAGCTATTTTGTTTTTGTAAAGCGAAGTTTTTAGACAAAATATCTGCGTAATCTAAGGAGTCTTCAAGATTGTAGTCGTAAAAATGTGCTACATTGGAGGCAGAAGCGTTGAGTGTAATACGCGCATGGTCTTCATACGCCTTTTCAAGGTTTTGTACGAAAAAGTACCCTAAGCCTGCAAGAATAAAGGCAAAGAATAAAAGACCTAAGGTCAAAAA
>CAYJPR010000102.1:0-4801 GCA_964372075.1 uncultured Desulfovibrionaceae bacterium | reverse complement strand
AAAGGAAATGGTCACCATGACTTCATCAGATACAGAACACAAAGCTAAGCCTAAATTTTCTCGTAGCAAAGCTGCTTTGAAGCAAAGGGCGGCCTTAGTGCAAGAGGTTTTAGCAAATAAATATCCTGAGCCAGAAACGCATTTACATGCCGAAACGCCGTGGCAACTCTTGGTAGCCGTGGTGCTTTCGGCCCAATGTACCGATGCGCGGGTGAATCTTGTGACGCCGCACCTTTTTGCCCTTTGGCCCGATGCGGCCTCTTTGGCCACAGCAGGGCAAGCAGAAGTGGAAGAAGTGATACGTTCCACAGGCTTTTACCGTAATAAAGCTAAAAATATTATTGCCGCAGCCCAGCGTGTGATGCAGCACTATGACGGCGAATTGCCACGCTCTTTAGAGGAGCTTATTACCCTTGGGGGTGTGGCTCGTAAAACGGCCAATGTGGTGCTTTGGAGTGCTTTTGGTATTAATGAAGGTATTGCCATTGATACGCATGTGGGGCGTATAGTGTATAGGCTTGGCCTAACCAAGAATACGGCTCCTGTGGCGGTGGAGCGCGATCTTATGGCGCTTTTTCCTCAAGAAGAATGGGGCAGGGTGAACCATCGCATGGTGTGGTTTGGTCGTCATGTTTGTGATGCGCGTAAACCTTTATGTGATATTTGCGAAATGCAAGCCTTTTGCCCCCAAGTGCCGTGGATTTCGCCAAATAAAGCATAAAATTCACAAATAAAAAGCCATTGCTACCTCTTGTGTCGTGGTGCTTTCTGTGCTACTTTGGCCCGCATGAGAACGGATGCGCATTCATGTGTGGAGTGCGCCAAATAAAAAAATTATAGGAGTGAGCGTGTCCACATTATTGGAAACACCTTTAAGTGCATGGCATAAAGCTCAAGGTGCAAAAATGGCTGGCTTTGCCGGATGGGATATGCCCATTCAGTATACAGGCATTTTGGCAGAGCATGAGCATACCCGTACAAAAGCCTCCGTATTTGACATTTGTCATATGGGGGAATTTCTTATTTCTGGTGCTGGCGCCGCCGAAGCTTTAGCTAAGGCTGTAACGCATAATCTTGACACCTTAAAGCCTGGAAAATGCCGCTATGGTTTCTTGCTCAATGAGCAAGGTTGCATGTTGGATGACCTTATTGTGTACCGTATGGAAGAAGACTCTTTCATGCTGGTGGTCAATGGTGCTTGTGCTGCCGGTGACTTTGCTGCTTTGCAACAGCGTATGCCTGCTGGCGTTACCTTGGAAGATGTATCTTCTTCCACAGCAAAAATTGACTTGCAAGGCCCGGAATCCATAGAAGTATTAGAAGCTTTAATGGGTGAGTCTTTCCGTCATCTTGGCTATTTTTCCTTTGAAGAACGCGATTTTATGGGTAAAAAAATGCTTATTAGTCGTACCGGTTATACTGGTGAGCTTGGCTATGAGTTGTATTTACCTTGGGAAAATGCTTTACCTTTGTGGGAAAAGCTCTTACAAGATGCGCGTGTAAAGCCTGCAGGCCTTGGCGCTCGCGATACTTTGCGTTTAGAAGCAGGTTTGCCTCTCTATGGGCATGAGCTGGATGATAAGCACAATCCCACCGAAGCCGGTATGGGAAAAATGCTTACTACCTTAGCCCCTTATGTGGGGCATGAACATGCTGGTGAAGTGCGCGAAGTGCTTTTACCCTTACGTATTGAAGGACGCCGTGCAGCCCGTGCCGGTGATGCTCTGACCACTGTAAGTGGTGAAACTGTGGGTGTCATTACGAGCGGTTCTTTTGCTCCTTCTTTAGGTTATGTGGTAGCCTTTGCTTGGGTAAATGTTGAACATGCCGGAAAAACAGAGTTTTTAGTAAGTGCATCACGCACTTCTTTGCCGGCTTCTGTGGTGTCCTTGCCATTTTATGAAAAAGGCACAGCCAGAACAAAATTATAAAAAAATATTGTGTGAGGAAAGTAGAATGTCTAATCCATCTGATTTGTTGTATGACAAGACCCATGAATGGGTGCGTATTGAAGGCGATGAAGCTATTATCGGTATCACAGCTTTTGCTCAAGAAGCCCTTGGCGACATTACTTATGTGGACTTACCAGAAGAAGGTACCGTGCTTACTGCCGGTGAAGAATTTGGTTCCATTGAGTCTGTAAAGGCTGCTTCTGAATTGTATGCTCCCATCAGCGGTGAAGTTGTGGCTGTTAATGATTCCATTAATGATGCCCCTGAAACCGTAAATAGCGATCCATATGGTGCTGCTTGGATGTTGCGTATTAAAATTTCCGGTAAGCCAGAAGGTTTACTTGAAGTTGCAGAATACGAAGAGTTTTGTGCTTCTGAAGCACATTAATAGTTTTTTATTCTTTGAGAGGAGCTTATGACAAGCACATGTGATCTAGGTCACAGTAAAATACGTGTCTGTTTTGTAAGCTCCTCTTAGTTTTTGTAACTTTTTCTTTCATCTCGTCGCTCCACTGGGGGCGATATAAAGCAAAGGCTGGTGCATATGCCCTTTGTCCCTCATACTGAAGCCGAATTGCAACAAATGCTTGCAACTGTTGGCGTGAAAACCTTGGATGATCTATTTGCAGATATCAAACCATCCATGCGTCCTAAATCTTTTAATCTTCCAGCAGGCCAAAGCGAAATGGCTGTGTGCCAGCATTTAGAAGGTCTTGCCGCTAAAAATGATTGCAGCGTAACAAGCTTTTTGGGCGCTGGTTTTTATGATCATTTCATTCCCAAAGCTGTGGATGCTTTAGCCTCACGCGGTGAATTTTATACTGCCTATACACCGTATCAGCCCGAATCTTCGCAAGGTACGTTGCAGGCTATTTTTGAATATCAAACCACTGTAACCCGTCTTTTTGGCATGGATTGCGCCAATGCTTCCGTGTATGACGGTGGTTCTGCTTTATTTGAAGCGGCCCTTATGGCCATGCGTCAAACCAAGCGTAAAAAAATCGTTATTGATGGTGGTGTCAATCCCATTTGGCGTACCATGGTAAAAGACTATGCCGCCAACTTAACCATGGAAATTGTGGAAGTGCCTCATCAAAATGGCCGTCCCGACATGCAGGGCTTAAAAGACGCCATTGACGGTACTTGCGCGGCTATTATTGCACAAAATCCCAACTTCTTTGGTGCCATTGAAGACTATAGCGAACTTTTTGCTCATACAAAAAGCCAAAAAGCGCTTTCCATTTTGTCTGTATATCCCATCATGCAAGCGCTCATTAAGACCGCCGGTGAAATGGGCGCCGATGTGGCTGTAGCCGATGGTCAAGCTTTAGGCATGCCTTTATCTTTTGGTGGTCCTTACCTTGGTATCATGACATGCCGTAAAGAATACATTCGCCAATTCCCCGGTCGTATCTGCGGTCGTACGGAAGATGTGGATGGCAAGACCGGTTATGTGCTTACCTTGCAAGCTCGTGAACAGCATATTCGCCGTGCCAAAGCTACTTCCAACATTTGCTCTAACCAGTCCCTCTGCGCTTTACGTAGCCTTATATATGTTGCTCTTTTGGGTACAGAAGGCCTTTCCCGCGTGGCTTTGCTTGGCATGGAAAATGCCCGCTATGCCGCCGCTCAGTGGACAAGCATCGACGGTGTAAGCCTTTTACACGAAGCTCCTTATGGCAATGAATTTGCCTTGACCTTGCCTTGCTCTGCTAAGGAATTGGCCGGTAAATTGTTGGATAAGGGCTTTGCCATTGGCTTCCCTGTGGATCGTTATTATGAAGGCATGGACAATGTGCTCTTGGTGGCTTGCACAGAAAAAACCACCACGGCTCAAATTGATGCCATGATCAGCGCAGTAAAAGGAGTTCTCGCATGAAATCACTCTTCGATCAATCCGTAGCAGGTCGCACAGGGGTTTTACCTCATGCACCCACTAAGAGTGCCAAGGACATGTTGCCAGCAGGGCTCTTGCGTCAAAATGCTTTAAATATGCCAGAGCTTTCTGAACTGGATGTGGTTCGCCACTTTACCTTACTTTCTCAGCAAAACTACAGCGTAGATAGTAATTTCTACCCGCTGGGTTCTTGCACCATGAAGTATAACCCCAAGTTCACCGAAGCCATGGGCGCTTTACCCGGCTTTGCAGCCGTGCACCCAGCCTTGGCACAATTGCCCGGCGGTGAAGGCTATACGCAAGGCGCTTTAGAGTGCATTTGGCACTTTGAACAGCTCATGTGCGAAATCACCGGCATGGCTGGCTATACCATGCAGCCCATGGCTGGCGCCCATGGCGAGTTCACCGGTGTGCAACTTATTGCGGCCTATCACCGTGATAAGGGCAATAAGAAAACGAAAATCATTTGCCCCGATGCCGCCCACGGCACCAACCCCGCTTCGGCAGTGCTTGGTGGTTATGAAGTGGTAAATATCGTTTCCAAAGACGGTATCATCGATCCCGAAGCCTTAGTGGCTGCTCTTGATGATGAAGTAGCCGGCATCATGATGACCTGCCCCAATACTTTAGGTATCTTTGAAGATCACTTAGAGTTTATTGTGGAAAAAATGCGCTCTGTGGACGCTTTGCTCTATTATGATGGTGCCAATATGAATGCCATCATGGGTAAAATGCGCGTAGGCGACGTGGGCTTTGACGTGGTACACTGGAATGTGCACAAAACCCTTGGTACCCCTCACGGCGGCGGTGGCCCCGGTTCCGGTCCTGTGGGGGTGTCTGAGCGTCTTGTGCCTTACTTGCCTATTTCCCGCGTGGAAAAGAAAGAAGACGGTACTTTCTGCTTAGGTTACGACTATCCTAAGTCCATTGGTTATATTGCGCCTTTCTACGG
>CAYJPR010000101.1:0-4922 GCA_964372075.1 uncultured Desulfovibrionaceae bacterium | reverse complement strand
TCTGCGCCGGCGTCTTTGGCAAAACGTGTGAGCCTAATGGCTTCTGCTGTATTGTTAGAACCTGCACCTGCTAAAACAGGCACGCGCCCTTTGGCTTGATCAATACAAATTTCAATAACTTTTTCATGCTCTTCGTGGGATAAAGTGGCAGACTCGCCTGTGGTACCACAAGGTACCAAGCCGTCAATGCCTTCTTCAATTTGCCATTCAATAAAGGCGCGATAACGTTCTTCGTCCACCGCGCCCTTGCAAAATGGCGTCACTAAAGCTGTGAATGCACCAGCAAATTGCATAACATTCCCTCGCGCTAGTAGCTAAAAAATAAAAATTTATGCCCTAATGATATTTAACAGTGACTATTGGTTTAAATATTCTTTTAATTCTTTACCAGCACGGAAAAATGGCAAACGTTTGGGCTCAACGGTTACAGAATCACCAGTTTTGGGGTTACGGCCGGTGTATCCTTCGTATTCTTTTACTTTAAAGGAACCAAAACCACGAATTTCTACTCTTTCACCTGCAAGTAAGGAATCTTTCATGCAATCAACAAAAGTAGTCACCACGAGGGAGGCATCTTCCATAGGTAAGTTGGCTTCTTCTGCAAGTGCCTTAATAAGTTCGCTTTTGTTCATATCGTCTCCAAATAAAAATATACTAGTAGTGTTTACTACACTACGTAAGCTACAGAATTTTCATAGAAAAGTAAATATTTATTCTTCAGGAATATGCAAAACATTTCTATTTTCTAGTTCGTCAAGCATATTCAACCGAATTTGTTGTATTTTTTTAGCAATATTTTGGAAATCTACCCCAGCTGGTGAGCCTTGGGCACTTGTTAAAAATGCCTTTTGTTGGCGCACTGCTTCCATAAGTTTGGTATCAAAACGCACGGAACCAAGCAAGGTAGGTTCAATGCCCAAAAATCTTTTGCATGCCATTTGTAATGTGTCAAAGGCTTTCTTTTCTTCTTTGGCATTTTCTACTTGGTTTACAATAATCATAAAGTCGCGCACGCCATGATTGCTGTGCAAAATCTTTATGAGGGCGTAGCTGTCTGTTAAGGATGTAGGCTCTGGCGTAATGACCACAACACGCACGGCGGCCATAACAGCGAAAGCTTGCACCATATCTGTTATGCCGGCGCCAAGATCCATGAATACATAATGGTATTCACCAAGCAGGGGATTAATGCGCTTAAGTAAAATTTCACGCTGATCCACATCCAGCTCTACCAATTCGGGCATGCCGGAAGCCGCAGGCAAAATATCAAGCCCTGTTTCCACCTTATGCACCACGTCTTTCATTTCACAGTGGCCCAGCAAGGCGTCTTGCATGGTTTTTTCTGGCGTAATACCTAAGAGTACGTCTAAATTGGCCAGGCCCATGTCACAGTCCATCAATATGGAGGGATATCCCATATGTTGCAATGCATAGGCAAGGTTTAGGGTAATATTGGTTTTACCCACGCCTCCTTTGCCGCTCATGATGCAAACGCTCATTGTCGTATTGGACATTTTATACCTCATGGCCTCCGCCAAAAAGGAAGCGTTTCTCATGGGATAACACAAGGGTTCGCGTCTCATCTAGGCTTTTAGCTGGTTTTTTATACATACGTAAGGGGGTATTGTCTCGCTGTGCAGTATGTACTGCTTCTGCGGCATTTTCTAACAAAATTTGGACATTTTTTGCATCGGGACACACGTGCGCTATGCCTGCATGGAGGAACAATTGCTTTTCAGCACAAGCGTCTAAAATATCTTCCACAAGGCTTTGCGCTTTAAAAGGCTTAGCTCCCGGCAAAAGCAGGGCATAATTTTGCGTATCCAGTACGCCTAAAGTATCGCAAATGTCTCCATGCTCTATCATGGCTTCATAAAGAATGGGTAGTGCGCGCTCTAAGGGAAAGGCGCAGCCCTCACTAAAAGCTAGGCGTACCAAAGCTAAAGGAGCTGTGCCGCGTTTGGCGCGGATAATTTCTTTTTCGGCTTGAAGTAAGAAAGGAGAGGCCATAAGCACTTGTCCTTCTAGGTTTGAAGAGCCAAGGCGTTTACCTGTGGTTAAATTGGCCATGTGCACAAAAGCGCTCATTTCATTGAGCTCTAACGTGTACCAGCCCTCGGGCAGGCATTCGGCGCAAATCTTCTCCCAAGCTCTTGTGTCAAGATTAGACACAAGTTTAGCCACCACAAAGTACGAAGGTGGAATGGTCTCACCTTTTTCTTGCGGTACAAGTTCCCTATGGGCCTGTAAAAGCTCATGCATGAGGTCTTCTGCAGACAAGGGAGGAGAGGAAGGCTTAATTTTTTTTGTCATGCTGGTACAATAGGTAATCGTGTTGAAAAGTGTCAATCTGGCCGTCTAACACTGCGTCCACATCGCTTATTTCTGTATTACTTCTATGGTCTTTGACCAATCGATACGGATGCAAAGTATAGGTACGTATTTGGCTACCAAAGGCTATGGCTTCCTTATCGGCGTACTGAGCTTGCTTTTCCGCATCTCTTTTGCGCAATTCCAGATCATACAATCTGGCACGTAAAATTTGTAAGGCTGTTTCCTTATTGTGATGCTGAGACTTTTCATTTTGACATTGCGCTGTTACTCCCGTGGGAATGTGCGTTACGCGCACAGCAGAGCTGGTGGTGTTCACACTTTGCCCACCCGGACCACTGGAGCGAAAAGTATCAAAACGCAAATCTGATTCTTTCACGTCAATTTGTATATCTTGCCCTGCATCGGGAATAATGTCCACTGATGCAAAGGAAGTATGTCTTCTGCCCGAAGAATCGAAGGGCGAAATGCGAATAAGTCTGTGAATGCCTCTTTCACTTTTGAGCAAACCAAAGGCTGAAGGACCACTAATGCGTAAGGTGACGCTTTTAAGACCGGCTTCGTCGCCACTTAAATAGTCCATCTCTTCCACCTTGTACTTATGCGATGCGGCCCAGCGGCTGTACATACGCAACAGCATTTCGGCCCAGTCTTGCGACTCTGTCCCCCCGGCACCGGGGTGGATTTCTAAAATGGCATTGTGGCTATCTTCTTCAGCAGAAAGCAACATATGCATTTCTGTGGCGTCTAGTAAAGCGTCTAAAGCCTGCACTTGATCTTGCAAAGAGGCTAACAGCTCTTGAAGCTCTGTGGCATTTTCTTGACTGCCCTCGGCTGTGGCTTCTGTGGCAAGCATAAGCCATTCTTGCATATCGGTATGGCTTTTATCTAAAAAAGTCAGCCTTTCTGCTTCTGCTTCTAAACGACTTTTTTCTTGCAAGACAGGGGTAAGCGCCACAGGGTCATTCCATGCGTCAGGTTTTGCTAAATCTTCTTCAATTTGTGCAAGACGCTTTTGACAGCCCACAAGGTCAAAGACGCCCCCAGAGAGTTTGAAAGCGTTTGGTAAGAGCGCTACTGCGCGTACGTAATTCAGCAAGTTGTAACATGGCGTATGGGGGTTATGTGTTTCTATTTTTAGAAAAAGT
The DNA here is from genome assembly GCA_964372075.1 of uncultured Desulfovibrionaceae bacterium. GTDB lineage: Bacteria > Desulfobacterota > Desulfovibrionia > Desulfovibrionales > Desulfovibrionaceae > CAYJAD01. The sequence goes on along the minus strand of CAYJPR010000101.1, from coordinate 1,443 downwards.
TTGACGCTTTACTACCACAGAAAGAAGGCAACACAAAGCTACACTTAAGATAATCCAGGGAATAAAAGCATACCAATTATGAAAGAATGTTTTTTCTTGGCGCAATTGGGCTTTAGTCAATAAATATTGCGCATGGAATTGCCCGCCTTGCAGGCGTATTCTTCCTTGAGCGTCTATAATAGCTGAAATACCTGTATTGGTATTACGAATGAGCCAGCGCCCTTGCTCCACAGCACGCATAAGCGTGAGCTGTAAATGTTGCTGCGGGGCCGAAGAATCACCGAACCATCCATCGTTGCTCAAATTCACCAAAACATTGGCGCCAAGCTCTACACGTCTTTGTGCTAACTCAGGGAATATGCCCTCATAACAGATGAGCGCCCCTAAGGCAAGGTTTAAGGTGCTACCATCTTCCTTTAAGAGAGCGCTTTTTAAAGGAGATTGCTGTGTGCCGGCGCTAAAAGCTCCTATGCTTTGCAAGAGCCCTTCAAGGAAGTTCAGTTGCAGCCAAGAGGGGACATACTCACCAAAAGGTACCAAGTGAACCTTATCATAGTAGCCAAATAACTGAGCATTTTCGCCAATGGAATAGGCTCTGTTAAAGGGTCTGTTTTGCCCTAAAGGATCTCTATTTACAGCTGGTGCGCCCACCACAAGAGGGCTGTGCACATTTTTTACAAATTGTAATAATTTTCGCCCAAGTACAGGGTGATTTTCTAAAAAGAATGGCATGGCAGTTTCCGGCCAAAGCATAAGCGCCTGAGCTGTAGGCTTTTCTTTTCGTAAATCTTGCAAACCTTCACGGCTTAGATTCATATAGATTTGCAATGTGGCACGCTGTATATCTGCATCCCATTTAATATTTTGGTCAATATTACCTTCTACCATAAGCACGGGAAAAGCCGTGGCTTGCTCAGCTGTGCTTTCCTCTTGGGAGAGCATGGAAAAGCCATGACTTAGAATTCCTACACTTACAACGAGGGCGAGGCACAATGCGGGGATTCTCGCCTTGAAGCCCTGCGCACCTCTAAGTTCTTCCCCTGTTTGTATTGTCCGTATGCCTTGCAGGGCATGGGCTGTGCTCAGTATAAAAAGCACATACACGCCGGATAAAGCGTAGGCACCCACCACAGAGGCCCCTTGAATAAGGAGAGGGTAGGGCGCGAAAGCTGCTGAAAGCGTGAGCCAAGGGAAACCGGTAAAAGCTACATTACGCAGTATTTCTAAGCCATACCATAAGCACGCTAATAGTATAATGCGTCGTAGAGGCGCTTGGGCCATATGGCGCTGTGCATAAAAAGAGCCTAAGGAGAAAAGGCCTCCGTAAAGACCCACATAGGCCCCCATGCCCATGGCGCAAGGTATGGCCAAAGCCCATGGCAAGCCACCCACATTTTTTATGGGTATACTAAGCCAATACAAGGCAGCAAAAGCGCCCAAAAG
>CAYJPR010000100.1:0-4948 GCA_964372075.1 uncultured Desulfovibrionaceae bacterium | reverse complement strand
GCCCCCGGCTCATAACCGGTTTGTCCCAGGTTCAAGTCCTGGTGGGCCCACCATGAAGAAACAGCCACTTATGTAAAACACGTAAGTGGCTGTCTTTTTTTGAATAACAAATCTTATCCATCTGTCATTACTGGCGTAAAACAAATACGTTTTACTGTCTTCACGAGCGAATCAATACAACTACCGATTATTTAGAATAAGGCTTCCACTGCGCATCTATTATATCCAATACAAAAATGCCGGCCTTAGGGCACAGAGCATATTGTGCTTCTCTTACAAAGCGTTCCGGAGTATGGGTTCCCACAGAAAAAGACTCGCAGTACTCACCTTGTATGGTTTCTACACCGCTGGCCATGAAAGCCTTACCTTGCGCATGGCTTCCCAGCCCTTCTGCAAGGAGTGTAACGGCATCTTTTTTTTCCTGCTCATTACCTTGAGAAGTGCTTACAGATGCGTCATTCACATTGTTCGTTCCTTGAATTGTAGATGAACAAGATATGCCCATGGCTCCCAAAGCTATCAAAAGCATGGCGCATAGCATTTGTTTTTTCATATACTCTCCTTATAATTCATATAAAGGCCATAGATTCATGAGGTAAGGCTTAGTCGCATGTCCTAAGCGACACAAACTACCGCACACCATACTCTTTCAACACATCTATGATGTGATTATCAGGAATGGAGTGAGCCATTTCTAAAAGGGTGGTGCCCTTATTGTCCTTTATGCTGGCATCGGCTTTATGCTTTAATAAAAACTCTGCCACTTCTTCTTGATGTCCCACGGTGGGCCCGTGACGAAAATACCCCATGATATAACCTTCTACCGCAAGGAATAAAGCCGTTTTTCCGGCATCATCTCGCATATCCAAAGAAACATTTTCATCAAAAAGAAGTTCTACAGCTTGCAAACGACCATTCTCACAAGCATGCATAAAAGCCGTTTTACCATGCGCATCTTTTTCATCTCGGGCAGGCTTAAACTGTAAAAGCATGGGCATCATACCCTCATGCCATAAAGCAGCAGCTTCCATAAGCGGCGTTTTACCCGCATAATTCACAGCATTAATATTTGCCCCGTTTTGTAAAAGCAGGCGTGCCACGTCCACATGCCCCTCATTAACAGCATAAAAAAGTGGGGTATTTTTTAAAGGGTCCATATCACCCACTGAAGCTTTGGCATCTAGTAAAAGCTGTACTATTTCTTTATTCCCACTTTGCGCTGCATACATAAGTGCCGTTTTACCATTTTCATCTTTCACATGTATGTCGGCATGACCTTTGAGAAAGATTTGCACCTCGGCTACATCTTGCGCTATGACGGCTTCTTGTAAATCTCTACCGGCAGCTTCTCTTTCTTGTGCATCGCCATCTGGTATGTGTATGGGCGCATCATTTACGCCTTCTTTATCTTGCATTACATCTTTTTTGTCTTCTGCGCTTTCACCAGCAACGCTCACAGGCGTCTCATGCACATCTTTTTTCCCTTGAGTTGCAGGTGCACAAGATAGGCTCATAGTCCCCAGTACCACCAAAAGTGCAGCCAAAAACAATTGCTTTTTCATATACCCTCCTTACTTTTTATGTACGTAATTTATAACTTAGCTTTTATGACTATGCACTATTACTGCAAAATAACAAGAGCTATAAAGCCCTGCTGCGGTCGCAGATAAAAGACGAAAAAAGAATTCTTTCAGCTTTTACACATGAAAAAGCTTCTATCCTTGCCAAAAACATTTTATTTTCAAATAACACAAATAAATAATTACTTTTATTTTTTTGACAAAAAGCGTATTTATGTATATTACCTACATAAAGTACCACTTGCGCCGTGAACACTCACTGCTTTGTGACGTATCTTCATCCTGAGTCACAGCTACCACTTTCAGCACAGAAAAGTATAATACACCTTTACGCAGTCTCAGGTGAAGGCAAAGAGTGTAAGCATAAACTTTATTACAAATATGCGTGGGCAACATGAAGACCATAGAAGAAAAAACTCTCCTCTCACCACAGAGCCAGCAAAGTCTTTTGGAAGAATTAGAAAATACCAAGCGTAAACTTAGCCTTACTGAAGACCTCTTGCACAAAACCACACAGCAACTTCAAGATGCCCATAGAAAAGTTGCCATGTCTGACGAGCCCTTTAAGAAAATGTTGCAAAGCATGCCCTTTGTCATCCATATTTGGTCTAAAGACAGAGTTATGCTTGATGCAAGCCTCATGGCAGCCAACATTTTAGGTTATGAAAGTACCCAAGATTTTCTAGCAAATTTTGAAAAAAGCCTACCCAAATTTCAACCCAAAGGGGGACACTCCTTTACTCTTGCCCTAGCATACCTAGAAAAAGCCCAAGAGACAGGCTATTTGCAAATTGAGTGGACGCATCTACATTGTGAGGGTGAAGCCATTCCCTTTGAGGCTACCCTCATCCCCAGCATTGTTCACGGCGAGCAAGTGATTTTCGTCTTTTTGCGTGACTTACGCAAACAAAATGCCATCATTCAAAAGCTTCATGAGTCTCATGAATACAGCCGCATTATGCTGGATGCCAGCCCCGTGGGCGCCATGATTTGGGACAATATGGGCAATCCCGTGGGCTGCAATATCGCCATGTATACAGGATTTGGCTTCACAAATCATGAAGATTTCATGAAAAATATGCATAAGCTCTACCCTGAATACCAACCTGACGGCTCCAATTCTTTACAAAAAATGCAAGAGCAATTGCAAAATGCCTTTATCCATGGGCATGCAGAAGCCCCGTGGATGGGAACCTCCATTGATGGCAAAGAAGTGCCCACTGCCGCCACCGCAGTGCGCACCAAGCATAATGGGCAAGATATGGTGGTGGTCTTTTACCAAGACTTACGAGAAGTTGAAAAAAACATTAAAAAAGCGCACAAGGCGGAAAAACGTACAGAAGCCATTCTTAATGGCGTTCCCATGGGCATTAATATCATGACCCCTGATGCTAAAATTGTGGATGCCAATGAAGAAGCTGTACGCATTAGTCGTTTTGGCAATAAAGAAGATTTTATTGCCAATGTCATGCAATCTTTCCCTCCAACACAGCCCAATGGACAAAGAAGCGATCTTTTTATTCAAGACCACTTTATTCAAGCAGCTCAGAAGGGAAAAAGTCGCTTTGAGCTTTTAGCCATAGATGCAAATCAAGAACTTTACTTCCTCGACACCACCCTTGTGCGCGCGCATTTGGAGCATGAAGACTTATATATAGCTTACTGCAATGATTTGCGCGAAACCAAGAGTATGCTCAAAGAAATTGAACTTTCCAAAGAAGCTGCCGAACAAAGCGCTCAGGCCAAAAGCGATTTCCTTGCCAATATGAGCCACGAAATACGCACCCCCATGAATGGTATTTTGGGCCTTTTACGCATCTTATCCGGCACTAAACTCGACAAAGAGCAACAAGGCTATATGCAAAAAGCCCTCTTTTCCACCCATGAGCTCTTGCGTATTATCAATGATATTTTAGACTTTTCTAAAATTGAAGCCGGCAAGCTAGAAATGGAAAATACTACCTTTACCATTCATGATATTTGCTCCGAGCTGGAAAGCCTTTTTGGGCACACCCTACGAGAAAAAGGACTGTCCTATGAAATGGAAGAAGGAAGCCATGCTACCACACCTATTTTAGGCGATCCTCTACGCTTGAAACAAGTGTTGCTGAACCTTATAAACAATGCCATTAAATTCACCAGCCAAGGCCAAATCAGCCTCCATATCAGTTCCACGCTTCAAGAAAATAAAAGCATACAGTACCTCTTTAAAGTGTCAGATACAGGCATTGGCCTAAGCCAAGGACAAATACAAAACCTTTTCTCAGCCTTTACTCAAGCAGATACATCTGTCACCCGTAAATACGGCGGCACAGGCCTTGGGCTTGCCATCTGCAAAAACATAGTTACCTTACTTAAAGGACGTATTTGGGTAGAAAGTACCCCAGATCAAGGATCTACTTTTTTCTTCACCGCCAACTTTGAACAATCGCAAGATCAAAACTTTGCTCGAAGCGCCTCTACTCTTACTCAAAACTATAAGGCCCAAGGGGAACATATTCTTCTTGTGGAAGACAATCAGATTAACCAAATTATTGCTGAAGAGCTTTTACAAAGCGTGGGATATACGGTGGACATTGCTAATAATGGGCAAGAAGCCATTCACATGCTGCAAAAGACTAAATACGACATGGTGCTCATGGACATTCAAATGCCCATCATGGACGGCCTTACCGCCGTAAAAACCCTACGCCAAATGCCACAATTTGCCACTTTACCCATTGTGGCCATGTCGGCCCACGCCATGATTGGCGATAAGGAAAAGAGCTTACAACACGGTATGAACGACCATATCACCAAGCCCATTTCTCCCGACATTCTTTTTAGCACCATGCGCCACTGGTTTGACCAAGGTAAAGCCTAATGCCTTTTAATAAAAAAAGATCAGCAAAGCAAAAAAACACAAGCCTTAAGGTATTATTGAGAACATACTATGAAAAATGCCCCAGTTGAAACTTTTGTAAATAGCCTCATTGAGAAATTAAAAATAGCCTACCCCATTTACAGCATACAATCCTTGATAAGCAGTCTTGGGGGATCTATTGTTGTGGCGCAAGATAATACCTCTTATAAACAAGGCGTTATCAGAAAACATGGCGAAGGCTTTCAACTCTACTTACCTGCAGGCATGTGTGAAGATTTTGAAAAACACACCATTGCACGCCTTTTAGGCTATCTTTTCATGGGGATGGGCTATAGAATTAACATACATAAGTGGAATGGCTGTGAAATGTTCCCCCCCAAAACGCCCCTCTCACAAGAGGCCCTTGATCGCATGGACTATTTCGCTTACGCCTTTCTCATGCCCAGTAAACTTTTCAACGAAAAGTTACAACAGTACGAAAGTGATGATATGGAAAGAGAACTTA
>CAYJPR010000099.1:0-4969 GCA_964372075.1 uncultured Desulfovibrionaceae bacterium | reverse complement strand
TCTTCCTTGGCACGGCGACACGCCACCCAATGCACATAGTATTCATTATTTTCTTGCTGTAATTGGCGTTCTAAGTGGGGATTATGTTCCAAGAGCACTTGATACAGTAAATCATCAAAAAGACGCCCGCCATAGAGCATATCTCCATAGCGTCCCACCACATCAGCTCGGCGCAAATAGGCAAAGTCACATGTACCGCCGCCAAAATCCACGGTGACCACGCCCTTGGCCGCTTGTGAAGGTGGCAAAGCACCGCTGGCCATATAATGTAATAAAGCTCCCACAGGCTCACGTAAAAATTGTACATTATGCCAGCCGGTACTGTGTAAACACTGGCGCAACACCTGCTGATAGTGATTTTCCGCTTGCGAAGGAATGCCCACCAATATGCTGGGCAACGCATCTTTATCTTGTGCAGCTTGTGCTTGCTGCGCATCCAATTCCGTGACGCCGCCACGTAGTAAGCGTAAAAAATCCACCATGCAGGTTCTGGCTTCATCATTCACCGCCACGTCGGGCTTAAATTGACTACGCAGACTATAGCTTTGGCGCTCCGTATCACTGGCCTCACCAAATTCATATTCGGCGGCAGTACCTATAAGGAAAGGCTTATCTTCTTTATACAGGAGTAAGGTAGGTATGGCCCCGCCCAAGAGAGGATTATGCCATTCACGCGGCTTAATGACTCGCACTTGGCCTTTGCTTCCTGCATCTTTCCCCCTTTCGCAAGTGGCAATACAGGTATTGCTGGTGCCCAAATCCATGGCTATGATAGCTTGTTGCATATTACTTCCTCACCTTGCGCACAGTGCCCTTGCGCACCAAAATACCTTGCTCCATGAGCGGCGGTTCATCCACATAACAAGCATCGCCCACAGCCACATGCCCCAGAGCCGTATAGCGCTCTGCCATATCTTCTGACCAATGCAAAAGGCCAGGCTCGCGCGTAGCCTCTATGCCAAGGCGGCGTAAGCGCTCTTCCAGCCACTGCCCACGAGCTTCGGGCAATTCTCCGGCTAAAGAATATAATTCAAGACCCACTTTTTTCCATGCATCCTTGGTGGGATCATTTTTTAATTGAATATTTTCATGCAATAAAGGACCTACAAGAGAGGCTCCCGCCCACCACTGAGCTATGGCCATATGCAATTTTTCGGCAAAATCATGAGCATCAAAAGAAAAAGGCCGCTTTAACAGCAACACAAAAAGCGCCACAAAGAGTAGTAAGCCATAAACATTGGCAAAAAAAGGCAAAACCTGACCGGTGGTAAAAATAAGGCCAAAGCCTTGCACCAAGTGTAAAATGCCCAGCTTGGCCCCCATGAAATCACGGGCAAGACTCAGCACCAAAAGCCCACCAAAGCCCCATGTGCTCCAGCGGCTCAGCTTTTTCCACGCATATACCTTCCCCATAAAGCTTACGCGCCCTGCGGTCTTTCCGGCTATAAGATATTCCGCCAGCCACACCATGGTCATGGCCCCCATGAGGCCTAAAAATAAATGTATGCCCGTGGAAAAAGACTGGCCCTGAGACGGCCCTTGGGCTATAGCCAAAGTTGCTGTATTTTCCATATGGGCGGTATTTTCTGCCAAAGAAAAAAGCCCTAAAGACGTAAGCGCCTGCCCCAGCGCCATACCCAGCAACAGACCCAAAAGAGCCACAAGAGCCGTGCGCCATGCGGAAAAATGCGCTATTTTTCGAATGGGTGGCAGTAGTAAGGGGGGTAAAGCCTCGCGCCACACATCTTCCATATTCTCTGTTTCTGCAAGGGATGCTTGCCCTTGCTCCACGCCGCACTCTTGCATAAGCTCTTGCACAAGGCGCTGTCTGGTGTCAAAAACGCGCCCTTGCAACATGCGTTCATCGGGATTGGGCGGCAAGGCCTGCAAAGCCTCAGCCACCAAAGCCTGCGCTCTTTGTTCTGTTTGCCCATGCAGGGCTTTGGAAGAAGCCAGTGAAAGTGACATAAAAACCTCGTTACCGCCTCACGCTACTGAGACTCTATTCCTACTATCTAGGCAAAAAAAGGCGGCTTGGCAAACACCATAACCGCCTTATATGAAGAAAAAATTAAGACACCACTTCCTCAGGATAAATGCTTTCCATGCCGGCCTTAAAGCGGGCAAATTCTCCGGCCTTAATGGCTTCACGAGCACGGCGCACCGTATCCAAGAAATAGGTCAAATTGTGTAAGGAATTCAATCTAAAGGAGAGTAATTCCTTACTTACATACAAATGGCGCAAATAAGCCTTACTAAAGGTGCGACAGGTATAGCAATTACATTGCGGATCCAGCGGACCATCATCTTCGGCATATTCTTTGCGCTTAATATTTACCTTACCCAGCGAAGTATACAAAGTGCCATTACGGGCATTGCGCGTGGGCAAAACGCAGTCAAACATATCCACGCCGGCGGCAATGCCATTGACAATATCCAGCGGCGTACCTACGCCCATAAGATAGCGAGCTTTATCCTGCGGCAAAAGAGGTGCCGTATAATATAAAAAGTCCATGAGAATTTCTTTGCTCTCACCCACAGACAAGCCGCCAATGGCAAAGCCGTCAAAGTCTAGGGAGCAAAGTTCTTCAATGGAGCGCTTGCGCAAATCTTTATAAAAGCCCCCTTGGGTAATGGCAAAAAGCAAATTGCCTGCCGTGCCTTGGGGATAGGCTTCACGGGCGCGCTTGGCCCAACGAGTGGTTAAGGCCAAAGATTTTTCTGTATAGCCATAATCTGCGCCAAAGGCCACGCATTCATCCAGCACCATCATAATGTCGGAGTTTAAATTGCGCTGAATTTTAATGACATTTTCAGGGGTGAAAAAATGCTTGGATCCGTCAATATGCGAACGGAATTCCACGCCTTCTTCTGTTATTTTGCGTAAATCATTAAGGCTGAATACTTGAAAGCCGCCGCTATCGGTAAGAATGGGCTTATCCCAAGCATTAAAGCCATGTAAACCACCACGACGCGCCACCAAATCATCACCGGGGCGCAAATATAAATGATAGGTATTGCCCAAAATAATTTCTGCCTGCATGGCATGTAAATCATCGGGAGCAATGGCCTTCACCGACCCCACAGTGCCCACAGGCATAAAGATGGGGGTGTTTATGGGGCCATGGGCCGTTTGCAAAATACCGGTACGGGCCGCGCCGTCGGTAGCTGTAATGGTAAATGTCTTATTCATAAGCTATATATACGAGGAATATGTGGGATGTGCAAGGGGCAGTTATGCACAAAAAAAGAGCAAGGGAAAATCTCCCCTGCTCCCTTTTGATAGCATAAAAAGAAATTAACCTTCCAAAGCCTTTTTCTTGGCGCCGGCATTTTGGTGACGCTTTTGCGCAGAAAGAATATTCTTACGCAGGCGAATGGACTCAGGGGTCACTTCCACCATTTCGTCTTCACGCACAAAGTGCAAGGCAAATTCCAAGGTCATGGGGCGCACGGGGCTTAAGGTCACGTTTTCATCCTTACCGGAAGCGCGCATATTGGTAAGCTTCTTTTCCTTGCAAGGGTTTACGTCGATATCATTTTCGCGATTATGCTCACCAATGATCATACCTTCATACACAGGTACACCGGCAGGAGTGAATAAAGTACCGCGTGGCTCAAGGTTAAAGAGAGCGTAAGGCACGGCAGAACCGGTTCTATCGCACACAATGGAGCCGCTAAAGCGTGTGGGGAAGTCCCCACGCCATTCTTCATAGCCGGCAAGCAAGGAGTTCATAATCCCGGTACCGCGGGTATCGGTGAGGAATTCATCACGATAACCAATGAGGCCACGAGAAGGCACGGTAAATTCCATGCGCACACGGCCTGTACCGCCGCTCTTATCATTCATGCAATTGAGCATACGGCCTTTGCGTTGGGCCAATTTTTCTGTAACCACACCCATGAAGGTTTCGTCACAATCTACATAGAGATGCTCAATGGGCTCTAAAATTTTGCCATCTTCAGATTTTTTCAAAATAACTTCAGGACGGCCCACGGAAAGTTCAAAACCTTCACGGCGCATTTGCTCGATGAGAATAGCCATTTGGAATTCACCGCGTCCCTTCACAAGGAAGGCATCTCTATCGCCGGTTTCTTCCACACGAATGGCCACGTTACGCAAAGCTTCTTTAGTGAGGCGATCCCAAATAACACGCGTTTGCACAAATTTGCCTTCGCGCCCGGCAAGGGGAGAAGTATTGATACCAAAGCGCATGGCCACAGTGGGCTCATCCACACGAATGCGAGGCAAGGTGCGGGGATTTTCTTTAGTACAAATGGTATCGCCAATGGTCACATCTTCAATACCGGCTAATACTACGATATCACCGGGCTGAGCGCTTTCCACTTCGGCAAGACGTAAACCTTGATACACTTGCAATTTACTTACGCGTAAAGGTTGCACATTATTATCGGGGCCCATGCATAAAAGGGCGTCTTTAGCATTGATTTGACCATGAATAATACGGCCCACAGCAAGGCGGCCTAAATAATCGGAATAATCAAGGTCAGCTACGAGCATTTGGAAAGGCTCGGTCTCATCATACGCAGGACCGGGAATGTGCTTTAAGATGGTATCAAAAAGCGGCGCAAGGCTTACGCGCTCATCTTCCAAGCCATGCATGGCCACGCCTTCACGACCAATGGCATACAACACAGGGAATTCCAATTGCTGTTCGTTGGCATCAAGGTCGATGAAGAGGTCATACACTTCATTGAGCACTTCTTGCGGGCGGGCGTCTTTACGGTCAATTTTATTGACCACAACCACCACGGGTAAGCCGGCTTCTAAGGTTTTACGCAAAACAAAGCGTGTTTGCGGCAAGGGACCTTCAGAAGCGTCTACCAATAAGATAGCGCCGCTGGCCATGGAAAGTGCGCGTTCTACCTCGCCGCCAAAGTCGGCGTGGCCGGGGGTATCAATAATGTTAATCTTAACATCATTCCACGAAACGGCGCAGTTCTTGGC
>CAYJPR010000098.1:0-4981 GCA_964372075.1 uncultured Desulfovibrionaceae bacterium | reverse complement strand
ATGTTGTGATGCTATCATCTGCTGTGGGAGTAGCTGGCACTACTGGTAGAGCCGGGTCTACGGGCTCTTCTTGTGTTTGTGCCGGAGCCTGTTCCGGAGCCTGTGCTGGAGTTTGTGCCGGACTTTCAGAAGCGTCTTCTTCGTTTAGAGGCGGTTGCACTTGCGGCTGTGTGGGCTCTACAGAGGGGGCTACAGGAGATTCTGAGGGAGTGTTGTGCATAGGCACTGCTTCTGTTGCCGCTTCAGGAGTTTGCTCAGAACCCTGCTCAGGCAGAGCTTCACTGGCAGGCTCTGGAGCACGTAGCACAGGTGTTGGTTCGGCATTTTCAGGGATACTTTCTCCTTGGCCTTCACCTTCTAGAGGAGCCACAGGGAAATGCCCCACAGGATGCGTAGGCATATGCGGTGCAATGCTTAAAGGAAGTGTGCCAAGACCAGCGCCCATGGGGTGTTGCATGGCGCCATGGCCCACTAAAGAAGGCGCCACAAATAATGTCATGGGCTGTACCATAAACATGGCAAAAAGTGCCATGACCACAAGGCCACCTTCAGAGAAAGCACGCTTGGTGAAGCGTACCAAGAGCAAGGCAGTAAGGATGAATACAGCGGAAAGCAAGGGCAAGCCTTTAATTGCGCTAAGCATTCTGGCCATATCTTCGCTTAAGTAAGGGGTCCAGTAAGGAGCTGTGTGAGGAATGCTCATAAGAGTAATGACAAGGCCACATGCCAGTAAAATCACAGCTAAAAGTAAGAAGAAGATATTGCTACCAAGGCGTGAAAGATTACACGCTGTTTTAGCAAGGATAACACCAAAGACGGGCAGTAAGAACACAGCGCTAAATAAGGCATCTTCCTTTTGATAGACAACCAAAGCTAGTGCTATAATGATAAGCAGATACATCCAAGTGGGGCCGGAATTTTCTTTGCGGGACGCTTTAAGATTGCTCCATGATGAGCCCAAAACGCGGAACCATGAGGCAAAAAGTGGCAGTAAAATCCACGGTATGAGTCCACAAGCCAAAAAGACTAAAGCCCAAGGTAAAGCCACAGGCCAGTAAGGGGGCATAAAGGGAGTAATGGCGGTGAGCATGATGGCATCTAAAGCGGAGGCGTGTTCACTGCCAAGGATGGAGATGACCAGCCATAGGGCAAAGCTAAGTACCAGTACACCAAATCCAATGACGGCGTCCAGCTGATGCGCACGGTGCAACGTTCCGCGCCAAAGTATGAGGAGAATGCTGGCTATCAGCGCTGTCCATAAGGGGAAAAATCCGCCGGTGAAGGTGGCAAGAGCCAAGAAGAAAAAGCCAAAAATAAAGGAAAAAGGCGCATTATCTTTGGTCCAGCCACGTCCTAATAAGGCCACGGAGAGGGAGAAAAAGCCCGCGGTGAGCATTTCTGGCCCAACTATATGCATAAAAATAAGAAATAGCGGACAGCTAAGTAGTAAAAGCCCACCGCCCAAAGTGGCATGGCGGCCCACTTGGGTGCATACACCCAAAGCGTATATGCCGCAAAGGGCAATCAGAGCCGCAAGGGCAGAAAGCACAGGAAGGAAAATACCTTCCGGTAAAGGGAGCATATCTACCAAGGCCATGAACCAATAGTAGCCAGGTAATACGGCTCCAAAAGCTTCAGAAGCCGGAGGAATGAGCCATTGCCCTGTGGCTTGCATTTTTTGGTAAATTTCCACATGGGCTATTTCCACAGGAAAATACACCGAAGGAAGATAGATACTGGCACACACATGCAAGGCAAAGAGCATGAGTAAATAGAGGGGAGCAATTTTGCTCATATGGGCAAAGGCTTTAGCTGCAAAGCCCATGATAGGTGCAGGAGCTGTTTGCTCAGCTGGTTGGCCTGTTGCTTGCCCTGTTGCTTGCCCTGTTGCTTGCCCTGTTGCTTGCCCTGTTGCTTGCTCTGGAGCCTGTTCTGTAGCCTGCTCTGTAACTTGTCCAGTCGTTTGCCCAGCTACTTGTTCTGTAGCTTGCGGCGCCTCTGCTTGCATTTCTAATAAAGCTTCAGGTGCTGTTGCAGAGCTTGAGCCCACACTTTGTGAAGAAGTTTCTTCTTGAGTATGGGCAGATTCTTTTCCTTCATCCTGCGTAGGAGCGGCAAAATGGATGGGAGCTATGATGGGGATATCAGAAGGTTGCGTAGCTGAAGTGGCTTCGGTGCTTTTTTCTTCTGGTATATTTACCGTAGATTCTTTCGTGTTTTTTTCCGACATGTCTTCTGGTATTTTTTCTACCACTTGCTCTGTTTTATGCTCAGCAACGTTTTGATCTGTGGCGTGCTGTTGTGGTCCAGCGTGCTCAAATTCTTTTGATTCTGCAGGCATGGGCTGTAGTGTATCTTTTGGGTCTTTGGTCATCTCTTCCTCCAAAAATATATGCTAAAAATAAAAAGGAAGCCAGAAGCTTCCTTTTATACTAATTACTTATGAAGATTTCTTTTCAGCTTCTTTTACTTCATTCCAAAGGCTATCTTTGTCATCCAATTCCATGTTGACAAAATCAAGACCTCTTTCACGGGCTAGCGCTTCCATGCCTTCAAAACGCTGTAAAAAGCGCATGGTGCTAAAATCTAAGGCTTCGCTGGCTTTAATACCTTTGCGTCTTCCAAGCTCTACAAGGGTAAAGAGCATATCGCCAAGTTCATGCTTTTGCGCTTCTTGATCTGTGCCTTGGGCCACATCAATCCATTCTAACCATTCAGCTTCCACTTGTTGCTCTACTTCTTGTTCTTCAGGCCAGGTAAAACCAACGCGAGCGGCCTTGGAGTGAATGCGATAGGCTTTTACAAGCGGCGGTAAGGAGCGTGGCAAAGAATCGTAGACGCCCTTGGGCTTACTGTCTTCGTCTTGCTTTTCACTGCGTTTAATGGCTTCCCAGGCTTTGAGTTGTTCATCCATGCTTTCAAAAGTGGTATCAGAAAAAACATGGGGGTGGCGGCGAATCATTTTCTCTGCGCTCATGGTTAAAGCCGTTTCTAAAGAAAATTCACCTTTATTTTCATAGCATTTGGCAATGTGCAAGAGAAGAAAAGCCACATCGCCCAGCTCTTCGCACACATCCTGGCTTTTCCCTTGGCGAATGGCGTCCACCAATTCGTGACATTCTTCAATGACATAATCTGCCAAAGAAAGAGGCGTTTGTTCTTTATCCCAAGAACAACCATCAGGGCCAATGAGTTTTTCTAAGACAGATTGCGCACGTTCCAAAGATTTCATAAATATCCTTTATAGCTCGAGTGGGTTAGGCATTATTTTGAAAGAAATCATGCGGAATGTAGGCACGAATGCTTTCAATGAAGTTGGTTAAGTAAGGTAATAAGAAAGAATTTTGTAAAAATTCTGCATTACCGAAGAAACGTTCGGTAATAAGTATAACTATGCTGCATAAGAAGGTGGCTTTACCAATACCTAAAATGCAACCGGCCAGCTTATCGGCCCAAGGTAACATGGCTAGAGTTAAAATAGATTGTAAAAGGGCAGCGCACAGGCCCGCGGCAATGTTAGCGCCTAAGAATAGAAGTACATAAGCAGCTATGGTACGCCAAGCTTCTCCATCTATAAGAGTAAGATGCTCGCTGAGCATGGGGTGGTAGGTATAGGCCAGCCACAGACCACCAATAAGGCCCACAAGGCTGAAAAATTCTTTGCAAAAGCCACGCATTAGTCCAGAAATGGAGAAGTATGTAAAGATGATTGCAATAAAAATGTCAAAAAAACTAAATTCCATGAAGGGCTCCTTAAAGATATCTTTTCCTTTTACCAAAACATGGCTGCATAGACAAGTGGGCTTTCTCCTTGCAGCCTTGTTTTGCTCAGCGTTTTTTCAAAAATAGGGATATTACCTTCTATACCGTGTTTGCTTCTTGCGCTTCTTGACAAGAGAAGGTAGAAAGGGACAGTTATTTCTTTAAGTGAGTTACCATGCCTACAGCTTTAACAGCCTATACACCCCTTATTCATGTGACCGTGTGCGGCAAGACTTTTGAATTGCATCGTGCGGCAGATTTAGAAAGCCTCTGGGACGCCATGACACAGGATGTGCGCCAGTCCAGCTTTGAAGAAGATGAGCGTTTGCCTTATTGGACAGAACTTTGGCCTTCTTCTGTGGCCCTTTGCGGATGGCTTTTTGAACAAAAAGAGCGCATTGCCAACGCACGCTGCCTAGATGTGGGTTGCGGACTTGGCCTCACTGCTCTTGTGGGGCAATGGTTAGGGGCTAGAGTCATAGCCATGGACTATGAAGAAGAAGCTTTGCACTTTGCTCATAAAAATGCCGTGGCCAATGGTATTGCCCAGCCTTTATGGACAGTGATGGATTGGCGCAGGCCGGCGCTGCAAAAAGGCAGTATAGATTTTTTATGGGGCGGGGATATTATGTATGAGCGCGGCTTTGTACACCCTGTACTTAATTTTATAGATTATGCTTTAGATAAAAATGGCGTGGCCTGGATTGCTGAGCCTTGTCGCTCAGTGTATGAGCATTTTCGTGCTGAGATTATACGTCGCAAGTGGATTGCTAAAAGAGTGTATGAGGCACCTGTAGAAGCTTTATATGCCCAAGATGTTCCGGTAACGGTGCAGGTGTGGGAACTGCGCCGCTAATGCCTATTTATGTGCGATAAAATGAGGTGATTATGAGTAAAGTTACACGTTTTGGAGTGTCTTTAGACACTAATTTGCTCGCTTCTTTTGACGCCTTATGCGAAAAGAATTCTTACGCCAATCGTTCTGAAGCCATACGCGATCTTATTCGCAAAGCCTTGGTGGAAGATAGCTGGAATACAGCCACAGAAGAAGCCGCCGGCACGTTAACTCTTGTCTATGACCACCATAAAAGCGATATTGCCAAAAGACTTACGGCGGCGCAACACGATGCTCATGATTGCATTATTGCAACCTTACATGTGCACTTAGATCATCATAATTGTTTAGAGGTCTTGGTGCTAAAAGGTGAGGCCGACCGTA
>CAYJPR010000097.1:0-4990 GCA_964372075.1 uncultured Desulfovibrionaceae bacterium | reverse complement strand
CTATAGTATTTTGCACTTGCTCCGCCTGCGCCATAAGCCAAGGCTCAGCACTTGCGCTCAAGCCTTGTTCCTGTAATAGGGACACAATGTGTTTACATACTTCTTCCACGGCTTCTTGCAAAACCTGCACCTGTTCCGCCTCTGCTTCATGACCGGCCAGCGCCATGCAATTATTCCCCAGCACTGCCTGTAACTTTGCTGAAAAGACTTTTCCCTGGGGTATATCTTGCACAGCCCTATGAGCCCATTTATAAAAAGGCATATACCTTTTATGAAGCAAAAAGTACGCCGCCAAAGCATTTTCTACAAAACGAGCACAGGCTAGGGTTGCACCCACGCCATCCCCACGGCTAAGCAAGCGCAGTAGATTATACTGCCCACTTTGCGCCATAACACTGAGCCGCGCCGCCAATTTCTTTTTGCGCACATCTTCAGGGTAAAAATCCAATAAAGTTTGGCGAAAAGCACTAAATTGCCCTAAATTATCTTGAAAAACAGCGCCATTGGTGGCCACAGCTAAAAAATGTTCGGGGAGCATATACCATTCTTGCCACTTTTGTGGTGGCACAGAGCTGTTAGTAAAGCGCTGGTAAAAATTCTGTATGGAAAATAAGCCTAAACGCTGCCCTGTGAGCGCTTGCGCTTCGTCTTGCCCGCCCATACGTACAGAAAACCCCATAAAAGAACGTGGTAAGGCCTGTAAAGCTTCGTGCACCGGACCAGTGAGCGTGGCCATATCCTCCTGCGGTGCCCAAAGGCAAAAACCGGCCCCAAAGTCGTGATCTCGCGAAAGTTTGTCATCATAGCCAAAGCATTCTGACCCTTCACCCACAAGGCCAAAGGCTAAGCGTTGCCATTGATTGCCCAGTTTTTGCCGTAAAATGGGTGTGGCCACATCTTCAAAAAATAGGCGTGAAAGGCGTAATCCTTGCATGATTAGGCCTGTTGCCTTTGTTGTAAAAGCGCTTCTTTTTCGCTTACTGAAGGCAGCCCCATACGGCTATACATATTTTCATAGCGTTCCCTTGCAAGGTTGCGGCCCTCCTGCTGGGCTTTGGCAATGCAGGTGAGATAGCAGTCGAGGGTTCTTTCTGAAAGTGTTTCAATTTCCGGTGAGAAATAAAAATCAAAACGCTGAAATTGCTGTGCAAATTGTAGGGGAAACTCTTTTGCAAGGGCTTCTAACCAAAGACGCTCAGCGGCGGTAATGGCTTGCACCTTATCCATATTGGGGGAAACACAAGGGATAAGATTATCCATGCGGGCGTATTTTTCTAAAAGTAGATTGCGCCCTTCGTATTCTGCTTCCATAAGGTCTTGTAAATAGGATTCGATATACGTATCGGACAGCACAGAAAAAATCATCCAGCGCCAATGGCGAAACATATCCGGGTCTTGCTGACATGAGGCCGGGCCGCCTTCATTTTTAGTGGCTAAAAACATTGCAAGTTCGCGATCTATAATATCTTCAATGAGGGATTCTCTACGATTTGTTTGTGACATATAAGCACCTTTATGGGGGAGAAAGTATGCACTGAGGCTAGCATAAAAGCCTTTGAAGGAAAAGTCTTGAGTGCCCAATGAGTATTCACCGAAAAACAAGTCTGGCGACGTAGATTGTCTTTTTCAATAGCCAGTTAAAGAGGACTTGCTTCTGGGCTTACCCAGCGCTAAACTAAGGGCATGAAATCTTCAAATCCATTTTCTCTACCGTCTGCTACGCATCCTTCTTTGTCTTTGGCAAAGGGCCTCTCTTGGATGGGAATAAGCGCCCCAGATTTTCAAGGCGTTCAGGACCAAAATGATATGGCAAAAGTTGAAAAGCGTGCTTTGCCCCTGTATTTAACTCCCGTGGCGGCGGGTTTTCCTTCACCTGCCGATGATTACGTGGAGCAAGAGTTGGACTTGCACAGCTATTTGGTGCGTAATCCGGCGGCTACCTTTTTCTTACGCGCTGAGGGGCAATCCATGATAAATGCCGGCATTCATGATGGTGACTTGCTGGTGGTGGATCGTTCTTTGGAGGCTATGCATAACCGTGTGGTCATTGCGGCGCTAGATGGGGAGCTTATGGTAAAGCGTTTGGTGCATCGTCAAGGGAGGGTGTGGCTTTTACCGGAAAATCCCGACTATCCTGAGGTAGATATTACCGAAAGAGAGCATGTGCATATTTGGGGCGTGGTGTCGTATGTCATCCATAAATTGTAAGACCAAGGCGCAGCAAGGCAATGAGCTGTGGGGCCTTATGGATTGCAATAATTTTTATGCCTCTTGCGAGCGTTTGTTTCGGCCCGACTTATGGGGGCGGCCCATTGTGGTTCTGTCCAATAACGATGGTTGCATTGTGGCGCGCTCTGCGGAAGCTAAGGCTTTAGGTATTCCCATGGCCGAGCCGGAATTTAAAGCGCGCGCTTTTTTGCGGCGTAATAATGTGGCGGTTTTTTCTTCCAATTATGCTTTATATGGTGATATTTCTCAGCGCGTTATGGATGTGACTCAAGGCATTGTGCCGCATATGGAGCAATACTCCATTGATGAGGCTTTTTTGCGCTTCACGGGGCCGTTATTTTCGCAAGGGGCAGAGGCGGCGGCTTTATTGCGTCAGCGAGTCTTGCAATGGACGGGCATTGCCGTTTCTGTGGGGCTTGGGCCCACGCGTACTTTGGCTAAATTGGCAAATCATTTGGCAAAGAAAGGGCAAAATGCCGGACAAAATACAAGACAGGGCGTGTTTCATTTTCCTGAGCAAGCGGCGGAGCAGGATGCTCTTTTGGGAACCATAGCCGTAGAAGATATTTGGGGAATTGGGCGCAGGCAGGCGGCAAAGCTTAAGTCTTTTGGGGTTTTTCATGCAAGAGCCTTGCGTGACATGCCCGATGCGTGGTTGCAAAAAAATCTCACGGTTACGGGCCTGCGTACTGCCCTAGAATTGCGCGGTATTTCATGTATTGATATGGAACAAGGCCCAGCGCCGCGCCATACCTTGGTTTCATCGCGCTCTTTTGGGCAGCCCGTGTATGCTAAGGAGCATTTGGCAGAGGCTCTCACAACCTTTACCGTCAATGCGGCTCAGCGCTTGCGCCGTGAAAAGCTTCTAGCTAAAGGTATCAGCGTGCATATTCGCGCATCTAAACATAGATGTGCTCCCGGCGAGGCCCCGTATAATGTGACCTTACCACTAGCTTTTACCGAGGCCACCGATGAGAGCACGCTTATGGTGCGTACAGCCTTGCGCGCTTTGGATACGCTTTTTAAAGAAGGCGTGGCTTATGCTAAGGCTGGGGTTATGCTGTATGATTTGGGCTCAGCCTCGCAACAACAAGGGTCGTTATTAAGCTCTGTGCGGCAGGGGGATAGTACGCGTGCCAAACAGCTTATGACGGCGCTGGATAGTATTAATGCGCGCTATGGAAAACATACTTTGCAATATGCAGGGCAGGGCCTTGGTAAGGGTGTGGAGGCTGAACCTGTTACGCAAAGGGGGCAAGAGCAAGTCGCCGCTCCATGGCGCATGCGTCAAAAATATCGCTCTCCCAAATTTACCACCGCGTGGGACGCTTTGCCCATAGCTTATTGCAGATAATATTTTTTAATTCAAAATATATAGAGGTGTTTGATGGAAGTGTATGCTTTAGAAAATGAAATTCGCCAAGAGCTCTTAGCTTTGGCAGAACCTACATTTCAAAAGTTTTCCGCCGCTCTCATTCCGGGGTGCGAAAACCTTTTGGGGGTGCGCATTCCGCAATTACGCAGGATAGCGCAGCGCTTGGTACGTGAAGGAAAAGCTGATTATGTGACCAAGGCGCAGGATATATATTTTGAAGAAACCATGCTTCAAGGGCTCATCATAGGAAATATGAAGGCAGATGTGCAAGACGTTTTGCCATTATGTGAATTTTTTATTCCTAAAGTATGTAACTGGTCTTTATGTGATTCTTTTTGTGCAGAATTAAAAATTGTTAAACAGCATAAAGAGCTTTTTTGGGATTTTTTGCAACCCTATGCGCGCTCAAGTAAAGCCTATGATATTCGCGTTGCTGTGGTGTTATGCTTGCAATACTATAGGGAAGAAAGGTATTTAGAAGACCTTTTTGCCTTGTTTTGCTCCATTAAACACGAAGATTATTATGTTAAAATGGCTGTGGCTTGGGCCATATCCATGTGTTTTGTCTCCTTTCCTGAGCGCACCATGACTTTTTTAAAGAAAGCTCTTTTAGATGATTTTACCTATAATAAATCCTTACAAAAAATACGCGAATCTTTGAAGGTTGATAAGGAAACCAAAGAGGTTATTAAGAAAATGAAAAGATAACAGAATGTTGAAAAAGTGTAATCTGCGTTGTCAGACTTTTTTTACTTCGGTCACGTATGTCTTGATGCGTTCCGCTTCGTAAAAAAACTTTGTATTCCTAGCATATTACACTTTTTAAACCCCCTGTAAGAACGTGTGGAAATGGGTGTTAGTCAAAAAAATCAATTCAGACTTTTTCAACGGGCTGATAGGTATGATTATAAGCGCAAGTAGAAGAACGGACATTCCTTCGTATTATGGACAATGGCTGGTAAATGCCCTTGAGAGGGGCTATGTGCTGGTGCCCAATCCGTACAATGTACAGCGCTATTATAGGGCAGATTTGCGGCGTGAATCTGTAGATTGTCTAGTATTTTGGACAAAAAATCCCTTACCATTTTTGAAATTTTTACCCAAAATAGATGCCTTGGGCTATCCTTATTATTTTCAATTTACCATAACACCTTATAATAAAAGCGTTGAAAGGCGTTTACCGGATAAAGTGCGCCTTTTGCAAGCTTTTCAAAATCTGAGTAAGCAGCTTGGTGCTCATCGAATGGTGTGGCGTTATGATCCCATAATTGTGGATGTGAATTTTACGGTAGAATATCATGAAAAAGCTTTCAGATATATGGCGCAAAAACTGAGTGGGTATACTGATAGATGTATCGTAAGTTTTGTGGATATTTACAAAAATAT
>CAYJPR010000096.1:1302-5023 GCA_964372075.1 uncultured Desulfovibrionaceae bacterium | reverse complement strand
TTACTTGTAGCTTACTCACTAATACGCTACTTGTGTTTCCTTTGAGTCATTTTACACTTACGTTGTAAAAGACGCTATCAAAATGCACCTTATATAGGAGTGGCTATGTTGGTTCTTTCTTTAGGTATGCTGGTTTTTGTTGCCACGGTTTTTGCCATAATTAAACGTTATAACACCACCTTAGTGTTATTTCTTTCGGGTATAGTACTTTGGGCCTTAGCTTTTTCTCTTGATGCGCACTTTTATGAGGTTAAAGGGCTGCACAGCACGGGCTTAAAAGCTTTAGATATCGTGGCTATGTTCACAGCTCTTTGCCAAAGTAATATTGGCGGAGTAGGGCTTATCATCATGGCTGCTGGTGGTTTTGCGCAGTATATGAATACCATTGGCGCTTCGGATACCTTTGTGCGGCTTGGAGCAAAGCCTTTAATGTCCATACGTAATCCTTATGTTCTTATTGCTGTTGCAGTGATTTTTGCGCAAATAATGAGTGTCTTTATTCCCAGTGCGACGGGGCTTGGCATGTTACTTTTGGTAACGTTGTTTCCGTTATTGCGTAAGCTTAACGTTTCCGCAGCTTCGGCAGCGGCGGCCTTGGCCTCCACGGCGTGTTTAGAGCTTGGGCCTGCTTCTGGCAGTACCAGTGTGGCAGCAGAGCTTTCCGGCATCACTACTATGGATTATTTTACGCAGCATCAACTCATAGCTGCTGTTGCCAGTGTGGCGGTTATGGCCATATTATATTTTTTCACTTCCATGTATTTTGATAAAAAGGAAGGGGTGCAAAGCATGACAGAAAATGCTCCTAGCACACCTGATGAAGACAAAGAGCAAAAGAATTTACCTTCTTTTTATGCTTTTTTACCCGTACTTCCTTTAGTCTTACTTTTTGTCTTTAGTGATTATGTTATTCATGCTGTGGAGCTTGATGTGGTGAGTGCCATGTTTATAGCCTTCCTTTTGGGCCTTCTCTGCGAATGTTTACGCACGCGTAATTTTGCTCAAACCTTGAATACGGGTATGGCTTTCTTTACAGGCATGGGAAATATGCTCAAAGACGTGGTTATGCTTCTTGTGGCGGCACAATTTTTTGCTTCCGGCTTACAAGCTGTGGGCTTTTCGCATTATCTTATTCAAAGTGCAAACTTTGCAGGCTTTGGAATGCTTGGTATGACCATTACCTTGGTGGCTATCATTGGTATTTTGGCCATGGTTTCGGGAAGCGGTAATGCGGCTTTTTTAAGTTTTTCCGGTCTTGCACCGGAAGTTGCATCTAAGATGGGAGAGGCTCCCTTATCTATGCTTTTACCCATGCAAACGGCTTCTGGTACTTTTAGAAGTATGTCTCCCGTGGCTGGCCTTGTTATTGCTGTGGCTGGTGGTACGGGGGTGAGTCCTTTTACTGTTATTAAGCGTACTGCTATTCCTATGCTTGGAGCCATTAGCACCAATATTGCGGTGGCATCTTTCTTTTAGATGAGGTTAAAAGTGTCTATAAGTCCTGTTATGTTTAGATGTAATGGGGCTTTTTTTATGATGTATTTGTATAGGACTTTCCTTGACAGGGCTGGTTAGATTTCCTACTGTGCACCCGTATTACATAAGGAGATTTTGTATGAATATGAGCATTACCTATTGCACCGCTTGAGGCTATAAAGCTAAAGCAGTCAGTTTGGCTGAAAAATTAGAAACAACGCTGGGCGCAGAGGTAGAACTTATCCCCGGTAGCGGCGGCATCTTTGATGTGAAAGTTGATGGAACTATGGAATATTCTAAGGCTATTACGGGCGAGTTTCCTGAAGAAGAAAGCTTAATACAAGCACTTGTAGCTAAATATAAGTAATAGAGTATTTTTAAAGACACTGAGGATAGCATATATTCGAAGTGTCTTTTTTTGCAGGAAAATTTTACTGAGCTGTTTTGCCTGACGATGAAAGACAAGGCTATGCTACACGTTTGATGAAGGAAGCTGAGAAGCAATTACAAGCTGACATTGAAAGCGTAACTGCACTTTGGTAAAATTGTTTTTTATGACTCTATGCATGGCATAAAAAAAGCTTGTGAAATATTGTAAATAGTAATATTTTCACCAAGGCGCAACGAATATCGTTTCGCTAGTAAGTATGTGTAAAACGTTGTATTTTAAATATTATTATTCGGAGAAAATATGAACTCTGCAGAAAATCCTATTCGTATTGGTATTGTAGGTTATGGCAATCTTGGACGTGGTACAGAGCTTGCCATTGCACAAAGTCCTGATATGAAACTTGTGGGTGTTTTTACCAGAAGAGACCCTTCTTCCATTAAGCCCATACATGCCGATGTGACCGTTTTTGCTATGGATAGTCTTATGTCTATGCAAAATGACATAGATGTGCTTGTGCTTTGCGGTGGCTCTGCTACAGACTTACCTGTACAAGGGCCTGAGCTTGCACAATATTTTAATATTGTAGACAGCTTTGATACCCATGCTGATATTCCAAGCTATTTTGCAAAAGTTGAAGAAGCTGCCAAGAAGGCGCAAAAAGTAGCTATTATTTCTGTGGGCTGGGATCCTGGCATGTTCTCCATTAATCGCTTATATGCTGGTGCTATTTTACCCCAAGGTACAGATTACACTTTCTGGGGTAAGGGTGTAAGCCAAGGGCACTCTGACGCCATTAGACGTGTGGAAGGCGTGGCTGATGGAAAGCAATACACCATTCCTAAAGAAGAAGCTTTACAAGCTGTTCGCGATGGTAAAAATCCTGAATTATCCACCAGAGAAAAGCATTTACGTGAATGCTTTGTGGTGGCAAAAGAAGGCGCTGATTTAGAAAAAATTACCAGCGATATTGTGAATATGCCCAACTATTTCTCTGACTATGACACCATAGTAAATTTTGTGTCTCAAGAAGAGTTAAATGCAAATCATAGCGGCATTCCTCACGGTGGTTTTGTTTTACGAAGTGGGCAAAGCGATGCCAGTGGTAAGTCCCAGCACTTAATTGAGTATTCCTTAAAGCTGGATTCGAATCCTGAATTTACAGCTGCTGTACTTGTGGCTTATGCGCGTGCTAATATGCGTTTCCAAAAGCACGGTGCTAAGGGTGCTTTCACCGTATTTGATGTACCACCTGCCTATCTTTCCCCTTGCAGTGGTGAAGAATTACGCAAAAACTTATTGTAATTGCGAAGAGTTTCATAGTAGATTGTATATACTCCCTTGGCTAGGCTGGGGGAGTTTTTTTTATACAGAAGGGTGAAATTATGAATGATAAAAATACTATTATTCCCACTGTGATGGAACGGCTAGAAAAATTGCAAAAGGGCCAATGCCTTGATATGCGCACCTTTAAACGTAATCGTTCTGTAGCCATAACCTGTACAGGGGATGACAGTTTTACTGTGGTAGAGCGCGGTTTTCATGAAGAATCTTGGGAAGGACTTACGGCTGAAAAGATTAAACGCTTGTTGAAAACGCTATTAAAACGCGAGTTTCCTCGTAGTAATAAAATTCGCCTATATACACTAAACTCCTTTGAAGATGCTGATGTGAATCGCATGGGGCATGGCTCAGGGCGTTTTGGCGGGTAGAGGGATACATAATTTCTCTGCGCGAATACCTCAGAGTAGCATTAGGGGCGGCTTTGGGGAGTAAAATTGTCTACTGCGTTTTGTAGCTCTTGTATAAGTCTGGCCACATGAAATCCATCGCATGCAGCATGATGCACTTGAATTG
>CAYJPR010000096.1:0-1202 GCA_964372075.1 uncultured Desulfovibrionaceae bacterium | reverse complement strand
TGTATAAGTCTGGCCACATGAAATCCATCGCATGCAGCATGATGCACTTGAATTGCCAAAGGAAGTAAAATTTTCCCCTCTGAAGTTGAATACTTGCCTATGGTGAAAATAGGAGAAAGATACTTATATCCCTTTTGCAAATTTAAGTTAAATCCTGTGAAATGCACCCAAGGAATACACGAAATATTGAAAAAATTACTACCTATTTGCGGCTTAGAGTTAAGATGGTCATTTTGATATTTTTTTACGTCATCAGTATAATTATTAAGAAAAACTTGATAATTTTCAGTATATTCTGTCCAAATATTTGTAAAACTTTCCGTTTTTTCATGAAATAAAGTAAAGCTTGGGTGCAAAATATCATAATAGCCAAGAGTATTTTGCTCATCATGTCCCATGCGAAATTCTTTATGTGCATTCACAATACGGGAAAGTGTATGCATAAAAGTCGGAAATAATTTGTAATTGTTATTTTTTACGCTTGTTAAAAATTTTGTAATATCTATATTTACTGTCATACTGAAAGTACAAGGGATGACATCTACATACTGTAAATATATTTCTTTTCTGTTCCAATTTTCTATGTCTATTTTTTCAAAATACATGGCTCGCTGTATCCTTTTTTTCATGTATACTATCAAAACTCCCCCATATTCAACTCCTACTTTTTGCAAGATTTGGAGTGAATTTTGCATAAAATTAGCCATATAGATTTTATAGGTAATTTTTTTCCTATGTACCAAAACAGCTTGGTAAGGTTTGGAGGATTGTATAATGAGTACTGTTACAAGTGTATCTAGCCAGACAAGTTTTTTGCCCTCCACACAGGCATCATCTAAAGCCTCAGGAAACTCAGGTGCATCCTCTGGCTTTAGTTTTGACTTTCTTGAAAATGGCAACTCAGGAACAGCATATACAGGCTCAGGTGTAAGCTTATGGGGAGAGAATGCTCATAGTGCTTTTGCACAAAATACGACTAATTTGAAAAAAAGTACTTCCAATGGGTCTATGAATGGGTCCATGGGGGAAACCCTCGCGGATGCTGTCAGCACGCAGGTTGCTTTTGCGCAAACTCAGGAAAGTGCTACCTTAGCAGGGGGGAAACTCTCCATTAATCCTGATGCCAATAAACTTACTTTGCCCAGCGGTATTACACTTGCTTTACCTTTTACCAATAACGGTAATTTTAGGGTGACCGAAGG
>CAYJPR010000095.1:0-5127 GCA_964372075.1 uncultured Desulfovibrionaceae bacterium | reverse complement strand
GTTAATCCGCTGGTGAACTGGATGTGGGTGGGCGGCACGCTCATGTGTCTCTTCCCCATTTTAGGCCTGCGCCGTCGTCAAAGGGCTCATGTTCCCGATGAAGACGATGATGATACTAGCGAGAAGCAAGGCTAAAGCATGACGGAATTACTCAGCCTTAAGCAGGTGTCCAAATATTTTGGACAGCGCTGCATCTTAAAGGATGTGACGGTACAGGTGAAAGCCGGTACCATCACCATTCTTATGGGTGCCAATGGGGCGGGTAAGTCTACGCTGTTGCGTCTTATGGCCGGTTTATCTACCCCTTCCATGGGGGAAGTAGACCTGCATGTGGAAGAAAAAGAAGTGGGTTATTTGGGCCATGCTACCTTTGTGTATCCGGCTTTAACGGCCCGTGAAAATCTGGCCTTTTGGGGACAAATGTACGGCCTACCATCAGCTCAAAGAGATGATGCGGCCTTAGAAGCTGTGCTCAGCACTGTGGAGCTTTTACCCTTTGCCGATGAAAGGGCAAGGGTATTTTCCCGCGGTATGGCCCAGCGTTTAAATCTTGCACGCGTGCTTTTACTGCGCCCAAAGCTTTGGCTTTTTGATGAACCCAGTACGGGGCTGGATGTGCGCTCTGCCGCCATGCTTCGCGCTGAGGTACAAAGAGCCAAGGAGGAAGGCGCCGCCATTGTGTGGATTAGCCATGATGCGCATAATGATGCCGCCATGGCTGACGCTCTGTGGCATATAGAAAAAGGGCGCGTAAACGTAAGCCCAAGGGCGGAGATGACATGCTAGGCGCCATCATGGCTTTATTGCGTAAAGATTTACGCTTAGCCCGTGGTATGGGGCTCATTCAAGCGCTTTTGCTGGGCTTACTCTTGCTTTTTGTGTTTAGCCTTTCGCAAGAGGTGGGCACGACCCTGCCTCCTCAGGGGGCGGCGGCCATTTTTTGGCTGGCTTCTGCCTTTTGTCAGGTGCTGGTATTTAATACCCTCTATGGCTTAGAAGAAGTGAATAATGCGCGCGAAGGACTTTTGCTCATGCCACAGCCCTTATATGTGGTGTGGATAGCTAAGGGCCTGAGCGGATTGGTCTTACTTCTTGTGGCCCAAGCGGTATTTTTACCGGCAGCCATAGTGTTTTTGGGGCAAAGCATTTCATCTGTATGGTCCACGGCCCTTGTCATGATACTACTTGTAGATATTGGTATGGCGGCTTCAGGCTCACTTTTGGGAGCTTTATCTCAAGGGCAAGCGGCAAGAGAATCTTTGCTGAGCATTATTGTTTTCCCCCTCTTGGTGCCCTTGCTTTTGGCAGGCATTCGCGTGGGAGCGGCAGGTTTTTCTGAAGCTGTGCCCGAAGGATTAGATAATTGGATTGGTGTTGCATTGGCCTTTGATGCCTTATTTTTGGGCGCTGGGCTGATACTTTTTGACTATATATACGCAGGGGAGGATTAAATGCCCCTTATATCTGTTTTGGCGGCGCTGGGCGCTGTGGGTATGGCCATAAGCCAATGGTTTATTTTTGAATATGCCCCCATAGAAGCCCATATGGGCCTGGTGCAAAAGATTTTTTATATTCACTTACCCTTGGCATGGTGGGCTTTCATGAGCTTTTTTGTGGTCTTTGTGGCCTCCATTGCCTATTTAAAAACCCGCAAAAGCTCTTGGGATGCGCTGGCTAAAGCCGCCGCCGAAGTGGGCGTACTGTGCTCTGGCCTAGCCATTGTGACAGGCTCCATTTGGGCGCGTCACTCTTGGGGCGTTTGGTGGACGTGGGATCCACGCCTCACCACGGCACTCATCATGTGGTTTGTCTACACAGGCTATTTGGTGTTACGCGGTTTGGATATGCCAGCCGGGCGCAACGCTAATATTCGCGCTGTGGTGGGCATTGTGGCCTTTGTGGATGTACCCTTGGTCTTTTTATCGGCCCGTTTGTGGCGCTCTATTCACCCTGCTGTTTTTGCCTCGCAAGGCGGCGGTTTGGATGATGCCATGAAAACGACGCTTTTTGTGTGCCTTGGAACTTTTGCCTTGTTATGGGCGGCCTTGGTGCTGTTCCGCAAGGGGCAATTGGAACAAGAGGCCCGTTTGGAAGAGCTGTCCATGGCCCAACGAGAAGAATTTTCTTCCTAAGCCTTTTTGAGAAAGGAGAAATATATGCAAAGTGTAACTTGGATATTCATGGCCAATGTGGCCGTATGGCTGGGCCTTGGCGCCTATGTGGCCTATTTGGCCCTAGGGCAAAAGGCTTTAAAGAAACGTCTAGCCATGTTGGAGCGTCATGATCATGTATGAGTTAGCCCCTTCGCGTAAAGTTGTTTTAGGTCTGCTCAGTGCCGGCCTTGTATGTATGTTGGCAGTGTCTCTTATACAGCGTTTAGCCGGTGAGCCCCTTGTGGTGCAAGGTTCTGGTTCTGGCATGACCCAAGCGGAAGACCCCATGGCTGCTGTCATGAGCGAAATTGGCAAACATATGGAAGAGCTGAAAGAAAAACCACAAGATTTTGATCTTTTAGTGCATACCTCAGACCTTTTGGTACAAACCCAGCAATGGCAGGCGGCAGAATCTTTCTTGCGCCGTGCCATAGCCATTGATGCCACCAAAGCCCAGCCTCATTATTTGCTCGGCATAGCCTTGCATAATGCAGAAAAACATGCAGAAGCGGCGGCTTCCTTAGAAAAGGTTGTGGCCATAAATGAAGATCCCTCAGCTCGCTATAGCCTTGGGGTGCTTTATGCCTATTATTTGGAAAATACTGCCGGAGCTTTGGAGCATTGGAAAAAGGCTTTGGAAAATACCAATGTGGCGGCAGAATTACGTGCAGCCATTGAAGATGAAATTAAAAAGCTAGAGCAAGCGCCTCAATAGCTGAGCTCTTATACTATAGAGAGAAAGACATGACACAAAAAAGAAAAAATGCCCCCCTTAGCCAAGCGAGCCAAGGGAATGCGCAAGGAAATATGGTACGCCGCAGTACTTTATATGTATCTGTAGCGACGGCTTTGCTCTTCGGTTTATATATGGGAACCCTTATTCCCAGCTTCACTTCCGGCGGCGCAGCCCTGCAGGCGGAGCAAAATGTACAAGCGCAACAAGATGATGCCCAGCACATTGCCGATGCTGAAGCGGCAACGCAGGCAGATCCTAAAAACGCCGATGGATGGATACATCTTGGCAATTTGTATTTTGATGCACAAATGCCAGAAAAATCTATTATGGCCTATACAAAAGCATTGGAAATAAATCCAAGTAATGCTAACGTCTTGACAGATAGAGGCACCATGTATCGCTTAATCAAGAAATTTGATTTGGCTTTGCAGTCTTATCGTCAGGCCAATAAGGTAGACCCACGCCATGAAAATTCTTTGTTTAATGCCGGCGTGGTATTGTATTTTGACCTTAATCGTAAGGCCGAAGCCATAGAAACATGGCAACAATTGGTACGTTTAAATCCCAATGCTAAGGCGCCGGATGGGCAAAGCGTCAAGGATATGCTGGGAAAAATGTAAAGCATATTTAGGTAAGCATGATTTTAAAGAAAATCGCCCTCAGAAAAAGTTTGCATCTTCTGAGGGCGATTTTATCTTCATAAGCATTTATGTTGCGTAGGAGAAAAGATATGTCAAAGAAAGCCGTTCAGCATACGGAAAAAAGTTTAACAAAAACTGTGTATGGTCTACTTTTTCTGCTATTTTCTTTTGTAAGTTTGGCTGTATATACCCCTACTGTGCAAGCCGCAGACGCTGTGCCGGCAGAACTTACGCAAGAAAGCATTTCTTTGGCGCCCTATTTAGAAGTCTATGTGGATGGCACCGGCGCCCTTGCCATAGAAGATATTCAACAACCGCAAATACAAAGTAAGTTTACGCCCTTTAGCTTGGGGCATATTTATTCTTCGGAAAATGGAAAAGAGAGTACTCTTTGGTTGCGCTTTACCATGGCCGGAAGAGATAGACAAAATATGCAACAAGGGGACTATTTGCTAGATGTGGGCGGCGCTGTGGCGCCCTACACGCGCCTTTATGTGCCGGGAAGAAATTTAGCCCTGCGCACCATTCAGTGGCAAGAATACAGCCCCAGCATGGGCGGTGTGTTCCTTATGCCGGACCAACAAAATGTCACCATAACCGCTTATGTTCGCGTGCAAGCTGTGCCCGGCATGTGGTTTTCCCCCATGTTACGCACACCGCACAATGCCGCCACTTCTTTTGAGCTTTTAGCCACACCCATGGCCATTATGGCCCTTGGTATTGTTATGTTGCTCTGCCTTTTGCGTGGCTTTACTGATAAAGGCCAATGGCGTTTTTGGGCCGGCCTATACACAGCCATGACCTTTTTATACGCCGTCATGGGCATTCCCCATGCGCAAAGCCTTGGCATGGGAGACCTTGCCAGTGTGCTAGCCCCAGGCATGGCGCTTATTCTTTTGCCCCATGTGGCGCGTCATGTGATGAATACCCCGCAACAATCACGCACCATTGATGTGCAATACATGTTGCTTTCCTTGGTGGGGGTATTGGTGGCCTTAGTGCCCTTGGTGCCCGGTTTTAGCTGGACCATACCCTATATAGAATTGTGGCCCCTACTCACCTTATGCTTTGTACCCACCACCTTGGCGGCTTGGATGAGCGGCTTTGAAGGCTCTCGTCGATTTTTATTTTCCTGCCTTTTACCTCCCCTAGGTGTGGCCTTAGGTTTACTGGGCCTTTTACCCCCTGTGGGTTTTGCCATATTCCCTGTGACTACTTTGCCAGCCTTGCCCTTATGGGGCGTGGCGCTGGGCTCTTTACTTATGGCAGGCACTGCCAGCCCTTCTCATGTACGTGAAAAACAAGAAAAAGCCCTAGATATGGGCATGCCCAGCGTGGAAAGCCTTGTACAAAGCGACCCCAATTTACGCTTGGTGCCTGTAGAAGAAGCTCAAAGCCTTGAGGTAGAGCCGGAAAATACCGCAGAAGAAACGCCTAAACGGGCCATTTCTAAGCTAGAAGAGCAATTGCACTGGCCTGTGGAGCAGTTAAATAGGCATATGGCGGCCCTAGAGGCGTGCGCCTTGCCCGTGGGAGCCAGAGATGCTCTTACTTCTCTTTCCCAGGCTTCTCGTGAAATTGTGTCCATTTTACATAC
>CAYJPR010000094.1:0-5135 GCA_964372075.1 uncultured Desulfovibrionaceae bacterium | reverse complement strand
CAACTAGTTATATCTTTAAAATTCTTGTGCTTACGATAGAGGGTTCACATGTACCATACAGTGCTTAATTGAGGGAAATTGTTTTTCCAATGCATGGTGCAATGTTTCAGCAATGGTGTGTGCATCGTCTAAGGAGAGTTGACCGTCTAAAGCTATTTCAACATCAAGGTACAATTTTGACGCAAATTGGCGAGTTTTTAACAGGTCAATACGTTCAATGTGCGGTTGCTCGGCAATGAATGCATGAATTTCATTATGCAGCTCTTCATCGCAGGCTTTATCAATAACTTTATCGCTAGATTCTTTAAAAATCTCCCACGCAACTTTACCAATAAAATAGCAAATACCTATGGAGGCTAGCGGGTCACAAATGGGGAAACCTAGTTGCGCTCCCAAAACACCTAATAAGCTTCCAATGGAGGAAAGGGCATCGGAGCGGTGATGCCATGCATCTGCCATAAGTGCTGTAGATTGTATTTTTTTTCCGGCGTGGCGCGTGTACCAAAACATGAGCTCTTTAATAATTAACGATAATAATGCTGCGTATAAAGCCAGACTTGTTGGTGAGGTAGCAGTAAGATATTTCTTTGTATAAATATTTTCTACTCCTGACCAGCCAATGCCAAGGCCTGTAATAAAAAGGAGCACAGAAAGAACAATACCAGCCACACATTCAATTTTTTCATGCCCGTAGGGATGGTCTGCATCTTCGGTGCTTTTTGCAAGTTTTACACCGATGATAACAATAACAGTGCTTAATACATCAGAAAGAGAGTGCACCGCATCAGAGATGAGAGCCGTGGAATGCCCCACTAAACCCGCAAAAAACTTTATAGCTGCCAATATGACGTTAAATATAATAGTAATGACAGAAACGCGAATAGCGTATTGGATCTTTTTTTCTTCATTCATGACATCCATGTTGCACCTCTTTAAAAACACGTTAAAAATATATGTATAACTAGAGTGTATTATTCACAATAAAGCTTGAGAAGCGAATGTTTTTTACTGCAAAGAACTGGTCGCTTTATTGTTTCGCAACAAGCTAGCTACAAAAGACAGAATAGGCAGCTCTATGAGTGGGCCTATGATTAAAGCTAAGGAAATAAGCGGCTGGTCAGGAAAAGCCGCTACTGCTATGGCAAGAGCCAAGGGGGAGTTTCTCGCTAGTGTGGTCATATGCAGAGCATGTAAATCTTGTACATTAAAGCGTAAGACACGGCCTACAATTTTCACGATAAAAAAGGTTATCACAAAAAAACAAAGAAGAGGAAGAAACAAGGTTAGGAATAAGCCATAATGCTCTTGTAAGTTTTTACCTTCCGAAGCAAACATGCAAAGTACAGCTAAGCAAAGAAAAAGCAATTGTAAGCTATCACTTTTCTCTGCAATAGATGCTTTTAAGCTAGGTTTGT
Organism: uncultured Desulfovibrionaceae bacterium; assembly: GCA_964372075.1. Lineage (GTDB taxonomy): Bacteria > Desulfobacterota > Desulfovibrionia > Desulfovibrionales > Desulfovibrionaceae > CAYJAD01. The sequence continues at coordinate 3,720 of CAYJPR010000094.1, read as the reverse complement.
GCTGCAGGTAATACCTCGTAAGCATGGCGCCTATAAAAGGAATAAGTAAAATGCCTGCAATGTTTTTTACTAATTCACCCATGTCCATGTTCACGGAGTTCCCTAAAAAAATATGCACATATAAGGGTAATAAGAGCACTTGTAAAAGAAGATTTAAAGGCAGTATGGACATGTTTATTTCTACATTGCCCTTGCTTAATTTAGTGAAAACCAAATACCAATCGGTACAGGGGGTTACTAATAACATAAGTAAGCCTAAGCGTATTTCCATGGAATGCTCAAAGAAAAGAAGCCCGAGCGTATACGCTAGGAGGGGAGTAAAAATAAAATTAATACTTACACTGACAGCTGTGTACTTTATATTTAAGGTAGCTTTACGCAATTCAGTGAAGTTTATGAATAAAAATAAGACATAGAGTAATAAGAGTAAAAAAAGCTCTACAAAGGGCAAAGAAGCATCACCAAGTGGTGTAAATATGCCTAAAATGCTTCCCATAAAAGCGCAGATTATTATGCTAAGGGGTTGTAATTTCTCCTGAGAGTTCATTTGGGAGTTCATTGTTTTCCTTAAAATTTCTGACATAAAAAATAAAGATTACGGAGCTACTCAGGTAAGCCCACACAAAACGCATACCTACAATGCACACTAAAGTAAAGACAGAGGATATGCTGTACGTGGTCCAGTAATACAACAGTCCAGTCGACTAAAATATTTTACGTAATAATTTCCTCATGCTTGCGTATGGGCATTGATTTTTACTTTTTGCTGAACTAAGCTTTACCATAAAATTATGTGAGGTGCTTATGGGTATAAAAGTTTTTTTACTTTGCATGTGTTTGACTTTATTAGCCATGCCTGCGCAGGCTTTTTTTGGCGCGCACCTGTGCTCTCAACCTTCACCTCCGTATGATGGGGCAGAGCAGTGGGAAGTAGATGCCTTTAAGGATGAAGTGGAAAATTATCGGCGCTGTATTGAGGACTATGTGGATGAAGCCACGCGCCAGAAAGAAGATATTGAAAGGCAAGCCCAAGATGCTAAGGATGAGTATAACAATTTTATTCTGTCTTTATAAATGATGAAAGTTTGATGGAACATAAAGGGCTAGAAGTTTTCTTCTAGCCCTTTATATTTGTATTAACAAGGCTTGGGCATACATCCTGTTGCAGATTGTTTCCGTGGGATATTTTGTTGAGAAAGTGCTGGATGCGAGGCAAGCGAAGCTGTTTATGGAGGGAGCGTATGTGAACATACGTGACCAGAATAAACAGCAAGCTTAACGAAGCAGACGGTACTTTCTCAGCAAAATATTAGGCGCGCATGGCGCGGCTTGCATTAAGCACTGCCAAAAGCGCTACGCCCACATCGGCGAAAACCGCTTCCCATAAGCCGGAAACGCCTATAAGTCCAAGGCAGACAAAAAGGCCCTTAATGCTTAGCGCCATGACAATGTTTTGCCAAACAATGCGGCGTGTGGCGGCGGCTATGCGTAAAAGCTCAGGCACACGGGCAGGGCTGTCATCTAGCACAACCACATCGGCAGTTTCTACAGCCGCTTCAGAGCCAAGACCACCCATGGCTACGCCAATGCCGGCGGTGGCAAGTACAGGCGCATCGTTAATACCATCGCCCATGAAAAGCGTTTCTTTGGCTGTGGCCAATTTTTCCAATTCCATGGCTTTATCTTGTGGCAAGAGACGGCTTTTAACCACGTCTAAGGGAAGATGCTTAGCCATAACCTTAGCGCCTGTTTCATGGTCACCGGTGAGCATGGCTAGAGTGGTGATACCTTCTTTACGTAAATCTTGTAAAGCCTGCGCCGCTTCTGGGCGTAAGGTATCGGCGCCCACAAGGCAACCCATGTAAACATTATCCTTGGCAAGTAAAGCTAAGGAGCCGCCTTCAGCAATGAGACTATCCAGCTCACTTGCGGCGGGAAGACCGGTTATTTCTGGCATGGATTGCAAGAATTCATAGGTGCCTATGACAATGTTATGTTCATCGGCTTCAGCAATAACGCCCTTTCCGGCCACTTCATGCACGTGCAAATCGGTTACTTCACGCATTTTGCCATGGCGTAAGAGGCAGTCTTTCACAATGGCCTTGGCTAAGGGGTGATTGGAGCGGCTTTCTGCCAGCCCAGCCCAAGAGGTGAGCTCATCTTCGCTAACGCCGGGGGCAGTTTGTTTTTGGGTAATGCTAAAGGTGCCATGGGTAAGGGTTCCGGTTTTATCAAAAGCCGCTACCTTTACATGTTGCAAAGCATCCAACACATAGCCACCCTTGACCAAAATACCGCGACGAGAGGCCGCACCAATCCCACCAAAATACCCTAAGGGAATGGAGATAATAAGGGCGCAAGGGCAAGAAACTACCAAGAGCACAAGGGCTTTATACAGCCATTCGGAAAAATCTCCCTGACCCAAAAGTGGGGGGAGGATGGCCACCAGGGCCGCGGCTGCCACCACGCCAGGGGTATAGTATCTGGCAAAACGGGTGATAAAGCGCTCGGTGGGGGCTTTACGTGCATTGGCACTTTCCACCATTTCTAAGATGCGGGCCACGGAGGTGTTTTGGAAAACTTCCGTCACTTGAATAACAAGGGCGCTGTCTTTGTTAATACAACCGGCAAAAACATGTTTGCCTTCTTCGGCGGTAACAGGCATGGACTCGCCGGTGAGAGGGGCTGTGTCCACTTCGGAAACACCGTCCACAACCACGCCGTCCAAGGGGATTTTTTCACCGGGGCGCACCAAAACATAGGCACCTACGGTTACGGCTTCTGGGTTCATGTCCTTGGCATTGTGCCCTTTGGCATCACATACGTGGGCAATGGAGGGCTTGGCGGCTAAAAGCGCACGAATGGAGTGACGCGATTTTCCCGCGGCCTTTTCTTGTACATACTCCCCAATACAATAAAAGAGCATAACGCCCACGGCTTCTTCTAGGTGTCCAATGATAATGGCCGCAATGGTGGCGCCGCCCATGAGGGTAAATTCATTGAAAAAATCTTTCTTTTGTAGGGATTCCCAGCCCTCTTCCAAAACGGTTTTTCCGCAAACTACATAGGGCAGAGCAAAACAGAAAAGGGTAATGATGCGGGCAAGGTTGGGGCTACCGTCTAAATTGGGGTGAAAAGCTTCTGTGAGCAGGCCTGTAAACATGAGGGCTGCACAGATAATCATGGTTTTTACGCTGGGACCATGGTGTTCGTCATGGTCATGATCGTGTGCGTGATCGTGATCGTGATGGTGGTCATGACCGCCACAATTGCAATCTCCGCCTCCATGAGAAGCATGAGCCGCATGGGCTTTTGGGGCCTCTTGAAAAGGTTCTAAATACGTACCTTTTTCAATATCATTGACCATAGCATTCATGGTTTCAAGGCTAGGTTCTTGCGTATACTCTAAGCGAAGTTTGCGCGTGTCCATGTCAATGCTGGCACCTTCTACTCCTTCTAAACGCAAAAGCGCTTCTTCAATGCGAGCAGCACAGCCGCTGCAGTGCAATTTGTGCACTTTGTAAAAGCTTTTCATAACTATTTTTCCTCTATTTCGGGGTCTTGAGATGTTTCTTCTGCCAATGAATGAATATAGGCAGAATGTTCTTGGGCATAGGGGCTGTCTTCTCCGGCGCATTTTTCATGCTGCAGCACTTCACGCAAACGGGCATTGTCTTCTGTTACCTTGGCATTGTTTTGTAAGCTTTCTTGCACCCAGAG
>CAYJPR010000093.1:0-5159 GCA_964372075.1 uncultured Desulfovibrionaceae bacterium | reverse complement strand
TGCAATCCTTACCGGAAGAAGTGTGGGAAGCCCTTGATAACAGTGACACTCTCAGTCTTATCGAATGGTCTGAGCACTTACCTACAGAGGCTTTACCCAAGGATTATCTAGACATTTCTCTCAAAATATGCCAAGAATCCAGGCTTATTGAGGTGAGCGCCTTTGGCCCCAAGGCCGAAGCTGTGCTTAGGGCCTGGCTCTAAGTCCTTTATTAACTGCTTTTCCCCAACCATAGGCAACATATGAAAATTCTTGTACAAAAATTTGGCGGCACTTCTGTAGCCAATCTTGAGTGTATGAAGCAAGTGCAAGAAAAGGTCATGGCCGGACTTGCACGTGGCTTTAAAATGGTGGTGGTACTTTCGGCTCGCTCCGGAGATACCAATGCCTTGCTAGCCCTTGCAGACCAATGGTCAGACAAGCCCGACGCCGCAGAGTGTGACCAATTGGTCTCCACAGGCGAACAGGTTTCCATTTCCCTTTTCACTATGCTTTTAAAAGATGCCGGCGTTAAAGCCCGCTCTTTGCTTGGCTTTCAAATGCCCATCACCACCGACGACAATCATGGCAATGCGCGTATTTTGTCCATAGACAGCGCGACCTTATATCAGCATTTAGAAGAAAATGATGTTCTTGTGGTGGCTGGCTTTCAAGGCTGCACAGACCGCAAGCGCATTACGACGCTGGGGCGCGGTGGCTCTGACACTTCTGCTGTGGCTTTGGCCGCGGCGCTGGGCTCTTGCGAGTGCGAAATATATACAGATGTGGAAGGTGTATTTACCACCGACCCCAATTTGTGTTCTTCAGCCCGTAAAATGGATAAAGTATCCTATGACGAAATGCTAGAAATGGCCTCCATGGGCGCCAAAGTTCTGCATATTCGCTCAGTGGAATTTGCAAAAAAATATAAAGTTCCTGTGCGTGTGCGTTCTACCTTTACGGACAATCCCGGCACCTTGGTAACTCAGGAGGATTCTACAATGGAAGCCGTTCTCGTTTCTGGCATTGCCTATGATAAAGACCAAGCTCGTGTAACCTTACACGGCGTACCTGACCAACCCGGCATTGCCGCTTCCATCTTTGGCCCCCTTTCCGAAGGCGGCGTTTTGGTGGATATGATCATCCAAAATACCAGCATTGACGGCATCACCGACATGACCTTCACCATTTCTCGCAAGGATTTACCCAAAACCTTAGAGCTGTGTGAAGCCATTAAAGCAAAAATTAGCGCTCAAGGCGTGAGACATGACACCCAAGTGGCAAAAGTTTCCGCCATTGGCGTGGGCATGCGCAATCACTCCGGTGTGGCCGCTTCTGCCTTTGAGGCTTTGCAACAAGAAAATATCAACATCTTGATGATCAGCACCTCTGAAATCAAAATCACCATTCTTATTGAAGAAAAATATGTGGAATTGGCTGTACGCATTCTCCACGACAAGTTCGGCCTTGATTGGGACATCGGCGCCTAAATATTGTTATGGTATGGCGCCTTTTGTGCTATCTCTGCGTCAGATGAACTTGCCTTTGCGGTCATGTATGTCTGTATACACTCCCTTAAGGCAAGTTCATCTTCCTTGATATAGCGCAAAAATTCACCATACCAGAACAATATTTAAACATATATAAAAAGCCTTCCTTATACATGGGGAAGGCTTTTTTATGGTCTTTACCTTCCCCCCTTGGCGAAGCCTATAAGGGGGGTGCGCGGAGTCCGAAGCGTAGCGAAGGCGATGCGCGGGGGGATTACTTCCGCTATTGGGCGCTTTTGCCTCCTTTTACAGGATACAAAGACAAAGCCACCATAATTTGTGAACAACAAAAGCGCCCATGGTTGTTTTTTGCATGATTTCTTTAAATTTCTAATTTTTGTGTGCGTATAAGCAAAAAAATATCTACGCAGAACGCATGCAAAAAGAAAATTTTGGAGAAAGAATGTAAAAGCCCACCAACCACCAAACCAAATCCCCCCTCCCCAACACGCCGCACGGCACCACACACCAGGGTTTTGACATATTACGCCTCATGAGTATATTAAGCCCCATGCAAAAGCCTGTCTCTTCTTCTCTGCCTCTTACCCCCGGTGTGTACCTGTATAAAAATGCCCAAGGGCGCATTATTTATGTGGGCAAAGCTCGTGTATTGCGCAAGCGCATTCTTTCCTACTTTCGCGAAGAAGGCCTTGCCGCCAAAACCAAGGCCATGATGGGGCACGCGGCCTCTTTGGAAACCCTTTCCACCACCACAGAAAAAGAGGCCCTGCTCTTAGAAGCCAGTCTTATAAAAAAGCACAGACCGCATTATAACATTGTTCTGCGTGACGACAAGCAATATATTTTATTTAAAATTTCCACAAAGCATCATTTTCCGCGTTTGGAAATCGTACGCAATACCCATAAAAATTTACGTGATAAAGCGCAATATTACGGCCCTTTTACCTCCACTCTTGCCGCGCGTGAAACATGGAAAATTATCCACAAGGCTTTCCCTTTACGCCGCTGTAGCGATAAGGCCATGCGCAATAGAGTGCGCCCTTGCTTATATCATTTTATGGGGCAATGCCCTGCTCCCTGTATGGAATATATTACCAGCTCTGACTATAACATAGGCGTGCAAAAGGTGCGTGAATTGCTTTCGGGTCGCTCGGAAGCATTATTAAAAGAGCTTGAGACAGAAATGCTAGCGGCCTCGGAAGCCTTAGAATTTGAAAAAGCCGCGGCCCTACGAGATCAATTGCAAGCTGTACAGCGCACCGTAGAAAAGCAAGCTGTGGTTATCCCCGGTGGCAGTGACATGGACATTGTGGGCCTTAGCTGTGCAGAAAAAGGCATGGCCCTTGGCATACTCTTTGTGCGTGGCGGCGTGCTTATGGATGGGCGTAACTTCTTTTGGCCTTCGCTGGATTTTGACGACACACCGGAACTCTTGCTTTCTTTTTTAGCGCAATTTTATGGAAGCATGAGCCCCCCTGCCACTATTATTGTTCCGTGGATTCCTCAAAACGTTTCAAATACCATTGACATTCAAAATACATCACACCCTTTAGAAAATGACAATGCCCACATAAAAAACTTGGAACAAGCAGATATAACAAGAAAAAACACTGAGGCACCACATTCAATACCAAGCTCTACAAGTGATGCACACACAGAAAACACCATGGAAGCAGAGCATATGTTTCATGCCTTAGAGCAATCCCTATCCGACATGCGTGGGGGAAATGTGCGCATAGTGGCGCCGCGCAATGCCGCGGAACATGCCTTGGTGGATATGGCTGCCACCAATGCTCGCGAAGAAGGGCGCCGTCATAAAGAACAGCCCATAGAAGAGCGACTTGCGGCGGCTTTACATTTAGGCACGCATCCACACCGCATTGAATGCGTAGACGTTTCTCACACTTCGGGTATGCAAACGCGCGTGGGTATGGTGGTTTTTGAAGGGGGTAAAGCCAATACTTCGGCCTATAGACAATACGCCATGCCCGACGGCACCAGCGATGACTATGGCACCTTGGCAGCGTGGGTGGTGCGCCGTTTAGAGTCCGGCCCGCCCTGGCCTGATTTATTACTCATAGACGGAGGCAAGGGACAGCTTTCTGCCGTGCAACGTTCCCTACAAGAACAGGGCCAAGAACACCTTTTCGCCTTAGCCGCCATAGCGAAAGCCCGTGACGAACAAGGTCATGCCGATCGCCGCGCCGGTAACATTCAAGATAGAATATTTTTACCAGGCCGCTCCAATCCCCTTCCCTTGCGCGCCGGCTCACCAGAACTTCTTTTCTTACAGCACATACGCGACTGCACCCACCGCTATGCCATTGGTAGACATAGGCAAGCGCGTGGCAATGCCGCTCTTTCCGGAGAGCTCATGCGTATACCCGGCATTGGGCCGCACACAGCGCGACTTTTATGGGATAAATTTGAAAATACCGCCGCCATGCGACAGGCCACCCAAGAAGACTTGGCTGCCATTAAGGGTATTGGCAAGAAGAAGGCGCAGGATTTGTGGGCTAAATTACAAAACCTTTAATAGGCTGCTGAAAAAGCAGCGTCTACTGCGTCAAGCTTGTATCCACTACTTTTTGCCATCATAGTCTGCGTTCTACATCATCAGCCCGCATAGAGACACCCTACGCCCAAAGTCATTGCGAGCGAAGCGCGGCAATCCATGGACGCAGTGGGGCGATTGCGGCAAGCGGTGTTAGTTTAAAGAGTACATAACACCTCATACCCTCTTTGCCTATATACATCTTAACACAAAAATTGTACTTCGTTCATGGATTGCCGCGTCGCCCCTCGTTCCTCGCGTCTCCTCGCAATGACGTTGACTAGACAGTGTTATCGCTGGCGACCCAGTGAATACAAAACTATCCGCAAACAAAATAAGCTTTAATACACGCATTTTTCATTCAAAGTGCATCCCTTGCGCAGAGGGAAACTTGCACCCTACAGAACAGACTACCTAGCGCCACTTTCCTGACACTCACCCTTTTTGCAGGGTCAACTTTGCCCACTTGTGTAAAAACAACGCGCATCCAAGAGTCAATTTTTTGCCTACGTAAAAAAAGCCCCCTAGTAATCATTCAAAATAATAGTAAAATTTAACATTTGGCACAACTTATGCTTAATAAAAAGCATATCTAGGAGGTTGCCATGCTATTTTTACTTGGTGATATGTCAAAAAAGAAGAAGAAGACTGAAGAGCTGCCCGTGCAAAATGCTAATACCAATAGAGCTAAAGAAATATTCCTTTCCGGTCGTTTCCCTGTGGTAACTACCCATCAAGTGGAAGGCCGTAAAATTCTGAAAGTGCTTGGTTTGGTGTGCTGTCGTGGTTTTGACTCTGAAGAAGCTTTCTTTGGCATGGCAAGCCGCGCCATTGGTAAGGGTGCACAAGCCATTGTGGGCTACTCCGAAAACGTTGCTTTTCACCCCGATGGTAGCAAATACTTCTCCTGCTTTGGTACTGCTGTAATGTTTGAATACAATGCAGAAGAACGCATTCCCCTTATGATGCAACAGGATATATCCTCCTTACCTGATAGCATCTAGATATAACATCTAAATTTAGACGACAAAATTTTGAAAGCGCCTTTTTTTTAAGGCGCTTTTTTGTGTGAAGTAAACAGCTATGCACAATTATCCACAAAAAAAACGCCCCTC
>CAYJPR010000092.1:0-5205 GCA_964372075.1 uncultured Desulfovibrionaceae bacterium | reverse complement strand
TGTTTTTGTAGACTTTTTTCCATTTTCTGCTCCTTTGCAGCTCTAGAAATGCTTTTTATTTCTTCTGTAAGTTGAGTTTTTTTACAATGATATCAGCTACTTTCTTCGTGTAGCTAGCACTATCAAGGCCTTCTTTTTCCTTGGCATCCAATAACAATTCAGGGCTATTTTGTAATTCTTTGCTGGGGCTTACACCGTACTCTGCAGGGAAGCTGTTACAAAAATACATATCCTGAAAACCGGAGAACTTAATGCTGTGTGCTGTGGCATCTAATACGGCTTTTTGACCTTCTTTAAGTAAGCCAAGTTCCACAGCGCGGCGCATACCGGCAAGACATTCGCCGCCTTGCGTACAGGCAATATGTCCATGCTTATTGCCTATGAGCATGGCATCCATAATTTGCTGTTCTGTCACTTGTAAGACATGGAAAATGTCTTCACTGCGTTGGCCTGCGGCGGTGCAATAGGCATTTACCAATTTTTGCACGCGAGGGAAAGAAACAGGATTACCAATCATGGCCGCTTGAGCCACGGAAGCTTGCACTTGCACAGGTTCCCATACACGACTTTGAGCATCGGCTGCATAATAGCGGTAGACTGGGTCTGCATGATGAGATTGTACGCCAAAAATACGAGGCAATTCTTCAATAATGCCTAGTTTATGCATTTTTAAGAAGCCGGACATGATGGCGGTAATATTACCGGCATTGCCGATAGGTACAAAAAGGTTTATGTTTTTCATATCCCAATTGTACCACTGGGCCACTTCATAGGCATAAGATTCTTGACCTAAAATGCGCCAGCTATTTTTAGAGTTGAGCAGAGCCACACGGCAGGTTTCTGCCAGCTCTTCCACCACTTTCATGCAATCATCAAAAACGCCGGGCACTTCCAATACGGTGGCGCCACTACCAAGGGGCTGAGATAGTTGTTGCGGAGTTACTTTACCATGGGGCAAGAGCACCACAGACTTAATAGGACCGCCCACATAGGCTGCATATTGCGCAGCTGCGGCAGAGGTATCACCGGTAGAAGCACATACGGTAAGTACTTCTTCCCAAGCATTTTTACGGGTTAAGGCTTGCAAGTAGCTAAAAGCACAGGCCATACCTCTATCTTTAAAGGAGGCACTGGGGTTTTGCCCATCATTTTTATACGCAAAATCCACACCCATATGCTTTTGTAAAGCAGGGGAGGCATCCACAATGGGAGTGTGCCCTTCACCAAGATAGACAATATCTTCTGCATCCATCACCGGAGCCATAAGCTCATAGTAGCGGAAAATACCACGTAAGGCGGTGATGCGGCTGGAAGCACGAGCATCAAAAAGCTCACGCCAAGCCTTGCCGTCACGTTCTTTTAGGGTGTCAAAGTTGGTGTCTTCTAATAAGAACACGCCGCCACATTGGGGGCAGGTGTAGAGTAGTTCTTCACTGCCATAGCGAGCATCACAACTAAGGCAAACGTACTCAAGGTTCCCTCTATAGCTGGGGAAGTTTTGCATATATTACTCCTGATAGGCGCTCTTGCTCCAGGCTTTTTCAGTACCACAAAGCAAGCGTTGAATATTGGTTCTATGTGTCCAAGTAACTAAGGCCAAGACCACGAGGGCCAAGGGGATAAAGCCCCAATAGCCACCAAAAAGTAAGAAAATAGGTAAGGATACCACCAAGGCTAAAGAGCCAAGGGAAACAAAACCACTTACCTTAATACAGATAAGGCAAACAATTACTGCAAAAAACAGGGGCCAAAAGGCAAGACCCATAAATGCGCCAATGGTGGTTGCCACTGCTTTTCCGCCTTTGAAACCAAGGAAAGGGGAGAAAGCGTGACCCAAAATAGTGGCTAAGGCCACGAGGGATAAATACACCACGCCATCACCAAAGGCAGAGCCTATAAGTACAGGTACAAAGCCTTTGAGAATGTCACAAATAAGGGTTCTGGCGCCCCATTGTTTTCCACACAAGCGAGCCACATTGGTGGAGCCCACATTACAAGAGCCTGCTGTACGCGGGTCAATGCCGCAAAATTTTTGGGCAATGATAAGTCCACAAGGAATGGCACCCAAAAGAAAACTCAGTACAATCCAAATTACTTGCATGTTTTACCTCACATTTCCATAACTTCTAAAAGTGATATTTCATTATACAAGGGGTTAACCTTGCCAATACGTACTTGTACTTCTTGCCCAGGGCAAGCGCGCTCTCCAAAAAGGTGTCTGCGTCCCCGTACTATGAGCTGTTCACGTGGTAAAGATACTGTGGCAAAATTATCATTTTCTTCTGTAATAACAGCATCCCACCATTTTTTATCCCCTTCTTGACGCATGTATTGCAAACGCCAATAGCGCGGACGAAAACGTTGCACTTGGCCTGCCATATCGCTACGCATATGTAATAAGGGGAGTATTTTTTCCAAATGTTCTTTGCTAAAGCGAGGCTCGCCATGCATCAGAACATGAATGATCTGCGCTTCGTTGAGTAAGTCCGGATAACGACGCAAAGGCGAGGTTATGGGAACATACGCACTGACCCCAAGACCAGCATGGGGACGCGGGGTCAGCTCTAGGGAAGAAGGAATAAGCGAGCGAATAATACGCGCCATATGATGCGGCTCTGTCCAAATGCCGGCATATTCTTTAGGAATAGCTACATCTTGGGTGCGATAGAGCATAGGAAGCTCTCTTTCCTTGGTCCAAAGGGCCATGGCTGTGCTAGCCAGCACCATCATTTCTGAAACAAGCAATTGCGCACGGGGGCTGGGGGGAATTTCTTCAATATGCACACGTATAGCATGCCCTTGCCCTTCTAAAATAATTTTATTGTCCGGCCTGTCCATAACCACGGCGCCGGTAGCAATGCGAGCTTGTTGGCGTAAGACAGAAAGCTCTTCTCCAAGGGTGATTTGCTCTGCATAGGCCAGTGCCGCACCGCTCTTACTTTCTAAAACTTCTTCGCAATCTTCGTAGGTCAGGTTAGCCGCAAGGCGTACCCATTCAATGGAAGGCGTGCAAGAAAGTATGCTTCCATCGCTACTTACGCGGCAATGTATGCATAAAGAAGGGCGTATTTCTTTTTCACGCAAAGACAGCATATCTGTGCCCAGCATTTCCGGCAGCATATGATAGGTGCCTTCGGGTAAGTAAATACTGGTGGAGCGGCGCATAACGGCTTTATCCAATAAAGACTCAAAGGGCCAAAGTAAAGCTGGGCAAGCCAAAGCTAAATGCAGGTCATAATTGCCTTCTTGGTCTTTACTTATGTAAAAAGCATCATCAATATCCTTGGTGGTGATACCGTCAATGCTAATAAAGGGCTTACTCTCGGTGACCTTAGCCTTAGCAATTTCTTCTAATATGGGCTCCATGGCATCTTGAAAATCATCGGACCAAGCATCGCTGGGGGCATAATCTGCTCTATCAAGCCAAAAATTGTAGTGCGCTGGCACTAGCTCCCATGCGGTGGCTAGATGCAGGGCCAAATGCTGCACATCGGGTAAACCTTTCACAAGGCTACGCCATACGGCTTCATGTTCACTACCTTCTGGGTCTGCCATGCGAGAGCGTAAAATATTTTGTAAATGCTCAGCTACTTCCGGCTTGGGAAGCTCTTCGGAGCCTTCTGCTGGTAAAGTGCGTTTTTTGTTCCATACATCCCATAATATTCGGAAAAATGCCATGCCGCCGGAAATAAGGCTTTCACGTTCGCGTGCAAGTCTTTGTTCTTCAAGCTTTGCTTCAACTATGCTGGCAGGGTAAATTTCAAAATGTGGATTTTGAAACTTAAAATGGCTTTTGCATTGCAGGAGGGCATGCCCATAGGCGGCAATGGTGTCCGCTGTGGGGTCTTGTTCCACAAGCTCGGCAAACCAAGAGGCAGGTGCTTTTTCCACTTCGCCTTGCGACATATCCCATGCATCTAAGATGGTAATATTTTGCGCAATATCTTTACGTTTTTGACGATGTTCTTCTAAGGATTGAACATTTTTTTCTTTGCTGGAAATATCGCTAAGTACAGGTCCAGACCAAGGTAATAATCTATTGATACTGAGGCGCGTTTCGCGTCTATTGGGCAAGAGAAGACGTAATTTGCCACCTTGTTCTTCAGTGACAAGCGCTATTTGCGCAACATTACTCTCCATATATTCGACAATACAGCCTGGGCCGGGATAGGTAACTATGGGCACGTTTACAACCTTTTAGTAATGGGTATATCTTAAAGTATTTGCAGAAAAAGAGGTGGAAGTGTGATATACCTTGAGCTTGTATACACCCAAAGCACCACTTTAGGCAATACCCAAAAAAGCTGTAGACACGGCGTATGAAAAATAACATCCATGGAGCAATTAAGAAGATTTTATGTCCTTTACATGAAGAATTTCTTGCCAGCGAGGAAGTGTATTTTGTAAGAAAAAACTTTGTCGTCCAAGAGAAATTTTAGGGCTTTGTGCAAGAGCATGGAGTACATCATCATAGTCATATACATAGTGCAACTCTTTCATGCCATGTAAGGGACATAGGCTAAAATTATCTTCCGGCCCTTGCACGCATAAGGGCAGACCCATGTGAGCCGCCTCTAAGGTTACTGTGGTGGAATTGGAAAGCCAAAGCAGGGCATTTTCTCCTTGTTCCTGCCAGTGCTGTACATCTTGCCACAGTCTTTGCAAACTACTGGTAATAAAAATCACTGCGCTGAAAGGTATTTTATAGCTACGCAGATACTTTTGCACAGAGCAATGAGGGTGCGCCTTTATATATATTTTCCCTGCATAGCTTTTTCTAAAGTGTTCTTCTTGCCAGCATTGAGCCAAGGTGCGTATGTGAGCTTCCACTTCTTTGGGAAAGTAGGAAGTTATAAGTACTATACGCTGTAGGGGGGCAGAGCTGGCTAAGTGCGGCATGGATTCCATATAGGCATAACGTAAAGCTTCCACCAGGCGAATTTTTTCCTGTGGTATACAGGCTTGGATATTTTTCAGGGCATGCTCACCATTAAGGCAATAATAGTGCGGTAAAGCGCGCTCAAGGGAAGTCGTATCTTGCGCATGCTCAAAGAAATCTTGACCGTCAAAATAGCGAAAATCGGTTTTACGTAAAGAACTGTGTTGCGCGGCATAGACTGTGCTTTGCGGAAAAAATGTACGCATGGCTTCAATGAGTCGACGCTCCCAAGGGCAATTCTCCCAGGGGAAAAGGGTCCATATATG
>CAYJPR010000091.1:0-5207 GCA_964372075.1 uncultured Desulfovibrionaceae bacterium | reverse complement strand
GGTTTACGGCTTGTGTAGTAGACATCATTTTTCTCCGCAAGGTTATATGTTGTGCATTTTTTGTTAAACGCATTACGGCTATAGAGTAAGTGCTCTGGGTAAAATGACAAGGGTTTTCCCAGACAAAAAAAGAAAATTCTTGCCATGGGAGATAATTATTTTTATGTTTTTGCCTTGTTAAAAAAAGTAAAAACAAAAAAGCAAAAGGATACCCCATGAAAAAATATGAAGGCCCCGTGGTAGTGGGTATAGTAGGCGGCAGTGGCTTATATAAGATTGATGGCATTGAGAATTTGGAAGAAGTGCGTTTAGACACGCCTTATGGCTCGCCTTCTGATGCTTATATGGTGGGCGAGATGGCCGGAATAAAAGTAGCTTTCTTGGCCAGACATGGCAGAAATCATACCTATCTTCCCTCTGAAGTGCCTTATAGAGCCAATATTCACGGCTTTAAACAGCTGGGTGTGACGCATCTCATTTCTGCCTCTGCGGTGGGCTCTTTGCGCGAGCATATGCCTCCGCGTGATATGGTGGTGGTAGATCAGTACATTGATTATACCAAAAATAGAGTTTCTACCTTTTTTGGCGGCGGCATGGTGGGGCACGCCAGTATGGCAAGGCCTACGTGTGAGAATTTAGGCGCCATTTTGTATGAGGCCGCCAGTACGGTGCTGGAAGGCACAGAGCAAAAAGTACATAAGGGCGGTACCTATGTATGCATGGAAGGACCGCAATTTTCCAGCCTTGCGGAATCTTTGCAATATAGAGCCATGGGCATAGATGTTATTGGCATGACCAATATGCCAGAAGCTAAATTGGCAAGAGAAGCGCAAATAGCCTATGCACCGCTGGCCATGGTTACAGATTTTGATTGCTGGCATGGCCCTGATGAAGAAGTGAATGTGCAGATGCTGGTGGAAAATTTACAAGCCTGCGCTAGCAATGCGCAAAAGATTGTGGCCCTAGCCATAGCTGAGGTGGCTCGTCAAAAGCCTGCTTCCATAGCGCATGATTGCTTAGAGGTATCGGTATTTACGCCTTATGCGGCCCTTTCTGATGAGAAAAAGGCATTGCTAGACTTTTTAAAGGGTAAATAGCAGTATCAGGCTGTTGAAAAACTATAATCTACTGCGTCAGACTTGTTTTTTACTACGGTCACGTATGTTTAAATACGCTCGCCTTCGTAAAAAAAACTTCGTCTTCCTTGTATCTTACAGTTTTTGAAAAGCCTGTGAAAATTTTTTTTCTCATGGAATTTTGTAGCAGGCTATTATGATATTATTGTAAAATACCTATTAAATTACTGTTGCGCCTTTTGCATTATGCGGCTATAGTACCGCACTTGTTGCGAGGAATATGGGTTTTACCCTTATATATTGTCATTAAGCTTTATTTGGAGGCATTATGTTTTTTGAATCTGTAGCCCATGCCATGGGCGCTCCTGCTGCCGGCGCACCTGCCAGCGGCGGTGATATGTTGATGCAATTTGTACCCCTCATTTTAATGTTGGGTATTTTTTGGTTCTTGCTTATTCGTCCGCAAAAAAAGCGTGCTCAAGAGCATAAAACCATGTTGGAAAATTTAAAGCGCGGCGATTATATCATCACTTCCGGTGGTATGCTTGGTCGCATTTTAGAATTGGATGCTGACTCTGTACTTATCGAATGCGGCGAAGCTAAATTACGCATGACCCGCGGCGCCATTGGCGGCTTACATAATGCCAGCGGTAAGATGGAAGCTCCTAAAGAAGAAAAGAAAGGTTGAAGCATCTAATTTTCTTGCGTGGCAAGAAATACTAGATTTCATATCTTTACGCCAATGCGCCGGGCTTTTTGTTCGGCGCATTACGCATATATATTGCATAAATTTTTTCGGAAGGTGATTCATGTCCTTTTCACGTTGGCGCATTGCTATAGCAGTGCTGGTTTTTACGGTGAGCCTAGTGTATGTGCTGCCGAGCATTCCTTGGGTGCAAAACTCTCCACTTTCACAAATTTTACCAAGCTCGCATATTAATTTGGGTCTCGACTTAAAAGGCGGCATTCACTTAACCCTTGAGGTAGAAGTGGCTAAAGCTGTGAGCAATTCCTTGGCACAAGTGGGCCAAGATGTGCGCGCCGATGCGCAAGATGAAGGCATGGCTGTATTGCGTCCTCGCTTAAAGGATGCCACCACGCTGGAATTTATTTTACTGAAAGGTAGCGAAAAAGATAAGCTCGATACCTTGTTAAAAGAACGCTACAGCAATATAGAAGTGCAAAATGTAACCACCTTAGATAATGGACAGTTGCAATACGTAGCTACCTATACCGCCGTTGCCGCCAAGCATATTGCCGACATGGCCCAAGACCAAGCGCTTCGCACCATTCGCAATCGTATTGACCAATTTGGTGTGGCTGAACCGGATATCCGTAAGCAAGCCGACTATCGCATTCAAATCCAATTGCCCGGTATTTCTGACCCTCGCCGTGCAGTGGAGCTCATTAAGCAAACGGCTTTGCTAGAATTTCACATAGTGCGCGAGGATGTAAATCCTGCCAGCGCTGTGCTTCCTCCTGACGTCATAGCTTTACAACACATGGACGCCCCTGAAGCTTCCGGCGGCGTGGCCCCCATGCTGGTTGTGGACAAAACACCTGTACTTACAGGCGAAGACGTGGTGGATGCCCGTCCTGGTTTTGACCAAATGAACTCTGCCTATGTATCGCTGAATTTCAATAATCGCGGTGCGGCTATTTTTGAACGCATCACCGGCGAAAATGTGGGCCGTCGTATGGCCATTGTGTTGGACGGCAAAATTTATTCTGCCCCCAATATCAATGAGCGCATTGCCGGTGGTAGAGCCAGTATTTCCGGTTCTTTCACCACTGCTGAAGCTCAAGACCTTGCCTTGGTCTTGCGCGCAGGTTCTTTACCAGCCCCTGTGGTGGTATTGGAAGAACGTACCGTAGGTCCTTCTTTGGGGCAAGAATCCATTGATAGCGGTGTCTTAGCCGCTGGCGTGGGCGCCCTTGCGGTGATTATCTTCATGGCCATTTACTATGGCATGAGCGGCGTCATTGCAGATATTATGCTCGTATTTACCTTAACTATGCTTTTTGCGGGTCTTGCGGCCTTTGGTGCCACCTTAACCTTGCCGGGCATTGCCGGTGTGGTGCTTACCATTGGTATGGCGGTGGATGCCAACGTGCTTATATTTGAGCGTATACGCGAAGAAATGCGTCGCGGGCTTACTTCCCTTGCGGCAGTGCAAGCCGGCTTTGAGCGCGCTTCTTTGTCCATCATAGACTCCAACTTAACCACCATCATTGCCGCCGTAGTGTTGTATCAATTTGGTACCGGCCCCGTACGCGGTTTTGCGGTGACATTGTCCTTGGGTATTGTGGCCTCCATGTTTACCGCTGTTTTTGTATCGCGCGGTATTTTTGAAGTGTGGGCAAAAAAAGCTGGCTCTAAGGGCCTGAGCATATAAAGGAGCCGCATATGGGTTTTACATTTGTTAAAGAAAATACCAATATAGATTTTGTGGGCAAGCGTCGTATTGCCTATGTTATTTCTCTTATTCTCATTGCCATAGGCATTGGGCACATGCTTTTTGCCGGTGGCCCCAAGCTTGGCATTGACTTTGCCGGCGGTGTGGTGGTGCAGGTGAAATTTGCCAGCGCTGTGGATGATGAGGCTTTGAAAGCAAGCTTAAATACTCCAGAACTACCCGGTATTACCACCCAGCGTTTTAGCCAAGATGGCACCGAGTATTTGCTACGCTTTTCCGCCGCAGATATGGATGCTGTGCAATTACGTGAAAATGTGGAAAAATCTCTGGCTACAGCTTTCCCTGAAACTCCAGCCAGCATTGAACGTCTGGAGCAAGTGGGGCCAAAAGTTGGGGCAGATTTAACCAATAAAGCCCTTGAAGCCATGTACTATGCCGTATTGCTCATAGCCGTATACATTTCCGGTCGTTTTGAACAGCGCTGGATGGTGGCGGCCTTCATGGCAGTGGCTCTATGGGGCAGCATGTATGGCATGGGCTTCACCGGCCTTGGCATGGGCTACTTGGTTCTTGTGGCCTTAGGTCTCACTGTGGCCATTTGCTGGAAGCTTAAACTCAACTTTGCCCTAGGGGCCATTGTGGGGCTTTTGCACGACGTCTTCATTACTGTGGCCATTCTCTCACTCCTAGACGCAGAGCTGGACTTAAACATTGTGGCGGCGCTCCTAACCCTCATAGGCTATTCCTTAAACGATACCATCATTGTTTATGACCGTGTGCGCGAAAATCTGCTTAAGATGCGTACGGAAAAGCTCAGCGATATTATCAATAGAAGTGTGAACCAAACCCTTTCCCGTACCGTATTAACCTCCGGTACCACCATGGCGGCGGCTTTGTCCTTGGCCTTGCTTGGCGGCGGCATTATCTATGATTTTGCCTTGACCATGCTCATTGGTGTGGTTGTGGGTACTTTCTCTTCTGTATATGTATCTTCTGCCATTCTCATGGCTTTGGGAACCACCGAAGATTATATTCGTGAAGAGAAGGAAGAGGAGTTTGAAAAACCTGGTGAGCACGGCATGGTTTAAAGCACTGAAAACGGGTAATCTGCTTCGTTAGGCTCGTTTTTTGCTCCAGTCGAGTACCGTAAGAGTACACTCCTTGCGCAAAAAACTTCGCCTGCCTCGCATCCCACGCTTTTTGAATCTTTTACATAGAACATTTGATGTCTCTTTAATGGTTTTAATCTATAAAGGGGAGTCCTTTTCTCTGCTTACGAGGCAGAAAAGTGGCTCCCTCTTTTTTTGACTAAGTATTGACGAGAATTTTTCTGGTCTTATTTTCATACAGATTGCGCCCTAGCATGGACATATCAGGGCGGCATACGCTTTGTGGAGGAGTAGAATGAGCGTTTCTTATAAAGATTATTACAAACTTTTGGGTGTAGACCGTAAAGCCAGTAAGGATGAGATAGCCAAGGCCTTTAAAAAATTGGCTCGCACCTATCACCCTGACTTAAACCCCGGTGACACCAAAGCAGAAGAGAAGTTCAAAGAGCTCAATGAAGCTTATGAAGTGCTCAAAGATCCGCAAAAGCGTAAAATGTACGATCAACTAGGGCATAATTGGCAGCATGGGCAACAATTTAATGCCGGCGGCTTTGGCGGCGGTGGCTTTAGTGGTGGCGGAGATTTTTCAGATTTCTTCGAATCCA
>CAYJPR010000090.1:0-5212 GCA_964372075.1 uncultured Desulfovibrionaceae bacterium | reverse complement strand
TTTGGGTCATATTTGGGTCATGGGAATGCACTCGTAAAACCAGACACTCGTACAGAAGCGTAATAACCATAACATTATGAAATATCAAGCTCATACCTATATAATGTCATCAAATTGCGAATTTTAGCGGTTTAGCAAGGAAGACAAGTACACTTTGAAGAAGTGCATACAGATATACACTACAAAATAATTGTAAAATATTACATAGACAACCCAGAAAAGGCGCATTTGACCACACTATCTAAGGGTCATCTATAATTCTGAAAAAAGCTTGACATCATTTACGCGAGGAACTAGATTTTATTTACGCATTTGTGCGTGTGATGTCTTTTTTGGCATCCTTAGTTATATACTGCTATGTACAAACCAGTGCATAACATTATCTGGGCTTTGCATCATTCCCTGCTAAGCCTGAGGATTCTTCCTCGTCGATGGGTGAATATACCTCATCGCCTGTATACTCCCATTAAAAATACATACACTTGCGCCCATTCCCCCATGGAAGAGGGGGGGAGGTCTCGTTGCGCATCTTTTATACCTGAACGTTGTTAAAAAAAGGAAAATTCTCATGGCAGATATGACATTACAAAAACCCGCCGCAGGGCAAAACATCACCCTCACCCCCCAAGCTGACGATCGCGTCGTCTTTGGCTTTGATATTTCTGAAGCCGCCCTAAGTCGTGAAAATGATACCCTTGTTATCTCCTTTGTGGATGGCACCAGCATTAGCCTTGAAGATTTCTATGAAGTCTTTACAGCCCAAAACATGCCCACCCTTGTGGTTAATGACGAGGAAATTGACGGAGAAAGCTTCTTTTCTGCCCTTGGTGAAGAGCTTATGCCTGCAGCTGGTGAAACTGCCACCACCGCCCTTGGCAGCGGTCTTGGGGTGGACACCTTGGCAGGTACCCTCTTAAGCGGCATTAACCGCTTGGACGGTCTAGATCAAGACTATCCCGACAAGCAAGAGCAAGAAGAGCAGGTGGAAGTAGCCGCAGACACAGAAAATGACGAAAGAATTTCCCATAATGAAAGTAACTTTGGCAGTGCCGATTCTTCCACGAGCCCCAGTGGCGAAAATAACGAAAACAGTAACGGCAGTGAAAATTCCCCTAATACAGATGGCACAGATGGTACAGACAGCCAGCCTGAAGACCTCCCCACCCCCAATCCAGAACCTACTCCCACGCCCACACCAGCGCCCACACCTACACCGGATGAAGCTACACCTCCCCCCCCTACTCCCCCCGCTCCACCTGTAGACCTTGCGCCCACAGCTGTGGAAGATGCTAAGAATCTTCAAGAAGGTGAAAGCGTAACGGGAAATATTTTAGACAATGACAGCGCAGGTGATGCCGATAGCGGTAGCGGTAAAGAGCTCATTTCCGTGACCCCACCCGAAGGCTGGGAACCTGTTACCAAAGAACTTTGCGAAGAATTAGGCGTGGATTGGGACAAGTTAGAAGATACATTCACCTTCTATGACCCTAGCACCAACGAAGTTCTCATTGTGCAAAAGGACGGTGATTTTACTTTTGAATCCCCCTCAGGAAGCATCAGCCAAGACAAAACACTGGACTTTGCGTACACCATTGAAGATGCCGACGGAGATACTTCTGAAAGCAAGCTGACCATTAACGTGACCAATGTTAATGACAGCCCCACCCTTTCCTTTAATGGCAATGACAATGCCAGCCACACCACCCACGATGACGCTTTTGACAGTAACGCAGAAGATGGCAGCATCAAATCTGTAGAGGGCAGTTTTAGCACCACCACAGGTGATAGCGAGAATACCATTACCATTGGCTTTGGCGATGCAAGCATTACCTTAGACAGCAACAGCACCTCCAATGAACAAGGCAATTTTGGCTCCATTACCACGGAGAATGGCGTCTTTACCGTCACAGATTATGACGCCACCACGGGCGAAGTGACCTATAGCTATGAGCAAAGCGGCGCCGCTGACCATAGCCAAGGTGCTGTGCAAGAAGATTTTTCCGTCACCGTCAGCGACGGCGATGGCAATAGCCGTGACGACGCTACGGGCACCATTACCATCAACATTGAAGATGATGGCGTCAGTGCCAAAGATGACAGCGTAAGCCTTAAAGAAGAGGACATCACCGCGGACACCTTGGTGACAGGTAATCTTTTGGACAATGATGATGTAAGTGCCGATGCAAACAGCACGGTGGTGGAAATACAGGCTCCTCAAGGCTGGACAACGCCTGAAGGTTGGTCGGCCACAGGCTCTGAAGTGGCGCAATTTGAATCCGAAGCCGGCGTCATTACCTTTAATGAAGATGGCTCTTACACCTTCAATCCCAACGATGACTATTCCATAGCCACCGATCAAGATTTTTCCTTCGGCTATACGGTGCAAGACAGTGATGGCAGCACCTCCAGCGCTGAATTTGAGCTTACTTTAGAAGCCGATCACGGCGTCCTTGATAATAATGACATGGCCATAGAGGTAGTCACCTTAAACTTGGCTGTTATTGTGGATAGCTCTGGTAGTATGAATGCGGCCGCCATGGATGCCATTGAAGAAGCCTTGGAAGCTTTGGGGCAATCTTTAGATTCGCTCAATAGCTCCGCTGTGGAAATCAACCTTTGCCTCATCGATTATAATAAAGGGGCACAAGTACAATTGCAGGTTAGTTCTGACGACCTGACTCAAGACAATGCCTTTGAAAGTTTACTTTCCGGCGTAGAATGGTCTGGCGGAGGCAAAGAAGGCACCAATATGGACGCCGCCTTTGAGGCAGCCACGGGTTGGTTTAACTCGCTGGGGCAAGATGCCATTGACAGCAGCATCAATAAAACCATCTTTATGACAGATGGTAAACCTACCTATGCCTTGGAAGATACTGTAACCTATGAAGTAGTAACCCAAGGCAATGATGCCGACAGTACCCCCTTTCAAACGGTGACCTTTGAGGGAAAAACCTATACGCTGGAAAGCTATGAACAGTCTGATTACAACAATGCTGGCCTTGCTGTGGATGCTGTCATCACCTATACGGCCGAAGATGGCAGTGTTATCACATGTATTCAAGACAATGGCACCAGCGGTAAGGGCGATATGTGGTTTGAAGGGGAAATTGTGGTAGACAGTTCTGTGAAGGGCAGCCCCGTGCAAGGACTTATTGAAACTGTAGACAGCAATACTGTGATCTTCCAAGGGGAAAGCTACGAACTTCTTGAAGACTACACCCATGATTATCAAAATAAGCAATATGCCAACGACGGCTACACCACCTATAAGAATGCTGATGGTGATATCATTACCTGCTTACACGATAATGGCAGTAGTGGTAAGGGCGATGTTTGGTACGAAGGCGAGGTAGAAATAGACTTTTCCACCAAGGGTTCCCCCAAAGTGGAAGAAGATGCCCAACCTTTACAAAAAGCCCCTGCCATAGAGGTGGAACCCGGCGACACCTTTACAGGAGTAGTCAATGTACAAGGACAAACCTTAAATAGTGCCGCTGATATAGCTGATGGCGCCCATGGACATACTTGGACAGAAAATGGCGTGGAATATCGCCTTGTACAAAGCGAAGCCGCCAATGGCACTGCCATTAATGCTCCCACCTTGCAAGTAAATGTGGCTGGAACGTGGGTGAACGCAGGCACTGTGGGTGTCATTGTTGACGGCAGTGGTGATTATGCTTCGGAAAATGAAAAAACACATACCCAAGATTCCGCCGACGCTCTCAATGAAGCCATGGGCTATGACAGTGATAATGGCGAAAGCGGCCTCTTTGCCGTGGGCTTTGGTTCGGGCGCTGATCACGACTTCTTACAAAGCATTACCATAGATGGACAAGTTTACAATACCGATGACTTAACAGAAAGCTTTAAAGAAATCATGGATGTGGTGGCAAGGGAAGTGGACTTGCAAATGCAAGAAGCCGTGGTGGATGTTATCAACGAAGCTCTAGGTGATGTGGAAGGCGTAGACGCCAGCATCAGCACCTCTGATATTGGCGATATCATTGAACTGGCAGAAGAAGGACAACACGAATTACTGGATGAAATCAGCAACTCCATTGAAAATACCGCCGCTGAACATATACAAGACGGCGTCTCGGTGGATATTAATGGCGACGGTAATATCACTGACGATGAAATAAACGTGCAGGTAAAATTTGAGAACCAAAGCACCACGGGCTCCGACGAAGATGATCTGCTGGTGAGCTTTGGCGGTAGTGATACCATTAACGCTGGTGATGGGCACGATG
Organism: uncultured Desulfovibrionaceae bacterium; assembly: GCA_964372075.1. Classification (GTDB taxonomy): domain Bacteria; phylum Desulfobacterota; class Desulfovibrionia; order Desulfovibrionales; family Desulfovibrionaceae; genus CAYJAD01. Next base: position 962 of record CAYJPR010000090.1, on the reverse strand, counting down.
TGGTCTTTGGTGGCGGTGGTGATGATGCACTGCACGGCGGAGCCGGTGATGACTATTTACACGGTGGTTCAGGTAATGATGTTATCTTTGGTGGTGAAGGTAACGATATTATCGATGGCGGCATTGGAAAAGATGTACTCGAAGGCGGCGCCGGCGATGATTTGATTTTAGCCGATATCAACGACACCGTACATGGCGGTTCTGGCAATGATACCATTGACCTTCGTGGACTTGACGGCGATAGCCTTGATCTTTCCAATCTACTCATAGACGGCGGTTCGGAAGAAGACGGCACCCCGGGTATGGACGTGCTTTTGGCCGATAAAGGAACCGATGTGGATGCTATGATTGAAAACGGCACCCTCACCAATGTGGAAGTTATTGTGCAAGGCGCCCAAGATGACAATGACGCCACCACCAAAGAGGCACTGGAATCCATTGAAAATGGAAGTTTTGACGGCACGGGATGGAACAATACTGGCAGCATTCAAGGGGCAAATGGTACTACCTTTGACAAATTTGAAAGCGATGACGGCCTTACCATACTTGTGCAGCAAACATTACTAAATACATCCTCCATGTAAGCCTTTAACGAAATAGTGTTTTAGCAATTTTAAGTAAACTGCCCTGTTGACTGCGAGAGCAGATAGTCGACACTGAAAAGTCATTTAACTATCAGTAAAAATAAAACTTTTAGTTTAAATGCCGTAATAAACTTTGCCAGAAATTAACGTATGAAATACGTTTTCTGGCAAAGTTTAGACATATGAAATACTTTTTTCAGATGTCGACGACACAAATCATGCCCGCGGCATGGCTTGCCGCCACGTAAAATAAGCCGGAATTTACTTCCAGCGCCCCCTAAAGGGGTATTTGAAGTGAGCGTGCCTTTCTTAAAAACGTATGAAAATACGTTTTAAGTATCGGCTAGTTATAAGATATTTGACACCTTAAAAAGAACC